>JANMQT010000049.1:0-4336 GCA_031370675.1 Verrucomicrobiota bacterium
GAGCATTTCGCCGTCGGGCGCCCGCGCGGCGTTTGAGATTCGCGGCGACATCGTAACGGTGCCGCGTGAGAAAGGCGATGATCGCAATCTCACGCGATCGCCCGGCGCGCATGAGACGCACCCGGCCTGGTCGCCCGACGGCAAGCAGATCGCGTACTTCTCGGACGCGAGCGGCGAGTACGCGCTGCGCATCGCGTCGCAGGACGGCCACGACGAGCCGCACGAGATCGCCCTCAAGGGCTCCGGTTTCTACGAGGACTTGCGCTGGTCACCGGACGGCAAGCACGTCAGTTACGCGGATAATTCGCGTGCGATTTGGATTCTCGATGTCGCCAGCGGCCAGCAGACCAAGGTGGACGCGGACCCGATGTATGGACCGGCGAAAGTGTTGCACCACGCGTGGGCGCCTGATTCCAACTGGCTGGCGTACACCCGTAATTCGTCGAGTTTTCTCAACACGATCCGGATCTACTCGCTCAAGGATGGGAAGTCGTTCCCGATCTCTGATGGGCTGGCCGACGCCTCCTTTCCCGTCTTCGATCCGAACGGCAAGTTCCTCTACTTCCTCGTTTCCACGGACGCCGGCCCGGTTCAGGACTGGTTCTCCCAGACCAACGCCGACCTCGCCGCCAGCCGGTCGATTTACCTCGCGGTGCTGGCCAAGGGCGTCCCCTCGCCGCTCGCCAAAGAGAGCGACGAGGAAGGAGTGAAGAAGGAGTCCGAAAAGGACAAGAAGGACGGCGACAAGGACGACAAGTCCGCCAAGCCGGATCCCAGCAAGGCCGCCAAACCCGCCGACGGCAAGGAGGACAAGAGCGCCAAGCCGCCCGTGCTCGTGACGGTCGACCAGGATGGCCTCTCGCAGCGCATCCTCGCGCTGGCGGTGAAGCCCGCCGGCTTGTTGGATCTCCAGGTCGGCACCACCGGTCAGCTCTTTTACCGCAAGGAGCCGGGTGCCGTGCGCGGCGCCGATACCAGTTTGAACCGGTACGATATTGAGAAGCGCAAGGAGGACACGCTCGCCGAGGGCGTCCTGAGTTTCGAGATTTCCGGTTCCGGCAAACGGGTGCTGGTCAGGGTCAAGGACGGCTGGTCGATCAGCGATCTCGGCGAGAAGGTCGACCTGGCAAAATTCAAACTCAATCTTGACGGAGTGCAGGTGAAGATTGATCCCGTCGCGGAGTGGGCGCAAATTTTTCACGAGGCGTGGCGCATCAATCGCGACTTCTTCTACGACCCGGGCATGCACGGCGCCGACTGGAAGGCGATACGCGCCAAGTACGCCGCGTTGCTGCCCGACGTGACATCGCGCCAGGATCTGAATCGCGTGATGCAATGGATGTTCAGCGAACTGGCGGTCGGCCACCACCGTGTCGGCGGCGGCGATTCGCTGGCCGAGACCGCGGCCATTCCCGGCGGCCTGCTCGGTGCGGATTTCAGCGTGGAGAACGGCCGGTACCGCTTCAAGAAGGTCTACGGCGGCCTGAATTGGACGCCCGATCTGCGCTCGCCGCTGACCGAGCCCGGCGTGGACGTAAAGGCCGGCGAATATTTGATCGCGGTGGAAGGCATGCCGTTGCGCGCGCCGGACAGCCTCTACTCACGATTCGAACGCACAGCGGGGCGCCTCGTGGAGATCACGGTCGGACCGAATGCCGACGGCTCCGGCTCGCGCACGGTCAAGGTGGTGCCGGTTGAAGCCGAGCAGCCGCTGCGCAATCGCGACTGGGTGGAGGGTAACCTCCGAAAAGTCACCGAGGCCACCAAGGGGCGCGTGGCCTACGTCTATGTTCCCAACACGGCTGAGGCGGGCTTCACCTACTTCAAGCGCTACTTCTTCCCGCAGGCGGATCGCGAAGGCATCATCGTGGACGAGCGGCACAACGGCGGCGGCAGCGTGGCCGATTATTACATCGACCTGTTGCGCCGGCCCTCCATCAGCAATTGGGCCATGCGCTACGGCGGCGATCTCAAGACGCCCATTGCCGGCATCCAGGGACCCAAGGTGATGATCGCCGATGAAACCGCCGGCTCCGGCGGCGACCTGTTGCCATGGATGTTTCAGAAATTGAAGCTGGGTCCGGTGATCGGCACGCGCACTTGGGGCGGACTGGTCGGCGTCCTCGGATTTCCGGAATTGATCGACGGCGGATTCGTCACCGCGCCGGATCTCGCGATTTGGACCGACCAGGGTTGGATCGTCGAGAATGAAGGCGTGCCGCCCGACATCGAGGTCGAGCAGACGCCGGCTGATGTCATCGCCGGCCGCGATCCGCAGCTCGAGAAAGCGATCGAGATTGTCATGAAGGATCTCCCGGCCAATCCGCCCAAGGCTGAGAAGCGGCCGCCCTTCCCCGTCCGCGTGCGGCGTTGAGGTCCATCTCGCGCCGATGCCATGGGAAAAAACACCATCGCCGTCCTCGTCACCATCGCCTTCAGCGTGGTCGGCGTCCTCGGCGATTATTTCCTGAAGCTCGCCAGCGCCGAAAAAGAATCACTCAAGTCCAAGTGGTTCTACATCGGCTTGATGGTCTACGCGTCGACGGCGTTCGGCTGGGTCTTCGTCATGAAGTATCTCAAGCTCGCGACCATCAGCGTGCTGTATTCCGTCTCGATGGTGTTGCTGCTGACGGCGGTGGGCGCCCTCTTCTTTCGCGAATCGCTGAACTGGTACGAATTGGCCGGGATCGGGATGGCCATCGGCTCGCTTGTGCTGCTCGTCCGCTTCGCATGACGGAGGACGGACTGAAGTTACGGGCTATGGGTTATGCGTTATGGACTCCCGAATTCAACTCATAGCTCATAACTCATAACTCATTTCAGCAAGAAATACCCCGGCAACCAAAGGGCGATGCCCGGGAAGACACAGAGCACGAGGATGCCCAGCGCCATCAGCACGATGAAGGGCAGGACGCCCCAGACGATGTCGCTCACCGGGATATCCGGCGCGATATTATTGATCACGAAGATGTTCAAGCCGACCGGCGGATGGATCAGTCCCATCTCCATGACGATGGTCATGATCACGCCGAACCAAACGAGATCAAAGCCCGCGGCCTTGAGCGGCGGCAGGATGATGGGCGCGGTCATCAGGATGATCGAGACCGGCGGCAGGAAGAAGCCAAGCACCAACACGAAGCCGAGGATGACCAACAGCAGCGCCCACTTTCCGAGGTGCATCGACACGATCCACTCCGCCGCCGACTGGCTGATGTGCAGATAGCTCATCACGTAGGAGTAGAGCAGTGACATGCCGATGATGAACATGAGCATGGTCGACTCCTTGATCGCGGAGGTCAGGATCGGCCGGAGCTGGCGGGGCCGCCAGACCTGGTAGATGATCGCGATGAGCACGAACGCGAGGACGGCGCCGATGCCGGCGGTTTCCGACGGCGTGGCGTAGCCGCCGTAGAGCGCGACCATGACACCGATCAGCAGGATGAGAAACGGGAGCACGCGGGGCAGCATGGCGACGCGCTCGCGGAGCGTGTAGCTGTGCCCTTCGAGGACGATGGAGCGTTCGCCTCCCTGTTCAAAGATGTTCTTCGCCTTGCGGTATTCGCCGGCAAAATGCCAGCCGACATAGACCGAAAAAAAGATCACGAGCATGACGCCCGGCAGGATGGCCGCGAGAAACAATCGCCCGAGCGACTGCTCCGCGGCCACGGAATAGAGGATCATCGTGATCGACGGCGGCAGCAGGATGCCAAGCGTGCCGCCGGCCGCGATGATGCCGGCCGCAAAGCCCGCCGAGTAACCGCGATTGCGCATCTCCGGGATGCCCGCACTGCCGATGGCCGAGCACGTCGCCGGGCTGGACCCCGCCATCGCCGCAAAGAGCGCGCAGGCGAAGACATTCACGATGCCCAGGCCGCCCGGAATGCGGTGCAGCCACGCGTGCAACGACAAATAGAGGTCCGCGCCGGCTCGCGATTTTCCAATCGCCGCCCCTTTCAAAATGAACAGCGGAATGGAAAGCAGCGTGATGCTCGCCAGTTCCTCGTAGACGTTTTGTGTCACGGTATCGAGCGACGACCGCGGCATGAAAATCAGCATGAAGGTGATCGCCGCCGTCCCGAGCGCGAAAGCGACCGGCACCCCCAGAAACATCAGCAACAGCGTGAACGCGGCGTACAACAACGCGATTGTCGTGACGCTCATGCCACCGCCTGCTGCGAGGATGGGAGCGATTTCCATGACAATCACTTGGCGGCTCCCGGTGAGGATTTGAGGAAAAAGCGCACGAGGAGTTGCGAGGCCAGGCGCACCGCGAGCAGCGTCATGCCGACCGTCATCAACCCGTACGGCACCCACAACGGCGCACTCCAGGTCGTGG
>JANMQT010000082.1:0-8675 GCA_031370675.1 Verrucomicrobiota bacterium
CGAGCCCGTTGCGCTGGCCGTTTCGGCGCCGAGGGCGGTCGAACTGAGGATGCCACCGGAGATGGACCAGAGCACGCCGGTGCCGGCCCAGGCCATGCATTCGAGGAACCCACGGCGATCGATGCCGTCGGGGGACTGCTCGGAGTTGGATTCGGGAGTTTTCATGCGCTTTAGCTCGATGGGAAGGGGTTGGGATGATTTGCTTCCAAGGACCCGAACGCACCGCGCCGGTCGTTTATTCCCGCAAAATGACGGGAATAAATGCGCCCCCGCGCGCGTTGTGCCGGGTGAGAGCCATGCAAACGCCGCCGGCCCCGTTTGAACAATTGATGCTGCCGCATCTCGACAGCGCCTATCACTTGGCGCGCTGGCTCGTGCGCAATGAGCACGACGCCCAGGATCGCGTACAGGAGGCCTACCTGCGCGCCTTCCGGTTTTTCCCCCAGTTTCGCGGCGTCGACGGACGCGCCTGGCTGCTCACCATCGTGCGAAACGTCTGCTACTCCTGGCTGCGCCGGAATCGCGCGGAGGATTTGGGCGAGACCTTCGACGAGGCGGTGCATTCGGTCGCACTCGAGTCGACGGTCGATGAGCATGCGCGCCGCGCCGACGCGGAGGTGCTCACGCGCGCGCTCGAGCAAATGCCCGTCCTCTTTCGCGAGGTGATCGTTCTGCGCGAACTCGAGGGACTGTCCTACAAGGAGATTGCGGTCGTCGCAGAGGTGCCGATCGGCACGATCATGTCGCGTCTGGCCCGAGCCCGTCGCCAATTACAGGCGGAGGTGGCGAAGCAGCTCAAGATTTTTTCCGACCATGAACTGTGACGAAACCCGACCCCTGCTCGAGGCGTACCTGGATGGCGAGCTGGACCTCGTGCACTCGCTCGCGATCGAGCAGCACGTCGAAACATGTCCCGAATGCCGGCGCGTGCGCAAACAGCAGGAGGCATTGCGCGCGGTGATTCGCGAGGGCCTGCCGCGCGGCGGGGCGCCGCCGAAACTGGCCGCACGGATTCGCGCGGATTTGCGGCGGGAAAGCGGCGCGGCCGTTGCGCGTTCGCCCGTTCTTTCCTTCGATTGGCGCTGGCTCGCCGCGGCGGCGGCTGTGATCGTGGGTCTCGCCATGCTGCGCCCGGTTTGGCAACGGTCGCGGCTGAATCCGCTCGTGGCCGAAGCAGTCGCGAATCACGTCCGATCACTATTGCCGGGACATCTGACCGATGTCGCCTCGACTGATCGTCACACCGTCAAGCCCTGGGTGGCGCAGAGGGTCGACTATTCACCGCCGGTGCAGGATCTGGCCGCGTCGGGGTTTCCGCTCCTCGGCGCGCGGCTCGACTATCTCGAGCACCGGAACGTCGCCGCGCTGGTCTACACGTGCCGCGAGCATCGGATCAATGTCTTTGTCGCACCGTCGTCCGCGGACGAAGCCGAGCGCTGG
Organism: Verrucomicrobiota bacterium; assembly: GCA_031370675.1. Taxonomy (GTDB): domain Bacteria; phylum Verrucomicrobiota; class Verrucomicrobiia; order Chthoniobacterales; family SZAS-18; genus SZAS-18. The sequence continues at coordinate 1,441 of JANMQT010000082.1, forward strand.
ATCAGTCAGGATGGATTCCATGTCGCCACGTGGTCACACGGGGGCATGAGATACGTGGTCGTGTCGGATCTCGCGGTACCCGAACTGCAGGGCTTCACCCGCCAGTTGCGCGAGGCGGATTAGAACCTGACGCTCATCATCGCCGAATGGTCACCGGCGTCCCGACCCTGGCCGCGTCGTAGAAGTATCTCGCCTTTCGGTTCGGCAGCCGGATGCAGCCATGCGATGCGGGATAACGCGGCACCTGCCCGGCGTGCATGCCGACGGCACCGACAATGCGCAGGAAGTACGGCATCGGCGCGCCCTCGAAGGTCGTTCCCGACGGGCGGGGCTGTTTGCGCACATCCACGCCCGGGATGATGACCCTTCCGTTCTGCACGTATTCCCCGTACAGCGTGGAGCGGTGGTCGAGGTCTTTTTCGATCACATGAAACTTGCCCGTCGGCGTGGCGTAGCCTTCGCGTCCGGTCGAGGCGGCGGACTCGAGAACGAGCGTCCGGCCGCGGTAGAGATAGGCCTTCTGGGTCGTCAAATCGATGACGATGGAGGCGGGTCCGGTTCCGCTCCGGGGCCCGAAGCCGGGAAAGTCCGTCAGGGCGCAGCCATTAAGAAAAACGGCCGAGACGACGAGGAGCCAGCGCAAAGACAACATATCCCAACATCGTTTGCGCGAGGCGCCGCGCACGTAAAATTCCCTTCCGCTGGCTTACGGGAACAGCCCGCGGGTCTCTTTCGCCTTGCGGACGCGTTCGACCGCGATCGCGAGCGCGGCGCTGCGGTGGCTGATTTTCTCGGCCTTGGCGCGGCGCACCACGGCTTGGAAGGAATGATCGAGAATGCGGAACAACTTGTCCGTCACCTCGGTCTCGTTCCAGAAAAAGGCCGCGAGATCCTGCACCCACTCGAAGTAGCTGACGATGACGCCGCCCGCGTTGCAAAGAATGTCCGGGATCAGGAAGACTTCGTCCCAGCGCTTGTCGAGGATGACGTCCGCCTCGGGGCTGGTCGGGCCGTTGGCGCCCTCGGCCAGGATGCGGCATTTGAGCTGCGCGGCGTTCCCACCATGAATCACACGGTCGACCGCCGCCGGGATCAGGATGTCGCAAGGCTGGATGAGCATCTCCTCCGGATCGATGCGCGGCGCGCCGAGATAATTCGTGAGGTCGCGGTTCGTCTTGAGATGCTCCTCCACGCCCTCCAAGGCGATGCCCTTTGCATCGTAAAAGGCGGCATACGCATCGGAAAGGCCGACAATTTTCACGCCGGACTTGTAGTACAGGCTGGCGGCGGCGACGGAGCCGACGTTGCCAAAGCCCTGGACGATGCAGGTGCAGCCGACGGGCGAAATCTTGAGCTGATCGAGCGAGCGCTCAACCAGGAACGCGACTCCTCGCCCGGTGGACTCGCGCCGGCCGGCCGAGCCGCCGAGGTAAATCGGCTTGCCTGTGACGATTTCATTCACGCTGTAGCCGATGTACATCGAGTACGTGTCCATGAACCACGCCATGACCTGCTCGTTCGTGCCCATGTCCGGGCCCATGACGTCGATTTTCGGCCCGACGAACGGAATCATCTCCTGCATGTAGCGCCGGCTGAGCGCCTCCAGCTCGCGCAGCGAAAGGCTGCGCACGTCCACACAGACGCCTCCCTTGGCGCCGCCGTAGGGCAGGCCGGCCAGCGCGCATTTCCAGCTCATCCAAATTGAGAGCGCGGCGACCTCGCCCATGTTCACGCTCGGGGCGAAGCGGGTGCCGCCCTTGGTGGGTCCCATCGAGAGATGGTGCTGCACACGGTACCCCTGATAGACGGCGGTCGTTCCGTCATCCTTGTGGATTGGCACGGCCACGCTGATGGCGCGTTTCGGGTAAAAAAGGCGGTCGCGTTCGTCCGGGGGGATGTTGAGGTATTCCGAGATGAGACGGAACTGCTCCTTGGCCATGTCGAAGGCGGGATCTTGGTAGAGCGACGGCGGGGTCGGCTTGGACATAAAAACAGAGGAATGGAGGGGTCGAAGGGCGGATAGGGGGCCGCGCCCGACGGAGAAGCGCCGAGATTACGGGAGGGGTGGTGCGGTGCGCAACTAGATGTTTGCCCGGGACGGCCGAACCGACAGAGCCCCAACGGGTTCAGTCCGCAGAAAAATAATCATAAAAAGTTTGAAAATATGTGAAGAACCCTATTTAAACCCCGTCTGTCATAACGGCGTCCCGTACGCCAAGTTGACCCGGTAAAGCCCACTGCCACACCGGATTCACCATAACCCCCAAAAAGAGAAATACAGTACCCGCCATGATCAAGCGCCTCCTCATCACCGCCACAGCACTCGTTGCCGCCGTTGGTTTCGTTGGTAGCACCGTCGCCGCTCCGATGGCCGACGCCCCCGCCGCGTCAACGACCACTGCCCCGGCCAAGAAGAAGACCACCAAGAAGAAGTCGACTTCCACCAAAAAGAAGGCTCCGGCCAAGAAGAAGACCACGACTCCGGCTCCGAAGAGCTAGGCTCGGCCGCGTTTCTTTCAAAGGGCATCAGGCTCCCCGCCTGATGCCTTTTTCATTTTCCACGCCTGAGCCGGCGGGACACCAGGTCCATGGCCTCCCGCATCTCCGGCACGCGGAGCAGGTAGCAGGTGACAAAAAACAGGAGTCCGGCGACGGCGATCACGCCGAGCAGGGCGGGGATTTTCCAAGTCAGTGGCCAGTGAAAAAAGTCCGCCAGGACCAACCGTTGGGCGGCGAAGCAGAAGATCGCCAGCCCCGCTGCAGCGACGGCGAGGCGGCTGGACGACCGCACCAAGACCTCGGTTTCCAATCCGCCCACCAGCCGGCGCATCAGGACGTACAGGATGAGGAAGTTCAGCATTGCGACGATCGACGTGCTGAGTGCGAGGCCGCGATGGCCCCAGCCGAGCCCAAACGCGAGCGCCGCATTAAGCGCGAGGTTCACGCCGATTGAAATAAGGCTGACGTACATCGGGGTGCGCCTCTGATCGAGCGCGTAGAAAGCCGGCGCCAGCACCTTGAGTCCCGCATATCCGGCCAGGCCAATCGCATAAAAGCGCAGCGCCGCGGCGGTCTCGACCGTGGCGTGATGGTCGAAGCGCCCCCGCTCAAAGATTAGGCCGATGATCGGCTCAGCCAGGCAAATGAGGCCGATCGCGGACGGAACCGTCAGAAAGAACGCCAGCCGGATGCCCCGCGCCAGGATGGACCGGAATTCGTCACGATTCCCGAGCGCGGCACTGCGGGAAACCAGCGGGAGGGTGACCGTCGCGATGGCCACGCCGAACACCCCGAGCGGCAATTGCATCAGCCGGAAGGCGTATTGCAGCCACGAAATCGCGCCCTCTTGGTACGACGCGAAAATGCCATTCACGACCACGTTCACCTGCACCGCACTGCCGGCGATGATGGCGGGAATCATCAGCGCGATGATGCGCCGGACCCCTGCGTCGCGCGTGTCCCAATCAAACCGGAATCGAAAGCCCTCCCGACGCAAGATCGGGAGCTGCACGCCCAGCTGGCACAAGCCGCCCACGAGCGTGCCAAGCGCCAGGCCGACTAGGGATTTCGGGCCGAATGCCGGGTCGATCCACCAGCCGAGCGCCACGCCGCCGATGATGGAACCAAGATTGAAAAAGCTCGAGGCCATCGCCGGCACTCCGAAGATGCGGCGCGCGTTCAACATGCCCATCACCAGCGCGGCCAGCGAGACGAGCAGGATGAACGGATACATGATCCGCAGCAGGACGGTGGTGAAGGCGACGTCGTCCGGGGCGAAGCCGGGCGCCTGCAGGCGCACCAGCCAAGGGGCGACGAAAATGCCGAGCAACACGACCGCGCTCATGAAAACCGTGACCAGCGTCGTGACCTTGCTGGCGAGCTTCCACGCGGATTCGTCGCCCTCGGTCGCAATTTTCTGGGTGAACACGGTGACGAAGGCCGTCGAGAGCGCCCCCTCCGCAAAAAGATCCCGGAGCAGGTTGGGGATGCGGAACGCGATCAGAAAGGCGTCAAGGCTACGGCTGGCCCCAAAGAGGGCCGCAATGATCAGGTCGCGCGCCAGACCGAGGAGCCGGCTGGCCATGACGGCAAGGCCCACAATGCCCACCTGCCGCGTGGCACTGACGGCGGAGCTGGCGGCGGATTCGGAAGGGTCAGGCGACATCGCTGCTCATCGATAGCTGATTCGACCGCGGGAGAAAGCGCGAATTGACCTTGTTCACACCCGGGATTCGCGGCATACAAACGGCTTATTCCAATGCTCCACGTCGTCCATGGCTGATCCAATCCATTTTCAGCAATTTCAAGTTGAGCAGGATGCCTCGGGCACCCCGATCGAATTGGGGCGGGGTGGCATGGGCGTCACCTACAAGGCGTTCGACACCCGCCTGCGTCGCCCGGTCGTGCTGAAAATCATTCGCGACGGCCTGCTGAATGACGACACCACCAGCCGGCGATTCCTCCGTGAGGCGCGGTCGGCCGCGCGCATCCAGCATCCGAACATCGCGACCGTTTTCGACCAGGGCCAGCAAGGGGACACGTATTTTTATGCGATGGAGTTCATCGAGGGCGAGACGCTCCAGTCCTTGATCAAGCGGGAAGAGAAACTTCCGCCGCCGATCGCGCTTGAGATCATTTTGCAGGTGACAAAGGCGCTGCAGGCGGCGTGGGCGGAAAAAGTGATTCATCGCGACATCAAGCCCGCGAACATCATGCTCGTGAAGGACAAGCTGGGTGGGGACGACCTGTTTGTGAAGCTCATCGATTTCGGCCTGGCGAAGGCGGCCTTTGCGCCCGGTGGCGCCCAAGGCGATGCGGATGGCGCCGTCACGACCGTTAATGATGGCGGCCTCACGGCAGGATTTGTCGGCACGCCTCATTTTGCGAGCCCGGAACAAATCGAGCCCACGGTCGAACTCGACATTCGTTCCGACATTTACTCGCTGGGCGTCACGCTTTGGTACGCGTTGCGCGGGTCGCCGCCGTTCGGCGGGACATCATTCGTTCGCGTCGCCGCGCAGCACCTTTCCAAGCCGCCACCCTTCGAGGAACTTGTCGATGCGCCGCCTGCGGTCATCGCGCTGCTGGCCCGGATGCTCGCGAAAGACCGCGAAGATCGGCCGGCCGATCCCACGGCCCTGCGTCACGAAATTGAAGCGACTCTTCGCGCCATCGCCGCCCCGGCGGCAACCGCCGCGCCGGTCGCGGCTCCGCCCAAGATTCCGATGGCCTGGCCACCGGTCGTGGGAACCGTGCTCGCGGATCGCTTCGAACTCGTCGAGCACGCCGGTGACGATTTGACCGGTCGCCTGTTCAAAGCCACCGATCGGCAACGCAGCGGGGCGGTCGTGGCCTTGCGCGCGGTGCGCAGCGGTCTTTTGGGCACGCCGGAGGCCCTGCAACAATTTCGGAAGAATGCGCAGGTCATCGGTCAGCTTCAGCATCCGGGATTGGTTTCGGATGTCGCGCTGTTTGAATGCGAGGGCGGACGATTTGCGACGCTGGAATGGCTCGAGGCACGAACCTTGATGGACATGCTGCGGGCGAGAGGCGGCGCGCTTCCGACGGGCGACGTGCAGGCCATCGTGGACAATCTGGCGGGAGTCGTCGATGCGGCTACCGGCGCCGGGCTCGAGGGACTCGACCTGACGCTGGGACAGGTGGCTTTGCACCTGCCGGATGGTCCGCCCGCCGAGGCTTGGCCCGCGCTGCTCGCCCGACCGCTGGCCCATTGGCCGCGCTGGCAGGTGAAGGTCGGAGCACTCGATTTCAGCGAACGCGAATCACCGCCCCCGATGCCCGACGCGGATGCAGGGATGATGACGGTCATCCCCGGTGCTCGCTCGGGCCACGATTCCAGCAAGCCCCTTGGCCCGCGTTACACCGCGCGGGTCGCTGCGCTCGCCTATGAATTGCTCGGCGGCGCGCCCAATCGGCTGGATCCTGAGCGTCTTGCGCTGAATGGCTACACCTCCATTTCCGCGGTGGCAGAGGAGGGCAATCACGTCCTGCGCCGCGCGCTGCGCCCCGGACCCGGCGAGGTCTTCGCGAGCACGCGCGATTTCTCGGCGGCGCTCGCTGCCGCGTTGCCCAAGCGCGGCTCGTCCGCGACCACCACGTCCCGTCCCGCGGGCGCCACCGTGGCACCGATCTCCGCGTCGCCACCGCCGCCTCCCGTTCCACCGGTTCTGTCCCAGCCCGCCGCACCCATGCCAATGCCGGTGCCAAAGCGGATGCACATGCCCGCGCACGCTTCGGCAGAGACGGCACCCGTCGCGGTCGCGACCAAGAGTCAATTGCCGCTTTGGATCGGCGTGGGTGCCGCGGTCGCGGTCGTTAGCCTCGTCGTGGGCTTCGCGGCGTTGCGCAAGAAAAAGCCGGCCGGAGGTGAGCCAGGTTCCACGCCGGTGCCGGTGGTCGCGCAGGCAACGCCTGCTCCGGTCGCCACGGCCCCACCGGCGATGACCAAGGATAATGACCCCGCCGTCGTGGGCATGCCGGAGGCGGCGGTCACCTCATTCCGCACCGTGCGCAAGACGGAGTCCAACCCCGCTCGCGCCTGGATGGTGGTCGGCGATCACTACCGCAGGGACTGTCGACCGGTGGAGGCCGCGCGATCCTTCGAACGGGCGGTGCAGCTCGACCCGAATCTCGCCGAAGGTTACGACCGACTGAGCTACACCTACCTGTTGCTGGCGCGCTTCACGGACTCGGAGCAAGCGGCGCGCAAGGCGACCACGCTGAATCCGAATCTCCCGGGGCCGTGGCGCACGCTGGGGATCAACCAGTATTTGAATGTCCGCTTCGACGAAGCCAAGCAGAGCTACGAGCGCGGCATCAGCGCCGGCGAGCGGGCCCCGCAAACCGCGGCCAACCTGACGGTCCTGGGCGACACGTGGATGAATCTTGCGCGCATCCAGGCCCCCGCCGATGCCAAGGCCAGCTCGGGCAAGGCCGTGGATGTCATGCAGCGCGCGGTGGACGCCTTCCCCAAGGACGCGGAAAGCTGGCACTACTACGGCGGCGCCCTGTGCGAAAACCGGCAACTTGATCGCGGCGTGGATGCGTTACAGAAGGCGCTGCAGCTCCGCCCGGAATACGTCGAGGCAATGAGCGATCTGGGTTACAATCTCACGAACGCGAAGCAGTACGGCCGCGCGATCGACATCCTGACCCGCGCGACGAAATTCAATCCGGACTACCCCATCGTCTGGAACAACCTGGGCAGCGCTTAC
>JANMQT010000125.1:0-2959 GCA_031370675.1 Verrucomicrobiota bacterium
ATGAATTCCCTTCTCCTGAACCGTTGGTTCCAACTCACCGTCGGCGTCGTCGCCATGGTCGCCACGGCGAATCTCCAATATGGTTGGACGCTCTTCGTCACCCCCATCCGCGAGACCTTCAAATGGGAGCCGGACGCCATCCAATGGGCGTTCACGCTCTTCGTAATCTCGCAAACGTGGCTGGCGCCGTTGCTCGCCTACATGCGTGACAAGCTCGGTCCGCAGGGCGTCATCGCGGTCGGTGGCGTCATGGTCGGCCTCTGCTGGGTCATCAACTCCTACGCGACGTCACTGCCCATGCTTTACCTCGGCATGATCGTTGGCGGCATCGGTGGCGGCATCGTTTACACCACGTCGATGGGCAACGCGCTGAAACTGTTCCCAGATCGTCGCGGCCTGGCGGCGGGCATCACGTCCATGGCGTTCGGCGGGGGCGCCGCCCTTTCGGTCATTCCGATTTCGAACATGATCAAGGCGAGCGGCTTTCAGCGCACGTTCTTAATCTTCGGCATCATTCAAGGCGCCATCATCGTCGTTTGCTCGATCCTCATGCGCCGTCCATCGGTCATCCTCGAGGGACTGGCGCTGAAGGCGGCCGAGGCGGGTGAGGAAAACAAACTGGCCCACAAGATGCCCGACACCACTCCGGCCAAGATGCTTTCCGAGCCAGTCTTCTGGGTGCTTTACGTCATGTTTACGATGGTCGCGACCGGCGGTCTCATGGCCGTGGCCCAGCTGGGGCCCATCGCCAAGAGTTTCAAAATCGCCGACACCCCCATTTCGGTTTTTGGGCTTTTCGTCATGGCGGCGCTGCCGCTGACGCTCTCCCTTAATCAAATCCTCAACGGGCTGACCCGGCCGTTCTTCGGCTGGCTGTCGGATCTGATCGGTCGCGAGCTGACCATGTTCATCGCGTTCACCGCCGAAGGCATCGCCATCTTCTCGCTGATCTATTTTGCGGACAACCCGATCTACTTCGTGCTCTTTTCCGCGCTGGCGTTTTTCGCCTGGGGCGAGATTTACAGCATTTTCCCCGCGATTTCCGGCGACCTCTTCGGCGCGAAGTTTGCCTCCACGAACTATGGCATCCTCTACACCGCCAAGGGTACGGCGGCCCTGCTCATTCCGCTCGGCAGCTGGCTGCAGAAAACCTACGGCAGTTGGAAACCCATTTTCTACGTGGCGTCGGCTTTTGATATCATCGCCGCGTTGCTGGCGTTGCTGGCGCTGAAGCCCCTCTGCCGCGCCTTCAAAGCGCGCATGGCGCCCAGCGCCCTTGCCGCCGAGAGCACGCTCGCGCGGGGCGTCTTGCCTCGCGTGGCCGAATGACGAGCGGCGCGGCCGGGACGCCGCGCACCCGATTCTCCAACAACTTGACCGCGCGATAGACCGTGTCCGTCACCGGCGGCGGCACGCCGGCGATCCGCCCCCGCTCGACCCCTGCAACCGACCACCGCATCAGCCTCGGTCGGGCGCCTGGTCTCGATTTCCTGCAACATCGACGGCTTGTCCGCGCCGACTTTTTGCGCGGCATCGATGCGCTGCTCAAACGTGACGCCGAATTTGATCCCAAGCCGCTCGGCGATGGTCATCGACTCGGTCATGGCGACCCGCGCGAGCTCCCGCGTTCCGGGGAACGTGCAGATTTCCTCGAGCCCTTTCCTGACTCTGTGGTTGTGCACGCTTTCCTGCGAGGTTAGAATTGGCAACTCACACGGGTGACGGTGCGCGCCCGTGCGCAACAACCACACTGTTTTGGAGAATAAGTAATCATGGCGAAAGCATTGGAAGGTATTCGGATCCTCGATATGACGCACGTGCAGTCGGGGCCAACCTGTACACAGATTCTGGCGTGGTTTGGGGCTGATGTGATCAAAATCGAACGGCCGGGTGAGGGCGATCCGACTCGCAGTCAGTTGCGGGACATCCCGGGCGTGGACAGCCTCTATTTCACGATGTTGAACGGCAACAAGCGCAGCCTCACGCTGAACCCCAAAACCGAAGCCGGTGCCAGGATCTTCACGAAGCTGATCGAGATATGCGACGTCATGGTGGAAAACTTTGCGCCCGGCGCGATCGATCGCATGGGTTTTCCGTGGAAGAAGATTCAGGAAATCAATCCGCGCATGATCTACGCGTCGGTGAAAGGATTCGGCCCGGGTCCTTTTGAAGACTGCAAGGTATATGAAAACGTCGCGCAGTGCACGGGCGGATCGGCATCGACCACCGGCGAGATCGGCGGCTTTCCGATGGTGACCGGCGCTCAGATCGGCGACTCGGGCACGGGCATCCATCTCGTCGCCGGCATTCTTGCAGCCCTGCTGCAGCGCGAGAAAAGCGGACGCGGCCAGCGCGTCACGTGCGCGATGCAGGATGCCGTGCTGAATCTCTGCCGCGTCAAGCTGAGAGACCAGCAGCGGCTGGCGCATGGCGTCCTCAAGGAATACCCTCAGTATCCAAACGGCAAGTTCGGGGAGGCCGTACCCCGCGCGGGCAACGCATCCGGAGGCGGCCATCCGGGCTGGATCGTCCGGTGCAAAGGCTGGGAGACCGATCCGGATGCCTACACCTACTTGGTCGCGCAAGTTCAGGCCTTTCCCACCCTGGCCAAAGTGATCGGCCACGAAGACTGGCTCACCGATCCCGACTACAACACGCCCGAGGCGCGCCTGCCCCGGCTCGCTCATGTATTCGACGAAATCGAAAAGTGGACCAAGACCATGACGAAGATGGAAGTCATGGCGGTGCTGAATCCGCTGGAAGTTCCGAGCGGTCCCATCCTTTCGATGAAGGAAATCGCCGAAGAACCGGCATTGCGCGCAACCGGCACGGTGGTCGAAGTCGATCACCCCAAACGAGGCAAGTACCTCACGGTCGGCAATCCGATCAAACTGTCGGATTCACCGGCAGACGTCCGCCGCTCACCGCTTCTCGGTGAGCATACGGAAGAGATCCTGCG
>JANMQT010000134.1:0-28069 GCA_031370675.1 Verrucomicrobiota bacterium
TTCCGCGCGTAATTGAACAGGCCGCCGGCGTCGATGACCGGGCGCACCTCGCCGAGGGGCCGGAGTTGGACCGTTCGCCCCCCCACCGTCAGCGTGTCGGTTTCAAAATCGAGCGTGGCTTCGTCGCCGGTCTTCACCAAATGCGCCAGCGGCTCCGGTGTTTCGTAGGGATACAGCTCACCGGTCGCCACGCAGTTTCGGAAAAAAATGCGCGCGTAGCTGTCGGCGATGACCGCCTTCACGCCGCAGGCTCCCAGCGCGATCGGGGCGTGCTCGCGGGAGCTGCCACAGCCAAAATTGCGCCCGCCGATGATGATTCGGAACGTGGTTTTCGTCGCACCCGGTGCCATGAAGCGCACCGGATATTTGTCCTCCGGGAGCCCGATCATCGCGTAGCTGCCGAGTTTCTCATACTCCGACGCAATCGTCGGCACGAGCGTGAGATATTCCGCCGGAATGATCTGGTCGGTGTCGATGTTATCGCCGACGACGAACACCGGCGTGGAAAACGAATTGGACATGGGGCGTGATTCAGTCGCGAAACTTCGGGGTGGGCTCGGCCCTCGCCTCTGACGCGGCCTCGGTTTTCGGCTCCGCTTCCGGGAGGTCCACTGCTGTCGGCGGCGGCAGGACTGAGCGTCGTACGCCGCCCGGTCGCGGCAAGGCGCCGAGGTCCGTCGGTGGCTCCGGTTGTTCCTGGGCCATCAGCTCCTGCGGCGTGAGCGCTGCGATATCTTCGGTGGCCACATAACCCGTCTGCTGATCCTTCAATCGCACCTGGCTGTAGCCAAACCCCCGCTTGAGCAGCGTAAGACTCGCCCCGTAGTCAAGGCTCTGGTTCGGTCCGCCCGGCTGCTGCGGGCCGAAATGGTAGAAGGGTGTGCGCACGGCCGTGACCTTGAATTGATCGGTCGGAGCCACCGGCGCGGGGGCTGCCGCGACCGGCGCCGGGGTGGGCGTCGGCGTGACTTTGGGCGTCGCTTTCTTCACCGGCGCGGCGACCGGCGCCGGGGTGGGTGGCGGTGGGGCGCTGCACGCCGCGATCGTCGCGGCGACGAGCGCAGCAAGCATGAAGCGGGCGGACAGACGATTCATGGTCAGAGAAATTCGCGGGGGTCGGTAATCCGCCCGGTGAGGGCCGAGGCGGCCACGGTGTAAGGGCTGGCCAGGAACACTTCCGATTGCTTGTTGCCCATGCGGCCGGGGAAATTTCGATTTGTCGCGCTGATGCATTTCATCGGCGTATTGAGCCGGCCGAACGTGTCGCCCGGCCCGCCGAGGCACGCCGCGCACGACGCATTCTCCGTGAGCTGCACGCCCGCGCTCTCGAGGATGCTCCACACGCTCTCGCCGCCCATCTGCAATTTATGGAGATCGTCCACGACCTGCGGCGTCGCCGGCACACCAAAGGTGTCGAGCTTCAGCTTGCGTCCGCGCACCACCTCCGCAAAGGCGAGGAAGTCGCTCGTCTTGCCGCCCGTGCACGAGCCGATGTACGCGCGGTCGAGCCCGATGTGACCCAACGTCTTGGCCGGCGCGCGATTGCCGGGATTTGGATGCATCGCCACGGTCGGCTCCAGCGCGGAAAGATCGATGACCTGATCGTGGATGAAGTTTTGCTCCTGATCGAGCTCGACGGGCGTGTACTCGGCCTTCGTGCCGTTCGCGCGGATCCGCGCGTCGACATAATCAAACGTCACCTGGTCGGCCGGGAAGATCCCGTTCTTGCCGCCGGCCTCGATGGCCATGTTCGTAATCGTCATGCGATCGTCCATCTGCAGGGCCGACGCGCCGGGACCCTCGTACTGCATCGCGCGGTAGGTGGCGCCGTCAAAACCGATCTCGCCGATGACGTGGAGTATTACGTCCTTCGCCATCACGCCGCGACTGAGCGCGCCCTCGAGGTAGAACCGCATTGTGGCCGGAACCTTGATCAGCAACTTGCCGGTGCCAAAGATGAAACCAGCGTCGGTGTTGCCGATGCCCGTCGCAAAGAGACCGAACGCCCCCGCCATGCAGGTGTGTGAATCGGTGCCGAAGAGCACTTCACCGGGCCGCGTGTGTCCCTTTTCCGGCAGCGCCGTGTGGCAGACGCCCGCGTAGCGCGAGCCGTACTGGCGTTTCAACTGACCCTGCGACGCGTCGAATTTCCACGAGCCGTCCGGATCGTCGATCACGTCATAGAAGTATCGGATGTCCTGCTCGCGCACGAAATCACGCAGAATGTCGACGTTCCGATTCGAGAGGCTGTCCGCCGTGAAGATGTAGTGATCCGGGATGATGACGATTTTCTCCCGGTCCCAGACCCGCGCTTTTTCGCCGAACTCGCGCTTGAACACCCCGATAGTGCCCGGGCCGCAGACGTCGTGCGTCAGCAGGACGTCGGTCTGGACCCAGACGTTGTCGCCCGGTTGGACGTGGGATTTGTCGCTCGCGCGCGCGAGGATTTTTTCGGTGAGAGTCATGCGGTTTCAGCCGGGCGCCGACGTGGGCCGAATCATTCCTCCGAACCGCGGCGAACGCAACCCCGCTTCGCGGGAAACTCGAAATCCGAAACTTGACGGAAGTTGGGCCACAGAGACACAGAGGACACCGAGGCGCTGCGCGGGCGCGGTGATGGAAGTTGAAGCATTCCGGCAGAGTAAATCTCGGTGCACTCTGCGGCTCTGTGGAGAAACCTGTATCTCGACTTTCTTGATTCGCGCCGCATCTTGGACGCCGATGTCCGTCCCCGCCCGCAAAGGTCCGCTCTCGCTCCTGGAGGTGGTGCGGTCCTCGACCGAATACCTCGCCCGTCACGCGGTGGAATCGGCCCGTCTCAATGCCGAGCACCTCGCGGCGCACGTGCTCGGCAAGAAGAACCGGATCGACCTCTATCTCGAGTTCGACCGCCCGCTGGGTCCCACGGAACTCGACCCGATGCGCGTCCTGCTGCGCCGCCGCGCGAGCGGTGAGCCCCTCCAGCACCTGCTAGGCACCGTCGAATTTCACGGTCGCGAATTCCGCTGCGACGCGCGGGCGCTGGTGCCGCGGCCCGAGACCGAGCGCCTGGTCGAACTGGTGCTCGAGCGAATTCCGGTCGACGCCGGGTGGACCGTGGCCGACGTCGGCACGGGCAGCGGCGTGATCGCGGTGACGCTGGCGGCCGAGCGGGTGGCGGCGCGACTCGTGGCGACCGATCTTTTCCCCGACGCGCTGGCACTGGCGCGGGAAAACGCCTTGAAGTTGGAAGTCGCGGGGCGGGTCGAGTTCGTGGAAACCGATTTGCTCACCTCCGTCGACGCGGGACCGTTCGACGCTATGATCGCCAATCTCCCGTACATTCCGAGCGCGGAGATTGCGACCCTGGGTCGGGAAGTGCAGCGGGATCCGGTGCAGGCGCTGGATGGCGGGGCGGATGGCCTGGACCTGGTCGCGCGCCTGGCGTCGGAAGCCCTGCCGCGCCTGCGGCCCGGCGGCTTCATCGCGTTGGAAATCGGCCACGATCAGTCGGATCGAGTGCAAAAATTACTGGCCGACGCGGGCTGGCGGGGCATTACTACGGCCCCGGACTATCAGCAGATTTCCCGTTTCGTCTTCGCGCAGGCCGCGTGACGCCTCCGGGCCGCCGCCGGGAACCCGCGCTTTTCCATGTCCCTCCAAAAGCTCATTGTCCACGGTGGAGCGTCGCTCTCCGGCACCGTGCGCATCAGCGGATCGAAGAATTCCGCGCTGCCGATCCTGGCCGCGACATTGCTGACGAAGGAGACCTGCGTGATCGACCACGTGCCGGATCTTTCGGATTTGAATTTCATGCTCCAGATCCTCAGCCATCTGGGCGCCGAGGTGGAGCGCGCGAGCGGCACGGTGCGAGTCTGCGCGGAGAAGATCAAGACGGTCGCCCCCTACGACCTGGTGCGGAAAATGCGCGCGAGCGTTTGCGTGCTCGGGCCGCTGCTGGGCCGCGGCAAGGAGGCGACGGTCGCGCTGCCCGGCGGTTGCGTGATCGGTGACCGGCCGATTGATCTGCATTTGCGGGGCTTCCAAGCGCTGGGCGCAATGGTCCGGGTGGAAAGTGGGGACGTGCGCGTGTTTGCGGAGTCGCTGCGCGGGGCGCATATCAACCTGCGCGGCCCCCATGGGCCCACCGTTCTCGGCACGGACAACGTGATGATGGCCGCAGTGCTCGCCGAGGGTACGACGGTCATCGAGGGCGCGGCCGCCGAGCCGGAGGTGGTCGACCTGGCCAATTTCCTCAACGCGATGGGCGCGAAGGTGGAGGGTGCCGGCAGCCCCCGGATTACGATCGAGGGCGTGAAAGAACTCCACGGCGCGGAGCACGCAGTCATTCCCGACCGCATCGAGGCCGGCACGTTCCTCGTCGCCGGCGCCATTTGCGGAGGCGGCCAGGGCGTCACGCTGCGCAACGTCATCCCGGAACATCTCACGTCGGTGATCGAGGCGCTGACCAGGTCGGGATTCAAGATCGAGCAGACCGCCAACTCGCTGACCATCCGTCCGAACGGAAAGGGGCGGCCCTTGGAAATTTCCACCGAGCCGTATCCCGGTTTTCCGACGGACATGCAGGCCCAGATGTGCGCGTTGCTCTGCACGACCGACGGTATCAGCGTGGTGACGGAGCATATTTTTCCGCAACGTTTCATGCACCTGTCCGAGCTGAAGCGCATGGGGGCGAACGCGCGACTCGATGGCGCCACGGCCCTCCTGACCGGGGTGGATCAGTTGAGTGCGGCGCCGGTGATGGCGAGCGATCTGCGAGCGTCGGCCGCGCTGGTGCTGGCCGGATTGAAGGCCGAGGGTGCGACTGAGATCAGCCGAGTGTATCACATCGATCGCGGATACGAGAACCTCGACGACAAGCTTTCCGGGCTGGGTGCCACCATTGAACGGGTCCGGGCATGATCTCGCACATTGTCCTCTGCCAGTTGCGCGACGGCGTCACGTCGGCGGAAATCGACGGGATGATGCGCAAGACGCGCACGCAATTGCTGAAGATTCCGGAGGTGAAGTCGATCCGGTGCGGCCGCCGGATTGAGTCACCGCACGAGTGGGGCTTCTTCGTCACGCTGGAGTTCGAAAGCATGGAGCGGCTTGCGAGCTTTCGCGCGAACCCGTTGAGCACGCGGTACCGCGAGGAAATTCTGGCGCCGCACATCATCGCGTTTTCCGAGCTGAACTACGAGCTCGACCCCGGCAAGGATGTGCGTTTTTCGTAAGGTCGTTCGGCCTGTCCCCATGCCGGTGGCCAAGGGGTAGGGACGAGCGTCCTCGCTCGTCCGAAACTGGCGAACGCAGCGTGGCTGGCAGAGGGATTTGCGGCTCCGCCGACTGACTTTGCCATCGCGTCGGGACGACGCGAACCACCCTGTCATGGCACGGCCGCGATGAATTCGCCCAGACGTTTGGCGGCCCAACCGATCTCGGCCGCGGTCAGATCAAACGGCGGGGTAAGGGACAGAACATTACCTTGCGGACCGCCAGTCAGCAGCAGCAGGCCTTCGCGCAGCGCGCGCTTGACGACCTGAATCGCCGCCGCGCCGTCCGGACGGGCATCGTCCGCGCTGTGCACCAGCTCGACTCCGAGCATCAGGCCACGCCCGCGTACCTGGCCGACGCGCGGTGAATCGATCGCGCGCAACGCCTCAAGGAGCCGTGCGCCCTGGGCGAGCACCTTCGCCGCGACGTCGGAGTTCTCATGTTCCGCGATCGAGGCGAGCGCCATTGCGCACCCGACCGGGTGGCCGAGAAACGTGCTGGTGTGCAGGGCTTCGCCGGTGGATTCCGGCCAGGCATCCATCACGGCCGCGCGACCAATGCAGGCGGAAAGCGGGAAGCCGCCGGTGAGGCCCTTGCCGACACACACCAAATCCGGCACCACGTCCGCGGCTTCGCTCGCGAAAAACGGCCCGGTGCGATGGAACCCCGTGTAGATCTCGTCGAACACGAGCACCACGCCGGATTCATCGCAGAGGCGACGCAAGAGCGGCAGGAATTCGGCGGGCGGGAAGATCTCGCCCCCGCGTCCCTGCGCAGGTTCGACGAGGACGCAACCGATTTCGCCGGTGGCGAGGACGCCGCGCAGCTTCGCCTCGAGTTGATCGAGGCAGCTCTTGGAACAAGCCGGCAGCTCGCTCCCGAGTCGGGCGGCGTCGTGGTTTCCAAACGGACAGCGAAAGCAATGCGGATAGGGCAACCATGTGGCGAACGTGGCGAGCTGGCGGCGAAACGGGTCGCGGAAATACGGCCAGCCGCAAGCCTCGAGTGCGCCGTAACCCAAGCCGTGATAGCCGCCGCTGAAGGCGACCACGCCTCGCCGGCCCGTGTGGAGAAAAGCGGTCTTCAGAGCGGCCTCGACCGCCTCGAAGCCGGCCGAGCCAAGGATGACCCGGGCCGAACCGCCATTCCACCGGCCGAAGGTGATGCGGCCGAGTTCCTCGCAGAGCCGCACCTTGACCTCGGTCGGATGCACATCGCCCATCGCGTGGAGCAGCGCGGCGGCCTGCTCGTTCAACGCGGCGACCAGGGCTGGATGTGCGTGACCGAGACCGGCCACCGCAAAGGCCGAGGTCAGATCCAGCAAGCGGTTTCCGTCCACATCCCAGACATTTACGCCGTGTGCGCGAGCCCAGAAGACGGGAAATTCCGCGTCGAGAAAAGTCACGTTGCGCGATTCGCTTCGGTGAAGTCTCGCGGCCAGCTCACGCGAACGGGGACCGGGGATTTCCGTGACGATTTCGGGGAGCATCGCGCCAGACTCGCCCTGCGGAGGCGCGGGACGCAAGCGGATTGGCGGACGACGGGCTTCCGGCGCGGTATTTGCCCTGCCCAGCGGGAGAGAAATGTGGTCAGATTGTGCGCGCGTCCCGCGGTTTGTCCCATCATCTTGACAGCAATGGCGCAGCGGCCCTAGGACTGGGCCCGACTCAACTTTAGTTCCCAGCAATCGCGTCTTTTCATGAGCAATATCGAACCCGGCAAAGACCTCTCAGCCGAGACGGCGATGGTCGACGATGACGAGCACTACCGCGTGAATCACCATCATCACCACGATCACGACAAGGACAAGAAATAGACCTGCTCGGGAGTCGCGCGCCGGCTCCATCCACCGCCGTGTCCCTGCCCCACCCGCCCTCGTATCGCGCCCGGCACCGTTGGGCGTGGATCACCCTCATCGCCGCCGCGGTCTACGGGCTCGGCGCCTATGTGATTGTGCCGGTGCTTTGGCGCATCTATGAACGCCGGCACGCGGATTTCACCGACAGTCCGCGCCTCACTCACACCGGCAACGGCATCCCGGGGGACCCCCTCAACATCTCGCTGGTGGGATCCGAAATCGAGCTGGTGCGCGCGCTGACGGCCGCCGGCTGGTATCCGGCGGATCCGATCACTTTTCGCTCGAGCGTGCGCATCGCCGTCGACACGGTGTTCCGGCGCCCGGACGACCAGGCGCCGGTCAGCAGTCTCTTTTTGTTTGGTCGGAAACAGGATCTGGCGTTCGAGAAACCGGTGGATGGCAGCCCGAAGCAGCGTCATCACGTCCGATTGTGGAGCACCGACAAGCGGGATGAGGGCCGCGAAGTCTGGATGGGCGCCGACATTTACGACATGGGGGTAGAGTTGAGCCGGACGACGGGTCAGGTGACGCATCACATCGGGCCGGAGATCGACGTGGAACGCGATTTCTTGATCGCGGATTTGCAGCGGGTGCATCGCGTCAAGGAGCTGCGCTGGGCGGACGATTTCCACCCGCAGCGTTCGGGAAAGAACGGCGGGGGCGATCCATGGAAGACAGATGGGCGATTGGCCGTCGTGGTGCTGGTGGAAACGAACGCGAAGCGGTGAGGTGGAACGCGACCCCCGGGCGCGTTGCCAACGAGGGAGGGACGTTTCGCCGAAACTTCCCTGCCTGGCGGAAGCCGATCCGCCGCGCTACGCGCAAAACTCCATCACCCCGAATCGTTCCGCCCGATGAAACGTCGGCGCGAGCGTCGGTGACCACGCGCTCAACTCGGCCGCGCTGCCGGGTCCGCCCGGACGATCGATGCGGAAGAAATTCGCGCGCCAAATCGTGCCGGCCCCGACGGCTTGGTTGGTCACCGCAGCGAAAGGGATTTGAAGCGCGGCGTTCCAGCCGTTTGGTGTGAGTTGCACTGCGGTGTGCAGACCCGCACAGTGCCAGCCGAATTCCTTGCGCCAGCCACTCGGCGAACGCCGCAGCACCAAATCGCAAACGATGTTCAGCGGGTTCACCTCGATCTCGAAATACGACTGCTGATCGCCGACCGGATCGAAAAACACCTCGACGACCTCCTCGTTCCACAAGGGACCATCGCGCTCCGTAATCGTGGCCCATGGATTTGGATCGGCGCATTCGAAGTGGAGGTGCCATGCCTCGTCATCCCAGCCCACGCGCAGAGTCGTCGCCGCCACGGCTGCCTGGCCGGAGTTGGAGCGCAGGGGCACCGCGGCCAGGCGGTCCCACGGTGCTGCGGAGGCGTCGGTCGACAATTCACCGAACGTCCCGCGCCCACAGCGCAGTCGCGGGACGTCGATCACGGTCATCCGGCGTTCAGGCCCGGGCTCGCTATTTCCCGACCACCTTCACGACCGCAGTGGAGCCGGGAACCTTGTCGCCCGCAATCGGCTCGACGCGGCCGCCGAGATGTTGCGCCAGGAATTTTTCGGCGCGCGCGTTGAAGTCAATCCGGTTTTCCGGCCGCGCGAAGCCGTGGCCCTCGTCGGGATAGAGCACGTAAGTCACGCTGCCCTTGTTCTTCTCGATGGCATCGACGATTTGCTCGGATTCCTTCACGTTGACGCGCGGGTCATTCGCACCCTGGCCGATGAGAAGCGGACGCACGATTTTATCCGCCTTGAACAGCGGGGACGCGGCCTTGATCAAGTCGGCGTCCTTCGGGTCATCGACGTTGCCCATGCGGACGTCGAACACCGCGCGGATCGGTTTCCAGTACGGCGGAATCGAGCCGATGAGCGTCTTGAGGTTGGACGGTCCGACAATGTCGACCGAGCAGGCAAACTTCTCCGGCGTGTAGGTCACTGCAGCAAGCGCGGCATAGCCACCGTATGAACCGCCCATGATGCCGATTTTGGCCGGGTCGGCGATGCCTTGCTTGATGGCCCAGTCGGTGGCGTCGATCAGATCGTCATGCATCTTCAAGCCCCATTGGCGGTTCCCGGCGTTCAGGAATTTTTTCCCGTAGCCGGTCGACCCGCGGAAGTTCACCTGCAGGGTGGCGTAGCCGCGATTGGCGAACCACTGCGCGTAGGCATTGTATCCCCACCCGTCCCGCGCCCACGGGCCGCCGTGGACGAACAGCACCATCGGCAGATTCCTGGCCGGCACGCCGACCGGCAGCGTCAGGTAGGCGTTGAGGTTGAGTCCATCCCGCGATTTGATGACGACTGGTTTCATTTCGCCGAGCGCCAGGCCCTCGAGCTTCGGTTGCGCGGTGAAGAGTTGAGTGCCCTGTTTGGTTGCCCGATCCCATTTCCAAAACGAGACCGGCCCGCGGTCGGAGGTAAAGGCCACCATCCACGCATCGTCCTTGTCGGTCCGACTGACGATCTGGAAATCCCCCGGGTTCAGCTTGGCGATGGCGTCGAAATCGGCCTGAATCGACGGATCCAGAATCTTCCATGACGTGCGACCAGGCGAAAACGACACGGCTTGGACGATGTGGGTCTTCGGATGGATCACGACGTCGCCCGCGTCCACGTCGGCCGAGGCGGCGACCTCCTTTTCGGTTGCCGTGACGAGATCGCGTTGCACCAGCCGCGCGGTGTCGCTGCCAATGGAAGACTTCAGGAAAACCGATTTTCCGTCGGCGGAGAACCCCTGGAATTCAAGGATCTCGTCGGGTCCAACCTTCAGCAATGTCTTCCACGGCGCGCTCACGCTGTCGCGAATCCGAATCTCCGTGCCGCCATCCGGCGTCGAGACCTGCGCCGCTCGCACCTGCAATTGCGCGTCGGCGGTCCACCCGGCCACGTCGCCGGGATTCTCCGTGTCGAAGACCAGCGCGCCGGTCTTCAGGTTCAACCGGTAGATATCGAAGAGCTGGCGGTTGCGCGCGTTCAGCTCAATGACCACGTCATCCGGAAACGCCGGATCGGTGGCATTCACGCTGGCGCGGACCCCCTGGATGGCGGTGTAGTCCCGCACGTTGCCGGTGGTCAGGTCGACGCCATAGACATGGAAATTCTCATCCCCGTCATTGTCCTGCTGAAATAGCAGCGTGCGATTATCCTCGGCCCATTGGTAGTTGCGGATGCCGCGTTTTTTGTCGGCCGTGACCATCTTGTCATCGCTACCGCCGATGGTCTTGACCCAGACTTGCAGGACGTTTTTCGGATCCGGAGCGAGCCAGGCCAGCCGCTGGCCGTCCGGTGACAGCCGGGCGCGGGAGCGCTCCGGATTTCCAAAAAGGACGTCACGCGGAATCAGCGGGGGAAGTTCGGCCCGCGAAAGGGCGGGTGCGAGCGTGGCGGAGAGGAGAATCGCAAACAGGGCGAGGCGGGGGGGAACGATGAGATGCATGGGCATACGGTGGCGGTTGAAACGGATGACGCGGCAGCGCGCGAGTGGCGAACGCTATGAAGGGGGCCGACCGTTGTCCAGCCTGCGACCTGGCCGCCCGGCGACCAAGCAATTTAGGCTTGTCGCTTGCCGGCGGTGATTAAGGCGCGGAACCGCTCGAACAACGGCTCGGCGTCGTGCGGACCGGGCGCGGCCTCGGGATGGTATTGCACGCTGAAGACCGGCCATTCCTTGTGCCGCAGGCCCTCGCAGGTTCCGTCGTTGAGGTTGACGTGCGTGACTTCGACGTTCGCGGGCAGCGATTCGGGATCGACGGCGAAACCGTGGTTCTGCGAAGTGATCTCCACCTTGCCGGTGGCGAGATCCTTGACGGGTTGGTTGCCGCCGCGGTGGCCGAACTTCAACTTGAAGGTCTTGCCGCCGAACGCGTGGCCGAGGATTTGATGGCCCAGACAAATGCCGAAGATGGGTTTCTTGCCGAGCAAGCCGTGCACGGCCTTGTGCGCGTAGTCGAGCGCGGCCGGATCACCCGGGCCGTTCGAGAGGAACACGCCGTCCGGATTAAGCGCGAGCACTTCCTCGGCGGTCGCGGTCGCCGGCACCACCTTCACGCCGAAGCCGTGCTGCCGCAGCAGGCGGAGCTGATTGATCTTCAATCCGAAATCGTAGGCGACGACGCGATGCTCGATCGGCGGCAGGCCGGCGGGCGGCGGCGCGTCGGCGGGCGCGCCCTTGGGCAGCCACGCGATGCTGCGCTGGTCGCCGGGATCCCAGTCATAGGTTTCCTTGGTGGTGACCTCGCGCACGAAATCCATGCCCACGACGCCGGCCCCTTCGATCGCCAGCGCCCGCGCCTGCTCGGGCGTCATGCGCTCGCTCGTGAGACACGCCTTCATCGCGCCCTTGTCTCGCAGGTGTTTGGTCAGCGCGCGGGTGTCGATGCCCTGGATGCCGACAATGCCGTGCCGCTGGAGATAGTCGCTGAGGGAACCCTCCGAGCGCCAGTTGCTCGGCTGCTGGCAAACTTCCTCGACGACAAAGCCGCTGACCCAGGGGCGCGAGCTTTCATCATCGGCGGGAATGATCCCGTAGTTCCCGATGAGCGGATACGTCATCGCGACGATCTGTCCAAAGTACGAGGGGTCGGTCAGGACTTCCTGGTAGCCCGACATCGAGGTGTTGAAGCAGACCTCACCGACCTTGGTGCCGCTCGCGCCAAATTCCTCACCTTGAAAAGTCTTTCCGTCTTCGAGAACGAGGAGAGCCATGGAGGAATTGCGGATTTTGGATTGGGAAACCGGCCAAGGTCTCCCTAAATCCACATTCCACACTCCGCAATCGACATTCCGAAATCCAAAATCCCCAAGCCAAAATCCAAAATGAGGAAATGCCCTGCCGGTGCCGTAGTGGCCGCGTACCCGTTCCCAGTTGAGAACGGCGGGTGGCCGGTGGCGCGGCCGCTGACTTCCAGTCAAGGCCTGTCATTGAAAGGCGCCACCTCAGCCCCCTTGTTTCAGTGTTTATCGGTCCGGGATGTTGCTGCCGGTGAGCTCGAACACCGCAGGGCAAATTTAAAAAATCGCAGTTGGAAAGAACCTCGCCTACTCGCGGAACTGAACGGCCAGCACGTCCGTGAGTTTCTGCTTCACTCGCGTGTGGGCCGCGTTCACTTCCTCATTGGTGAGCGTGCGATCTTCGGCCCGGTAAGTCAACGAATATGCCACAGACTTCTTGTCGGCCGGCAACTTTGCGCCACTCGGATCGACGAAGAGATCAAAGGGCGCCGCCGCGATCAGCAGCGGCTCGCGCGCCGTCGCAATTGTTTCCGCAATGGTGGCGTGCGGCAGCGCCAGATCTGCCAGCATCGCGATGTCGCGCGTGATGGCTGGAAAGCGCGGCAAAGGCGTGAAGCGCGTTTCGCGCGACGCGCGGTCCCGCCACGCATCGGCGTCCAGCTCCGCCGCCAGCACGGGCGCGCGCAGATCCAGCCCGGCCGCGACGCCGGGCGCCAGTTGACCCGCGCGGCCAATCGATTTTCCGTTGATCGTCACGTCCAATGCGAGGACTAGCTCGGATCCCTCCAGGCGGCTGAATTCGATTGTGTGGGAATCACCCACGATGGATTCGATGACGCCACGCAAATCGTGAAGGTCCAGCAGGCGCGCGTCGGCACCGCGCCAGGAGGCGCGCGCTGCCGCCCCGCTGATCAAGAGCGCCAGCCTGACCGGCTCGCGCACGCCGAGGGCCAGCGTCCGGTCAAAAACCCGGCCCAGCTCGAACAGGCGCAGGTCGACCCGGCCCGCCCGCGCATTCCGTGCCGCCACCTGTTGCAAGCCCGGTAGCAAACTCGGCCGCAAGGCCGTCTGGTCCTCGCTGAGCGGATTCTTGAGCGCAGGTGCCGTGGTGGAACCGCCGAGATCGCGCGCGCCCACCAGCGACACGCTGCGCGTCTCGAAAAAACCCAGGCCTACCAGCCGGCGGCGTAGCTCGAGCCGGAAATCATACTCGCGATCCTCTTCTGACGCCGTCGTGGCGCGACCCAGCGCGCGTCCGGTCACGGCATCGAGCCCGACCACGCGGGCAATTTCTTCAATCAGATCGGTCTCCCGACGCAGATCGCCGCGATAGCTGGGCACGAGCCAGCCGGTGGCGGATTTTGTGAGACCGAGCGCCGACAAAATCTTTGCGATCCGGTCCGGCGCGACTTCGATTCCGAGAATCGCGGCGCAACGCTCCGGTCGCAGCGGCACTTCATGGGAGCGCGTCAGCGCAGCGACGTTTCCGGCCGCCACCAGCGGATGAACGGTTCCGCCGGCCGTTTGCCGAATCAGGTCCAACGCCCGCTGCGCCGCGGCCACGACTCCGCCGGCATCCACCCCGCGTTCAAAACGATAACTCGAGTCACTGCTCAAGCCCGTCTCGCGCGAGGTGCGCCGGATCAGCGAAGGCAGAAAATAAGCGCTTTCCAGCACGATGGAGGTCGTTGCTTCCGTGACCCCGGAATCCTCGCCGCCCATCACGCCGCCGACCGCCCGACCGTGTCCGGCCGCATCGCCGATGACGACCTGATGCGCCGCCAGTTTGTGACTGCGACCGTCCAGCGCCTTGAGTTCCTCGCCCGCCGTCGCGAGTCGCACGCGGATTCCGCCGCCCTGCAGTTTCGTAGCATCGAAGGCGTGCAACGGCTGGCCCAGCTCGAACATCACGTAGTTGGTCACGTCCACGATGTTGTTAATCGGGCGCAAGCCGATCGATTCAAGTCGCTCGCGCAACCATGCCGGGCTCGGTCCGACCCGCACGCCGTCGACGCGGGTACCCGTATAGAACGGGCAACCGGCCTGTGCGTCCGCGTCGATCGCAACGGTCAATGCGGGGTCGCCCCCCACGGGCAACGCCGGCGCAGGCGGAGGCAGCAGCGGCTGGCCGGTCAACGCGGAAATTTCGCGTGCGACGCCGAGGTGTGACAGCAAGTCCGGCCGGTTGGGAGTGACTTCGATCTCGAAAATCGTCTCGGCGGGGAAAAGCTCTGCGATCGGCGCTCCGACCCGGCTTTCCGGAGGCAGAATCAGCAAGCCACTCTGGTCGTCACCCAGGCCGAGTTCCTTCGCGCTGCACATCATGCCCTCGCTAGCCTCGCCGCGCAGCTTCCCCGCCTTGATCTTGAAATCGCCGGGCAACACCGCACCGGGGAGCGCGAGCGGCACCTTGTCGCCCACCTGGTAATTCTTCGCCCCGCACACGATTTGGCGGGGCGCCTGGCCGGAGCCGTCATCCACGTGGCAGACGCTGAGACGATCGGCATTGGGATGCTGTTTGGAGTCGAGCACCTGGGCCACGACGACATTTTCGATCGAAGCGCCCCGCGTGTGAATGTCTTCGACCTCGACCCCGGCAAACGTCAGCAGGTCCGCGAGCTCGGCGGGTGAAGTGGGCAGGGCGACGTAGTCACGGAGCCATTTGAGCGAAAGTTTCATGATGAAAACGGGGCGGGAATCTCGCGAAATTGCGCGGAGGGTCAACCGTGGGCGCGAACGGCACCAAGATCAGGCGCTTCCGGCCGTTTGTATCGCGGCGTTTCATCCCGCCGCTGCCGCGGCCTGGCATGCACCTATCAAAAGTACCGGGGGTTGGTCACCCCCGGCTACCATCGTATCGTGGCTGCGCCACGGCCCGGTTGAACAAAATGATGAAGCCGCGGTTCGCCGCGGACTCACCGGGCCAATCGTCTCCGTGGGAGTCGTCGCGGCAGCGAAGATGTGATGGTAACCGGGGTTGTCAGAACCCGGATCTCCGTAACCCGAATGGATCGCGTCGCGGCAGCGACGCGGTGAACGCGGCTGGGTGACACAAAGTTTCCAGTCCAGGCCGCTTTTCGCGTCCTCGAAGCGATGCCCGGGCGAACGCAGAAGATGAAGGGAAAGTAGGCCGGGTCTTCTCAACTTTCGCGCCGCGTCAGCTCGCGGATCTTCGCGGACAATTCATCCGGTGCGCAGCGCATCAACGTCTCCCCGACCAGGATCGCGTCCGCCCCCGCCACCTGCACGCGGCGGCTATCTTCCGCCGTGCGCAGGCCGCTCTCGCTAACGAGCGTGATTTCGTCGGGGACCTCGTCGGCCAGCGATTCGGTGGTCGCGAGATCAACGACGAACGTGGTGAGATTGCGGTTGTTGATCCCAATGAGGTCCGCCCCCGCATCCTGCGCGCGCTCCATTTCCGCGAGCGTGTGGACCTCGACGAGCACATCGAGCTGGAAGTCGCGCGCCAGCCGGAACAGTCGATCGAGTTCACCGGTCTCGAGCGCGGCCGCGATCAGCAGAATCGCGTCGGCTCCGGCGCAAACCGACTCGTAGATCTGGGCCTCGTGCAGAATGAAATCCTTGCGCAGAAGCGGCAGCCTGCACGCCTCGCGGACGACCCGCAGGTAGTCGAGGTGACCCTGGAAAAACGGCGCGTCCGTGAGCACGGAGATGCCGTCCGCGCCGGCCGATTCGTAGTGGCGCGCGATCGCCGCCGGGTCGAATTCCGTCGCGATGACGCCGACGGACGGCGAGGCTTTTTTGATTTCGGCGATCAGCCCGAGTGAGCCGTCCAACCGGCGTTCGAGTGCGCGGGCAAAGCCCCGAAAGTCGTCGCGTCGAAGCGCGTCGCGTCGGAGCGTCTCGGTGCGGGGGAGCAGCGCCTCGATTTCGACGCGTTTGGACTCGAGGATTTCGCGTAGCCGGTCGTGCATGCCGCCCACACGAAACACCGCTGGCCGTCGCCTTCAATGTCGATTGCGCGTTTAGTTCACGACGAAGTGAACGAAGGACACGACGCTTTGGGGATTGCCAGAAAATGCCTTTCTTCGCGCGTTTCGCGCCCTTCGTGGCGGGGTTCGGCGCCCCAAAGGTCGCCAAAATCCACTTGCGCGGCGGTCCCTCCGATTTATCCTTCCCGCTCGTTTGTGATGCGGGTGTAGCTCAGTGGTAGAGCACTTCCTTGCCAAGGAAGACGTCGCGAGTTCGAGTCTCGTCACCCGCTCCAGTCCCGCGAATGCAGGGCTGGGCGCGTCACGCCGCCGTCTAATGGCGGAAGTCTCTGCAGCGGTGGCCGTCCAGGCGAAAACTTGCGGGATGTTGCCGATGACTGACAAGCAATATTAGTCGGGCCCGGACCAGAAGCCGGTTGAGCGCGCTGGCGGGCGGAATCGTTGATGGCGATGCGGTGAAACGAGCAAGGCACGGCAATTTCCTGACGTGACCGGCGCAGGAATGCTTCTGCGGCGCCGATTTTTCATTTTTTCGCGGTGTTGAGCATGAAAGCTTCTTCTGGACAGTTACTTCCCCGCTCCGATGACCATCCCCCGTCCTGCCACTTCCACCGTCTTGCGCCGCCAACTCTGGTTTGGTCTGGTCGCTGCGGCCTTGGGACTGCTGCTCGGTGTTTTGATCGCACCCAAGGCGCCGGCCCAAGCTCGGGCCTTGCCGGATGAACATTCGATCATGATCGTCCCGGTGTTTTTTGAACCGTTTCTGTCCGGATCGTTTGAATGCGGAACGCCGCGGCGAGGGCTTTGACCGATCGCCGCGTGAAAGCCGCGACCGTCATTTCCTCCGTCGCGCAGTATGCGGCTGAATGTCGCGAAGCCGTAGTTTGCGCTGACCACCGGTTGATCACTTCAGCCGCGCGTCGGCGTCCGCCTGCAGCCACGCCCAAGCCGCTGCGAGCCGCTGCTTGACCTCGATCTTGATCGTGGCCAGCTCGGCGGCGTGGAACGTCTCGCCCGGGGCGGGCGCGCGCCGGGCAAACAGGTAATACTTGATCTTTGGCTCTGTCCCCGAACCGCGCACGGCCACACGCCCGCCGCTCGCCAGTTCGAAGAGCAACATTTTCTCCGTCGGAATCAGGTCGCCTTCCGCGTCATGGAATTGCTGCCGCGCAAAATTCTTCACCTCGACCACGCGATCGCCGCCCAGGTTTGCCGGCGGCGCGGTTTCGTACGACGCAAGCAGGCGCTGGATCCGCGCCGCGCCTTCCGCCCCGTCCATCTGGATGGCGCCGTTCTTCTCATCGTAGAATCCAAAGCTCGCGTAGATCTCGTCGAGCAATCCCACGACCGTGAGGCCGCGTGATTTCGCGTAGGCGCAGACTTCGGCGAACATGATCGTGGCGGCATTGGCGTCCTTGTCGCGCACGAAGTCCGCGCCCGTGTAGCCGTAGCTCTCCTCGCCGCCGAGGACGAGATACGTCGAATGCCGCAGCCGCAACGCCCGCGTTTCCTCCTCGCTCTTCGTGCGATACCCCTGGCGCGCCTCGTCCGGCAGGGCCGCCTCGTACTTGCCCAGCTTTGCCCCGATGTACTTGAAGCCGGTCAGCGTCTCGACGCAACGCAACCCGTAGCGCTGCGCGATCGCCCGTTGCAGATCGGTGGTGACGAAGGTCTTGATGATGCACGCCCGCGCCTTGTTCGCGTCGGTCAGGATCCCCCGCTCGAACAAGGTCCGCGTGCGGTAGTACGCGAACAACGATCCGATCTGGTTGCCCGTGATGATCTCCATCGCGCCATTCTCGCCCCGCACCGCCGCGCCCATGCGATCAGCGTCGGGGTCGGTGGCGATGACCGCGTCCGCGCCGATCTTCTTCGCCAGCGCAATGCCAAGGCTCAGCGCCTCGGCATTTTCCGGATTCGGCGATTTCACCGTGGGGAACCGGCCGTCGAAGGCCTCCTGCTCGGGCACGACCTCGTAGGGAATGCCCAGCGCATCGAGCGCCGGCCGCGAAATCACGCTGCCGGTACCGTGGATCGGCGTAAAGACCAACTTCAAGTCCGAGCGCTGGCGCGCGAGCAATTCGGGATCGAGCACGAGCGACTTCAAGCGCTCGACGTAGGGCGCGTCGATTTCCGCGGCGTGCTGCGCGACGGTTCCGCGTTCGGCCGGGGGCAGCGGCGAGTAGTCCTCCTCCTCGATGGCGTTGACCTCCCCGATGATCGCGCCGGCGTGGGGTTCGATGATTTGCGCGCCGTCGGCGAAGTACACCTTGTAGCCGTTGTCGTGCGGCGGGTTGTGGCTCGCCGTGATCACGATGCCCGCCGTCGCGTTCGTGTGGCGCACCGCGAACGAAAGCTCCGGCGTCGAGCGCGGGCCGTCGAAGACGACGACATCGCAGCCGTTTTCGCTCGCGACGCGCGCGGCGAGGGCGCAGAACTCGGCCGAGAAATGGCGCGGGTCATGGGCGATGGCGAGCTTGGGGCGGCCGGGGAGTCCGCGCTCCGTAAAATAGCTTCGCAGATAAGTCACGAGACCCCGGGTGGCCCGCGCGACGTTGTAATAATTCATCGCGTTCGTGCCGACGCAGGGAAACTCCGGCCGTCCCAGTGGACCGCCCGCGCCCTGCTCCGCGCGGGTCACGATTTTTCCGATGGTGCGTCCGCGCAGCCCGCCGGTGCCGAAGGCGAGCGTGGTGAAGAAGCGATCGTTCAACTCCGACCACTGGGCGCCGTCGACAAGTTCCTTGATGCTGTCGAAATAGACGGGGTTGCTGGAACCGGCCAGCAGGCGAGAGAGGTTGCGGGCGCTTTCTTCGAGCAACGCGCCGCTCTTCACGGCGCTGCGGATGGGTTCGGCAAGGGTGGCAGGCATAGGGGATCCAGCGCGGGGAAGGTGAATCTACACGAAGGACCTGCCGCGGTTCCATCACGATTGTTTTGGGCTCACACGGAGCACACGGAGGCACGGAGAAGGCAGAATCAGAGGCTGTCGAAAAGCCCTCCACCCCAGGCCTTCCTCTCCTCCGTGCCTCCGTGAACTCCGTGTGAAAATCCGCTGTTTGTGGTAATTCGTGACAGATCTGTGGTTCCTCCCGCCTTTTCCGCCGCCCTGCGCCAACGCGCCGCCTTGCACGCCGATGGCGGCACGGACGCCCGTCGGCTGCTCGACGGGGCGGGCGACGGCCCCGAATTCGCCGGCCTCATCCTCGAGGATTACGCCGGCCGCTGGCTGGTGCAGACGGACGACCGCTTCCTCTCGTCACCGCCCGCCTGGCTCCGAGAGATTCGGCCCGCACCGCATTCCATCTACTGGAAGCGGCTCGAGAAGAACGATCGCAAGGGGCCCGTTTATTGGCACGGCGAGAGGGTGGAGGTGCCGTTCGACATTCGGGAACACGGGATCGTCTACCGCATCGACTTCGCTGCCGGCTACTCGCAGGGCATCTTTCTCGATCAACGGGAAAATCGCCGCCGGGTGCACGTGCAGGCCACGACGGACACGCGGACCGTCCTCAATCTGTTTTCCTACACCTGTGCCTTTTCCGTCGCGGCGGCGATGGGCGGTGCGCTCACCACCAGCGTCGACCTTTCGAAGCGCTATCTGGAATGGGGACGGGAGAATTTCCGGGCGAATCGAATCGATCTATTGGGTCACGAATTCTACGCCGGCGACGTTTTCGATCGGCTCGGACTCCTCGCGAAGCGGAAACGCCAATTCGATCTGGTCATCGTGGATCCGCCGACTTTTTCGCGCGACGGCGCGGGCGGAACCTTTCGCGTGGATAGAGACTACCACCGACTGGCGACGCTGGCCGCGGCCTTGGTCGACGATCGCGGTTGCCTGTTGTGCTCGACGAATCATCGTGGTTTTCCACGCGGCGAACTGCGGCTGGTCGTTTCCTCGGCCCTTGGTGCTTCCTGGCGGCTTGAGAACGTCGCGATGCCCCTCGATTTCACCGGCGAGCAGTACCTCCAGTCGGTCTGGGCAAAGCGAACGGGATAGGAATTACGAATTTTACACGAATAGAGACGGATGACGATGATCTCACACGGATCACACGGAGGCACGGAGTTGGGGGAACCGTGCGACAGCATTTTGAATTCCTTTCTTCTCCGTGCCTCCGTGTGCTCGGTGTGAAACCATGACCGTGAAATGAATTCGTGTTCATTCGTGTGGAATTCGTGGTTCTCTTCTGAGTCCAAAGGAATCTGCAGGAATTTGCGTTAATCTGCGGTTAATAATCGATCGATGAGCTCCTTCGTCACCCATCTTGAATGCGCGGACTGCGGAGTCCTTTACCCCGCCGAACAGGTGCACAATCTCTGCACCGCCTGCCAGCGCCCGCTCTGGGTAAAATACGATCTCGCGGCCGTGAAAGCGCGATTTCCGCGCGAGGCGCTGGCCGATCGCCCGCCCACGCTCTGGCGGTACCGCGAGCTGCTGCCGCTGCGGGACGACGCCCACATCGTTTCGCTTGGTGAGACCATGACGCCGATTCTTGAAACGCCGCGGCTCGCCGCGCATTTTGGCGTGCGGCATCTCGCGGTGAAGGACGAAAGCCGCCTGCCCACCGGCAGCTTCAAGGCGCGCGGGATGGCGCTGGCGATTTCCAAGGCGAAGGAATTCGGCATTCAGCGCGTGGCGGTGCCCACCGCGGGCAATGCGGGCGGTGCCCTGGCGGCGTACGCCGCGCGCGCCGGGATGGAGGCGTTCGTGTTCATGCCGGACGACACGCCCAGCATCAACCGGAAGGAATGTTTCCTCGCCGGGGCCAGGACGTTTCTCGTGAACGGGCTCATCACCGACTGCGGTCGCATCGTCGGCGAGGGTCGCGCGAAGAAGGGCTGGTTCGATGTTTCGACGCTGAAGGAGCCCTATCGGATCGAGGGCAAGAAAACGATGGGGCTGGAGCTGGCCGAACAGCTCGACTGGGAATTGCCCGATGTGATTCTCTATCCGACGGGCGGTGGCACGGGCCTGATAGGCATGTGGAAGGCGTTCGCGGAACTGGAGGCGCTCGGCTGGCTGCGCTCGCCCCGCAAACCGAAGATGATTTCGTGTCAAAGCACCGGCTGCGCGCCGATCGCGACGGCGTTTGAGCGGGGTGAGCGCTACGCCACAAAGTTTGAAAATGCCGCGACGATCGCGAGCGGCATTCGCGTGCCGTCGGCGGTGGGTGATTTCATGATTCTCGACGCGGTGCGCGCGAGTGGCGGTATGGCCCTTGCCACGCCGGAGGCCGATATTCCAAAATGGATGCTGCTGGCCACGTCGCGCGAAGGACTGTCGATCTGTCCGGAGACGGCGGTTTGCCTCGGTGCGCTCGAGTTGTCACTGGCGCGCGGATTCATCAAGTCCGACGAGCGCATCCTCATCTTCAACACGGGCGCAGCGCAGAAATATCCCGAGGCCGTGGAAGAGAATCTGCCACGCATCGACATCAGGAAACCAATCGACTGGGACGCGATCTGAGTTTTAACCACAGATTACGCAGATTTACGCAGATTGTTTTGGAAGAAGGTGAATAACGAACGTCACGCCAATCGACACGACTTGAGGAGTTTCGCACGGAGCGCACGGAGTTCACGGAGGGGAAAACGAATGGCTCCAATTACAAATCTCCAACTAAGAATCTGCCTTACTCCGTAATCTCCGTGTGCTCCGTGCGAAAAAAATCTGCGTCAATCTGCGTCATTCTGTGGTTTGAAGTTCTGGTTGGAAAAAAGCCGCGCCACCTTGCGGCGGAGCGGCTTTGAAAGATCTGCGGCAAACCAGCCTCAGCCACGGAGCTTGGCCACGGCGGCCCAGTTCACGGTATTCCACCAGGCCTTGAGGTAGTCCGGGCGGCGGTTCTGATAGTTGAGGTAATACGCGTGCTCCCAGACGTCGACGCCGAGGATGGGCTTGCCTTCGATGCCGGCGATGGCTTTGCCCATCGTCGGGTTGTCCTGGTTCGCGGTGGAACCAATTTCGAGCTTGCCGTCCTTGCTCACGTACAGCCAGGCCCAGCCGCTGCCGAATCGGCCGACACCGGCCGCCTGGAATTTCTCCTTTAAGGCCTCGAAACTGCCGAAGGCCGTGTTGATTTCGTCGGCAAGCTTGCCGGTCGGTGCGCCGCCCGCGCCGGGAGCCATGATGTTCCAGAAAAAGGTGTGATTCACGTGACCGCCGCCGTTATTGCGCACGGCCGGGCGAATCGCCTCCGGCACCTGTTCGAGCTTCGTGATCAATTCCTCCGCGGAAAGCTTCGCGAGCTCCGCTTGGTCTTTGAGCGCATTGTTCAGGTTCGTCACGTATGCCTGGTGGTGCTTGTCGTGATGAATTTCCATCGTCTTCGCGTCGATGTGCGGTTCGAGCGCGGTGTTCGGGTAGGGCAGGGGAGCAAGTTCGTAGGCCATGGGAAGCGTTTGGTTGGAATCGTCTGAATGTTCACCCCGAAATCGTCCGACAGGCATTTCGCGGGCCTATAGAATAGGGCCGCGTCGCGGATTTGCCAATTTATGACGCCGAGAGCCGGAACGGTCGATTTTCGGAAGGACTGATTTCGCACGGAACTCACGGCGAACGCGGGGAAAGAGAGATTTGGAAGGGGTCAATTCGCCCCCCCTCTATCAAAGCTCCGTGTTCTCCGTGAGCTCCGTGCGAGACACCTTTATGCACGACTATTCGTGGTTCCACGGCCTTGCTGGCCCTCGACTCTCAACCCTCGACTCTCGACTTTCTTCAGTCGCGCGAGCAATCCGCTCACGCGACGCCGGGAACCGGTCTCGCGCACCGCACGCTGCAGGGCGCGGGTTTGCGCGGCCACGATGACGAGCTGGCGGCCGCGTGTGACCGCGGTGTAGAGCAGGTTCCGCTGGAGGAGCAGAAACTGATCGCTCACGATCGGAATCACGACCGCCGGAAACTCCGAACCCTGGGATTTGTGCACGGTGATTGCGTAGGCCGGTGAGAGCTGGTCCAACTCACCAAAATCGTAGCGCACCGCCGATTTCCGGCCGTCGAACTCAACCGAGATTTCGCGCTCCGCCGCATCCACGTGGGAGAGACGGCCGATGTCCCCGTTGAAGACTTCCTTGTCGTAGTTGTTTTCCGTCTGGATGACGCGGTCTCCGACGCGAAACGTCCAACCAAAGCGCTCGACCTCGCTCATGCCGCCGTCGTCGCGCGGCGGATTCAATGCCGCCTGCAGACGCCGGTTCAACTCGCGCGTCCCGCACACGCCCCGATTCATCGGCGAGAGCACCTGGATGTCGCGTCGCGGGTCGAGGCCGAACTTCGCCGGAAGGCGCTGCGCCACCAGCTCGAGGATGGTCTCCGCCACGTCGGCCGCCTCGGCGCGCGCGATGACGAAGAAATCGGAATCCGCGTCCTTGCCCCCGGTTCGCTCCGGCATCTCGCCGGCGTTGATACGGTGGGCGTTGACCACGATCCGGCTCGCCGCGGCCTGGCGAAAAATCTCCGTCAGTCGTGCGGTCGGGACGAGGTCGCTCTCGATGAGCTGGCGCAGCACGAGCCCGGGCCCGACCGACGGAAGTTGGTCCACATCGCCGACGAGCAACAACGACGCATTCGGCGGCAACGCGCGCAGCAACGCGTCGAAGAGCAACAGGTCAAGCATCGAGGATTCGTCAACGACGAAGAGATCCCCCTCGAGCGGCCGGCCAGGCCCGCGCTGGAAACCGCCGCCGCCGCGCGCCTCAAGCAGGCGATGGATTGTCTTGGCCGGCTGGCCGGTTGCGGCAGTCAATCGTTGCGCGGCGCGGCCGGTTGGGGCGCAGAGGACCGGTGCAATCCCCTTGGCAATCACGATGCGCAGAAACGCGTCCAGCAGCGTCGTCTTGCCGACACCCGGTCCACCGGTGAGCACGGCGATGCGCGAGGAAAGCAACGTCACCAACGCGGCCCGCTGACTGGCCGAGAGCACGCGACCACTCTGTTGCTCCGCCCACGCCGTGGCCTTGGCGAAATCGATCTTCGGGTAATTCGACGGCGCATCCGCGAGCTCGCGCACGCGGCGCGCGACCTCAATTTCCGCGGCGTGCAGTAGCGGCAGGTAGATCAGTTCAGCGCCGTCGATTGGTTCCGCGATGAATTCCGCCTTCTTCAATCCACCAGGCAGCGCGGACTCGACCACGCCCTCCGCCACACCGAGCAGTCGCACCGCGCGGGCCAGCAGCTCCGCGCGGGGCAGCGCGCAATGGCCCTCCGCGCCGGCCGCTTCCTGCAGCACGTGGCGCAGGCCCGCGAGCGCGCGTTTGGCCGAGTCGGGCGCGACGCCGAGCCGACCGGCAATTTCGTCCGCCGTGCGAAAACCGATGCCGTGAATGTCGCGCGCCAGCTGGTAAGGATCGTTTCGCACCACTTCGATCGATTTCTCGCCGTAGGTTTTGAAAATGCGTTGGGCCCGCGCCGTGCCGGCGCCATGGGCGTAAAGGAAGAGCATGATCTCGCGCACCTGCCGCTGTTCGGCCCACGCGTTCTTGATCGCCTTGCGCCGCTCCGCGCCCACGCCGGGAATCTCCTCGAGGCGCGCGGATTCGTTCTCGATGACTTCGAAGATCTTCACCCCGAATTTCGCCACGAGCTTCTTCGCGAACCCCTCGCGGACGCCCTTGATCATGCCGCTGCCGAGGTAGCGCTCGATGCCCTCGCGCGTGGTGGGCGCGCTCGCCTTGGCCGAGGCCGCCTTGAATTGCAGGCCGTGGGTCGGGTCGCGCAACCACGCGCCCTCGGCTTCCAGCCATTCACCGGCGTGGACACTCGGCAGCGCGCAGAGACAGGTAACCGCCTCGAACCGGCCCTTCACCTTGACGCGGAGAATCGCGAAGCCGTTCTCCTCATTGAAGAACGTCACGCGTTCGACGGAGCCGGAAAGGGACTCGCTCACGGCGCCGGAGCCAGCATCTCGCGATGGATCTCCGCGACATTGCGGCAGCCGCTCAGGCCCATCGTGATCTCAAAATCCGTCAGGAAATTGCGGACGACCGACTCCACGCCCGCGCGGCCTCCCGCTGCCAGGCCGTAGGCGAACGGGCGCCCCAGGCAGGCCGCGCGCGCGCCGAGTGCGATCGCCTTGAAGATGTCGGCGCCCGTCCGAATCCCACTGTCGAAAAGCACCGGCATCGCTTTTGGCACCGCAGCGACGACGGCGGGCAGCGCCTCGAGCGCGCCAATGCCGCCGTCCACCTGCCGGCCGCCGTGATTGGAAACGATGATGCCGTCCATGCCCGCGTCGGCGGCGCGGCGCGCGTCCTCGGCGTGCTGGATGCCCTTTAACAAGATGGGCAGCCGCGTGTGCGCGCGCAGAAACGGCAGGTGCTCCCAGGCAATCGCGGGTCGCGAGAAAATGGAAACAAAAGTCTGCACTGCCGCGCGCGCGCGGCCGCTGCGCAAATTACCGAACGTGGAGCCGGGATGCGCGCGAGCCATATCGAAGAGCGCTCCCAGCGCCGCGAGCGACAGTTTCACCGTGCTCGTTGCTGGTTGCCGGAGCAATGCGTCGATCAGCCGCTGGAAAACGGGATCGCTGGTATATTGCGCGATGCCTTGACCGCGCAGGAAGGGAAGATTCGCGGCGTCGAGATCGCGTGGACGCCAGCCGAGCAGCGTGGTGTCGAGCGTGACCACGAGGGCGGTGCAGCCGCAGGCCTCGGCGCGCGCGAGGAAACTGGCGACCAGTTCATCGGAACGACTCCAATAAAGTTGAAACCAGCGCAGGGAATCGCCCATGACGGCCGCGGCGCTTTCCATCGGCTTCGACGCCTGGTTCGAAAAAATCATCGGCACCCCGCAGGCGGCGGCCGCGGCGGCCACGGCGACGTCGGCCTCGGCGTGGGCCAGCTCAAGGACCCCGACCGGTGCCAGCAGGAGCGGCGTCGGCAGGCGTTGGCCGAAAAGCTCGATGCTGGTGTCGCGCGCCTCGATCCCGCGGAGCATGCGCGGCACGATTTGCCAGCGATCAAAGGCGCGGCGATTCGCCTCCATGGTGCGTTCGAGTCCCGCTCCGCCGGCGAAGTACGCGAACGCCGCCGCCGGAAGCAAAGCCTGCGCGCGGGCTTCCAGGCGGGTAAAATCCACCGGGACGACGGGCAATTTTCCGCGGACGCCCTCGAGATAGATCTCCGTCTGGCGCGACTGGGTGGGAGAGGTCGGCTCGCTCATGCCGGATGAGCGTAACGAAACCGACGGGGATTTAGACAGAATTAACGAAATTAGTGGAATTTTGGGGAGGTGGAACGCGATCTCCGAGCGCGTTGCCGAAAGGCAGGGATGACCGTCCCCGGTCGTCCCAAATCTGTGGTTGGATCGTCGAGCGGGCGAGCGACCTCAGATCCACGGGTGACATCGCGGCCGGAATGCTTGGGACGACCAAGGTGGTCATCCCTACCAGTTAAACGAACGCGCCCGGAGGTCGCGTTCCACCAGCTGACCTCCCCGCCGTCCTCCCCCCAAATTCCCCTAATTCCGTCTAAAAAAACCGTCGCTCAGATCACGATCCGCCTTCGTGCCTCTCCCGATCCACGAAATCCTTGGCGTGCGGCTCACGGCGATCCGCGGTGGCCGAGCTCGGCGAGGTGACAAAGGGTCCGCCGGCGAGCGGGGCGATGCCCGTGAAGGCGACGTCCGGCATCTCGCTGACCTTGCCTTCCAGCGGGAAATCCTTGCGCAACGGAAAGAAGGGATAGCCGTCCCACATCAGGATGCGCCGCAGGTCCGGGTGCCCCACGAACTTCAGGCCCATCATGTCGTAAATCTCGCGCTCGTGCCAGTTGGCCGTCGGCCACAGGTCGGAGACGGTCGGGACCTTTTCCTCCTCTTCCTCCGACACCGTGCACTTCACGCGCAGATGCAGATGCGTGGTCATCGAATACAGCTCGTACACCATCTCAAAGCGCGGGTGCTCGCCGAAATTGTCGACGCTCGAGATGTCGATCAGGTAATCGAACCCGAGCTCGTGCTTGCACCAAGTGAGTGCGATCTTGATCTCCGCCAGCAGAATCGTGAGTGTCGTCTCGCCGCGGAAATCCACGCGCTTCGGCGCGGCGGCGGCGAACTTCCGGGTGAATTGGGAGGCGACCTCCTCGAGGGTCAGCGCGGACATGACGGGATCAGCTGAGGGTTTCCAGCAACTCGCGCTTTTGCGCCACGAACGAGTGCTCGTTTTGAATTTTCTCCTGCAGCCTGATCAACCCAGCAAGCAGCGCCTCGGGGCGCGGCGGGCAGCCGGAGATGTACACGTCGACCGGGATGATGCGATCCACGCCCTGCAGCACCGCGTAGCTGCGGTACATGCCGCCGCTCGAGGCGCACGCGCCCATCGCGATGACCCATTTCGGCTCGGGCATCTGGTCGTAGATTCGTTTCACCGCCAGCGCCATCTTGTAGGTCACTGTGCCGGCCACGATCATCACGTCGGCCTGGCGCGGGCTGAAGCGCATGACCTCGGCGCCGAAGCGGGCCATGTCATAGCGCGAGCAGGCGGCGGCCATCATCTCGATGGCGCAGCAGGCCAGGCCCATCGGCATCGGCCAGAGCGAATTCTTGCGCATCCAGTTCATCGCGGCGTCGACCCGCGTGAAGATGATATTTCCCTCAATCTTCGAATCGTAGGCCGCCGTAGCGGTGGTGAGGTTCGTCATGGCAGGGGCAGAATAGGCTCCCGCCGGGGCATCTCAAGCCGGAAGCACGGGAATTTCGAGGCTGGTCACACCGCCACCGGCACCGGCGCGGCCGCGGTAATCAGTCGGATGGAGTTCTCGATCTGGCGCAACAACTCGCGGTCCGAGATGCGCCCGCCGTTGCGCGCGTCCGTCAGGTAGAAACTGTCGATCGCCGCCCCGTTTTGCGTCGCGATGCGCGAAGACGACACCCGCGCGCCGAGCGACCCGAAGCTGTCCAGCAGGTCATAGAGCAGGCCGAGCCGGTCGGGCGTCTGCACCTCGACCAACGTGTAGTCGTTCGTCGGCGGGTTGATGATCGAGACGCGGGTGGGGAAATCGAGGCCGGGCAGCAATGGTGCGCGCCGGCGCCTCGAGCGCAGCCAGAGCGGCCGGAAATCGAACGGCTCCAGGTCGCCGAGTGCTGCGGTGAGCGTGACCTCGACCGGCTTTTGGTCGCGGGGGTCCTCGACCGCGTGGAAGCCCGCGCGGCAGACCCGGAACAGGTAAAAGACGATGTTGTCGCTCCGAGGGTAGAGGTCGGCGCCGAGAATGTTCAACCCGGCCGCGGCAAATGCCCCCGCGATTTTCGCGAGCAGATC
>JANMQT010000164.1:0-8860 GCA_031370675.1 Verrucomicrobiota bacterium
CATGTTCCCCTACCTGATCAAACGCCTGCTCGGCCTGGCGCCGACGCTGATCATTGTGGCGGTGCTGGTGTTTCTCTTCGTCCACCTGCTCCCCGGCGATCCCGCGCGGCTTGCCGCCGGGCCGGACGCGCCGCCCGAAACGGTCGAGCTCATTCGCAAGGATCTTGGCCTCGATCGATCCATCCCGGAACAATTTGTGCGCTTTGTTTCCGGCGCCGTGCGGGGCGACTTCGGCAAATCCATCCGCACCCGACGTTTGGTCTCCACGGAAATCGCCGAGCGATTCTGGCCGACGTTCTGGCTCACTTTCTGGAGCATGGCGTGGTCGGTCACCGTCGGACTGACGATCGGAACGGTGGCAGCCGTCTGGCGTAATCGCTGGCCGGATCGACTCGGTATGATCCTCGCGATTTCCGGCATCTCGTTCCCCGCCTTCGCGCTCGGCATGGTGTTGATGGAAATTTTCGCGGTGCAGCTCGGCTGGTTGCCCGCGCTCGGCGCCGGCAGCTGGAATCACTACATCCTGCCATCGCTCACGCTGGGCGCGGCCGTGGCCGCCATCATGGCGCGCTTCACGCGCTCGTCCTTCGTCGAAATCCTGCAGGAGGACTACGTGCGCACCGCGCGCGCCAAGGGCCTCTCCGAGCCAATCGTGGTGATCAAGCACGCCCTGCGCAATGCCCTCATTCCGGTCGTGACCATGATGGGTCTCCAATTCGGTTTCCTGCTCGGCGGCTCCATCGTGGTGGAAAAGGTCTTCAACTGGCCCGGCATGGGCCGGCTGCTGGTCGATGCGGTCGACATGCGCGACTTCCCCGTCATCCAGGCCTCCGTGTTGCTGTTCTCGCTCGAATTCATCCTCATCAATCTCATCGTCGATCTGCTCTACGGGCTCATCAATCCGACGATTCGTTATAAATGAGCACGACGTCATCCACCGACTCCGCAGCTGCCGCGAGAACGGATTCCATCCGCACGCCGTGGGCGGAATTCTGGCGGAAATTCCGCCGGCAACCCGTGGCCCTGGCCTCGGGCGGGTTTGTTGCCCTGCTCGTGCTGGCCGCGATTTTTGCACCCTCGCTGGTGCCCTTCCACGCAGAGGATTTCTTTGACTATGACGCGCTCAACCATCCGCCGTCGTGGAAGCATTGGTTCGGGGTTGACCCGTTGGGCCGCGACATCTTCAGCCGCATCCTGGTGGGTGCGCGCATCTCGCTGGCCGCCGGTTTCATTTCCGTGGCGGTGGGCGCGGTCATCGGCACGCTGCTCGGACTCATCGCGGGATATTACGAGGGCTGGGCTGGCCGACTGATCATGCGCCTCTCCGACGTGCTCTTTGCGTTCCCCGGCATCCTGCTCGCCATCGGGATCGTGGCGATCCTCGGCAACGGGATGGTCAATGTCGTGGTTGCGGTCGCAGTTTTTTCCATCCCGACCTTCGCGCGCCTGGTCCGCGGAAATGTGCTTTCGCTCAAGCACCTGACCTACATCGAGGCGCAGCACAGCATCGGCGCGCCGGACTGGACCATCATTCTGCGGCACATCCTGCCGGGAACCATGGCCACCGTGGTCGTCTATTTCACGATGCGCATCGGCACGTCGATCATCACGGCAGCGAGCCTGTCGTTCCTCGGCATGGGCGCGCAGCCTCCGACCCCCGAGTGGGGCGCAATGCTGAACGAGGCGCGCGCGGACATGGTCACGTCCCCGCACGTGGCGATCTTCCCGAGTCTGGCGATTTTCCTGACGGTGCTCGCCTTCAACGTGCTCGGCGACGGCCTGCGCGATTCGCTCGATCCGAAGATTGATCAGAAATAGCCGGGTCCGCCTGGCACGCGCCTACATGCGCTCGGGTACGGCGATCCCGAGCAGATCGAGGCCGGTGCGCAGCACGCGGGCCGTCAGTTCGCAGAGCGCCAAACGGGTGTCGCGCGTCGCGCCCTCGGATTTCAGCACGGGGCAGGCTTCATAGAACCCGTGAAAGACGTCGGAAAGCTCGTACAGATAATGCGCCAGCAGGTTGGGACGAAAATCGTCGATGACCGCGGGCACGCTCTCGGCGAATTGCGCCAGCTTCTTGGCCAGCGCCAGCTCCGCGGGTTCCTGGAGCACCACCCGCTCGGGCGCGCGGAATTCGGCACCCGACCGCCGAAAGATCGAGCGGATGCGCACGTACGCATTTTGCAGGTACGGCGCGGTGTTGCCCTGGAACGACAGCATGCGGTCCCAGGCGAAAACGTAATCCGTCAGGCGGTGCTGCGAGAGCTCCGCGTACTTCACCGCGCCGAGTCCGATGATGCGCGCCGTCTCGGCGCGATCGCCCTCGGGCAGATCCGGGCTGCGCTCCGTGATGATCGCCGCGGCGCGCGTCTCGGCCTCGTCGAGCAGATCGCGCAAAGCGACGTTTTCGCCCGAGCGCGTGCGCATGATCTTGCGATCCTCGCCGAGGATGCTGCCAAACGTGATGTGCGTGATCGGCACGCGGATGCCCATCTGACGGGCCGCGGCGTTGATTTGCTCGAAGTGGAGCGCCTGCGGCGCGCCCACCACGTACCACAACTTCGTCCCGCCCCAATCGTTGACGCGCAGTTCGAGCGTGGCCAGGTCCGTGGTCGCGTAGTTGAACGCGCCATCGCGCTTGCGGATGATGGCGGGCTTCTCAGCGAGCTTCGGGTTGTCCGGGAAAAAGATGCAGATCGCCCCGTCGCTTTCGCGCGCGATGCCTTTCCCGATCAATTCCCCGACGAGCGGTGCCAGCCGCGGATTGAAATGGCTTTCCCCAAGCTGGAAATCAAAATGCACGCCGAGTCGCGCGTAGATGCGATCGAGATCCTCGCAGGAAATGCGCACGCACTCGCGCCAGATGCCGACATTCTCCGGGTCGCCAGATTGCAACTTGGCCAGCTCCGCGCGGCAGCCGTCCGCGGCGGCAGGGTCGGTCTCGGCCGCCGTATTTGCCACCTGATAAATGCGCACGAGCTCGGCCAGCGGTCCGGCGGCAAGCCGCGTCCGATCGAGTGAGTTTTTCCAGCCGTAAATCACCTTGCCAAACTGCGTCCCCCAATCGCCGAGGTGATTGTCGGCGATGACCTTGTGGCCCAGAAAGCGGGCGACGCGCGCGAGACAATCGCCGATCAGCGTGCTGCGCAGATGCCCGACATGCATCGGCTTGGCGATGTTCGGGCTGCTGAAGTCGATCACCACGGTCTCGGGCTTCTCCGCGGTCGGCACGCCGAGCTTGGTGTCATCCAGCAACGCGCGCGTCCGTGCCGCGAGAAATTCCGGCTTCAGCGTGAAATTGATGAAACCCGGCCCGGCAATCGTCGGCTCCGCGCTGATCCGGGCGAGTTCTGCATCGCCCTTCAGCTTTTCGACGATCTCCCCCGCGAGCGCGCGGGGATTGACTTTGCGCGCCTTCGCGAGCGCCATGGCGGCATTGGCCTGATAATCGCCGAAGCGCGGGTCCGCCGCGGCGGTCACCGGCGCCGAAAAATCCGCCGGCGGCGGCTCCGGTAGCGCGTCGAGCGCGCGGCGCAGCGCGGCGGAAAGCAGCGAGGGAAGAGGAACCATTTAAAATTTCAGATTGATGATTTCAGATTTGGCGTCCGGTTCTGCGAACGCTCCCCCTAAATCTGCAATCTGAAATCGCAAATCTGAAATTGTCAGACGGTTTTCCCCGCCCGGTTCTCAAAGATGCCGAGAATTTCCTCGCTGGACTGGGCGGCACCCAAGGCTTCCCGGACGCCCTTGTCGTTCAGGAGCTTCGCGATCGCCGCCAGCGTGCGCAGGTGCACCTGAAACTGGTTCTTCGGCACCACGAACAGCACGATGAATTTCACCGGCGCGTTGTCGAGCGACTCGAATTCGATGCCGTCCATGGAGCGCCCGAAAGCGGCGACGACCTCGGTGACGCGTTCCGACGTGGCATGCGGGATGGCGATGCCAAAGCCGATGCCGGTGCTCATCGTTTCCTCGCGTTGCTTGAGTGCGGCGAGAATCGATTCCTTGTCGGCCTCCTGAATCTTGCCGACGGAAACGAGCAATTCCATCAGCTCGACGATGGCGGACCAGCGTTCGGTCGCCTGCATGCGCGGCACGATTTGCTGAGGCGTGAGAAGGTTAACCAGCGTCATGGGAAAGTGGGCGCGATGTTAGCGGGCGGAGGCGCCTTGGCAAGGGGGACGATGCCCGG
This sequence comes from Verrucomicrobiota bacterium, assembly GCA_031370675.1. Lineage (GTDB taxonomy): Bacteria > Verrucomicrobiota > Verrucomicrobiia > Chthoniobacterales > SZAS-18 > SZAS-18. The sequence continues at coordinate 4,193 of JANMQT010000164.1, forward strand.
ACGCCGGGAAGAGTCGAGGAACATCCCAATCTCACTCTGAACCGGGCGAAGAGCGAAGTTTTTTCACCTCTGAACGGCGTTCTTTTGTCTCCCGGATCCGCCGCTTCAGGGAACGCGGCCGGGGCGAGCTGCGACGGCGCTCCAAAGCGCGCTGGGCCACGCGTTCCCGCCGCGCCGCCTCTTTGGTGTCGCGAATGCGCTCCAGCATCCGCTCGCGGGCGAGGCGGCGGTTGGTGAGCTGCGACCGGCTGTCCTCGACCGTGACGCTCAGGCCGCTTGGCGCGTGACGCAGCGTGACGGACGTCGAGACCTTGTTGACGTTCTGTCCGCCCGGCCCGGAGGAACGGGTAAAAGTCTCCTCAAAATCGTCGGCCCGATAGCCGAACCGCGCGAGTTCGTCGCGCCAGCGGGTGTCGGGGGCGGCATGCCGGTTCATGCGGGTGAATCCTCCGATCAGAACGGGATGGTGGTTCGCAGCAACTGCGTCTGCGGCTCGATCGGCGCCAACTCGAGCGCGGGCAGCGTGGCAGGCACGAGGAAGAAATCGCCCGGCTCGAACGAGGTGCCGGCCGCATCCACGCGACCGGTCAACACCGTGAAGATCGCGAAGCGCGGTTCCGTGATCGCCCGGCGCGGCGCAATCAGATCCCATTTTTCCACGCGAAAAAATTCACACTCCACGAGCGTCTCTCCGGCGGGATGCTGGGGCTCCGGGGAAAAATCATCGAAGCGCATCGAACGCAAGGATTGGGCGATGTGCAAGGGACGCGGTTTGCCGTCCAATCCGACGCGGTTCCAATCGGACACGCGGTAAGTCGTGTCGCTGTTCTGCATGATCTCCACAATCACGTTGCCGCCGCCGATCGCGTGGAGTCGTCCGCTCGGAATGAAAAACGAGTCACCCTCGTGCACATGGAAGCGATGAACGAATTCCTCGGTGCGACCCTCCGCAATGCCCTGTTCGAACGCCTCGCGGGTCGTGCCTGGTCTCAGCCCAGCCAGAATTTCCGCGCCTGATTCGGTGTGCGTGACGTACCACATCTCGGTCTTGGTCTCGCCCCCCAGCTCACGCGCGACCGCGGCCGGCGGATGCACCTGCAAGGAGAGAACTTCGTTCGCGTCGAGCAGCTTCAACAGCAGCGGGAAACGCGGCGCATCGGGCAAACCGGCGCCGAAGATCGCCTCGCGCTGGTCGGTCCACAATTCATGCAGGGTCGAACCCTGGCACGGGCCGTCGTGGACAACGCTCTGCGCTTCCTCGCGATCGACGATTTCCCACGACTCGCCGACGAGCATCCCATGCGGAAGTCGCTTGTGATAAAGGACTTCCAGACGGCGGCCGCCCCAGACGCGCTCCATGAAAAGCGGTTCGAAGACAAGGGGCTGCTGGAGGATCACGGTCGACATGCGGGGGTGAAAAAATTAGTTCCCGCGGATGCCGGAGTCACGCGGCGCGGCGAGCAGGACTTCGGCGCGGCGCCACTCCACCACCGTATCCACATCCGCGCGCGGCGACAGCGATTGATGTGTCAGGCCGAGCGATTCCAGCCGCGCGATCAATTCCGCGCGCGTCCGGCTGGTGCTCCATTCGATCGCCGTAAAGAGCGCCGGCTCCTCCCGCTTCAACGCCAGCAGGTAAAATCCGCCATCCTCGGACGGGCCGATGACCGCGTCCGTCTGGTCGAGCGCGGCGAACGCGGTGGCGAACATACGAGGATCGATCTCAATGCAATCACTCCCGATGATCGCGACACGCGCGCAACCATCGGCGAACGCCGCGCCGAAGGCCTGGGCCATGCGCGCGCCGAGGTCGCCCTCGCATTGCGGATGAAAAGTCGTGCCTGCGGGCACGCGCGGGGCGAGCCACGCTCGGATCGATTCCTCCGCGTGCTGCGGCGCGAAGCACACGCGCAGCGGCTCGGCGGCCGGCAAATTTTCCAGTACGCGTTCGGCGAGACGGCGGTAGGCTTGCGCGGCCGCGGCCATGCCGAGCTCCGCGCCAAGTCGCGTTTTCACCTGTCCCGGGACCGGATCTTTCACGAAGATGAGGATGGTGGAGGAAATTCGAGTCATGCGGCCAGGAGCCTGTTGAAATACTGGCATGGCCCGCGCGAGCGTCAATTGGGCCGGATGGTGGTGGCGCGAGGAGGAATCGGGTTTCAATGAACCCGTGACCGACGAGCAACAGCGGCAGGCGGCCCAATTCACGCTCGCCCTTGGGGTGGCGCCGCTTTTTGGTTTGGGCAGCGTCGCCGCGCTCGGGCAGGATCGCGTTGGATTCAACCGCTTCGCGCGCTCCTTGCCGAAGCCAAAAATCGACTGCCACGCGGGCCATGCCAGTATTTCAACAGGCTCCTAATCGATTGCGTGCTTTCGCCAACCCATTACACTCTCCCAACGAATGGCACGAGCCAACGAACGCAACCGCCAGACCAAAGCGCCCACCGCCTGGGGCGAGCTTCCGGCCATCGGTCTCTTCTTCGCCGGACTGCTGCTCTTCCTGGCGCTACTGTCCTACCACCCGGGCGACCTGCCCACCTGGGTGCCGTTCAGCCAGACCTCCAAGCCGAATTCGCCGACCCAGAATTTCGTCGGTCCGGTCGGCGCGATCGTGGCCGGCACGTGCTACTTCTGCTTTGGCGCGGCCTCGTACCTGATCGCGGTGCTGCTCATGATTTTCGGCGGCTCTCGCGTCTTCACGGCGAATCTCGTGCTGACGCCCTTCCGCATGATTTGGCTGGCGGTTTCCGTCTTCACGGCGGCCTGCCTGGTGCAGTCGCAAACCACCTTCCTGCAGGATTGGCGCGGTCAGTTCAACATCGCCGGGCCCGGAGGATTCATCGGCTATTGGATCGGCGAGCGGCTGCTGCGGGATCGCCTGCTGGGCGGCGTGGGGTCCACCATGGCGCTCGGGGTCGCGTATTTGTCCAGCGTCGTGCTGCTCTTCGGCCTGCACCCGATCGCCATCATGCGGCGGACCATCGCGTGGTTCGGTGAGCGCAAGGAGGCCCGGCGGCAGGCGGCCATCGACGCCGTGGATGCGGCGCAACGGATCGAAATGGAGCGCCAGCGGCTCGAGCGCGAGCAACGCCGGCTCGAGAAACAACTCCGCCGCAGTGGGGTGGACGCCCCGGAGACGGCGATCGACGACGACGAGTCCGCCTCGGGAGGCCTGGCAGAAGATTTCATGGATCGGCCGCAACCGCAGATCATCGATTCGAACACGCCCATCCCGGCCGCGAAGAAGCCGCGCCTGGCGGACGTGCTGGCGCGGTCCGGCGGACGTGGTGCGCCCGCGCGCGCCGGCGCCCTCGCCGCCGCGGATGCGGGCGACGTGCGCTTCGCGAATTACCAACTGCCGGGTGCCGATCTCCTGGAGATGGCAGACGTGCAGGGCCGGCCGCCGATGGACCCCGAGGAATTGCGCCGCGTGCAGACGCAGATCGTCGAGTGCCTGGATCATTTCGGCATCAAGGTCAGCCCCGGTGACATCACGCGCGGCCCGACCATCACGCGCTACGAGGTCTATCCGGCGAAAGGCGTCCGCGTGGACAAGATCGTCTCGCTGGAACGCGACATCGCGCGCGCCACCCGCGCCGAGCGCATCAACATTCTCGCGCCCATCCCGGGCAAGGACACGGTCGGCATCGAGATCGCCAACACGCGCAAGGTGAAGGTCGCACTGCGCGAGCTGATCGAGAGCGAGGATTGGGCCAGCAGCAAGGCGCCCATCCCGCTGGCGCTCGGCAAGGACGTGTACGGCAAGACGATCATCGCCGATCTCGCCGCGATGCCGCATTGCCTCGTGGCCGGCACCACCGGCAGCGGCAAGAGCGTCTGCATCAACGCGCTCATTGCGTCCATGCTCTTCCGCTTCACGCCGGAGCAACTCCGCTTCATCATGATCGACCCGAAGGTCGTCGAGATGCAGGTGTACAACGACCTGCCGCATCTGGTGGTGCCGGTCGTGACCGACCCGAAGAAGGTTCTGCTCGCCTTGAACTGGCTGATCCACGAGATGGAAAAGCGGTACAAGATTTTTGCGAAAACCAACGTGCGCAACATCACGGGCTTTAACGCGCGACCGATCAAGCGCACGCAGATGGAGCTCGATTTTGCGGCGAACGAAGCCGCGAGCAAGGCCGCTGCCGAGGCGAAAGCCATGCTTGAGACCGAGGCGCTGGCATCGCTGGAGAGCGATGAGACCGCGCCCGATCTGGCGGAAACGGCCGTGGCGAACGCAGCCGAACCGACCGTGCGCCAGTTCGTGAAACTGAATGTCTCCGCCGAGCCGGTGCCGGCCGCCCCCGCGGATCAGCTGGAGTCACCGGACGATCTCGTGGACCCCGTCACCCGCGCTCCGCTCACGCCTTTTTCCGTCGATCTGAACCGGCCTGCCCAGGTCACGCCACCCTCCGCCCGCAACAGCCGCGACGAAGATCTCATCGTGCCCGAGCGAATGCCGTACATCGTGGTCATTGTCGATGAGCTGGCCGACCTGATGCAGACCGCCCCGGCGGACGTGGAGAACGCGATCGCCCGCATCACACAGATGGCGCGCGCGGCCGGCATCCACATGATTGTCGCCACCCAGACGCCGCGCGCGGACATCGTGACCGGTGTGATCAAGGCGAACATCCCGAGCCGCATCGCGTTCCAGGTGGCCAG
>JANMQT010000178.1:0-11676 GCA_031370675.1 Verrucomicrobiota bacterium
CTTCGGGTCCACCACCACGCGCACGCCCGCTGACTCGACCATGATGTCGCGATTCGCCGGGCCGTCGACGAGGTCCATCTTGTACTGCAGGCCGGAGCAGCCGCCGCCAATGACGGCCACCCGCAGGGCCCCCTGCGCGCGCCCTTGTTTCTCGAGCAACGAGCGCAGCTTTCCGCTCGCGGCGTCGGTCACCTTCACGAGACGCTCGTTGCCAATTTTATATTGGACCGCCGGGGGGGCGGCGGACACGAGGGGGCTCATGCGTCCACGCTACGCGCACCCGTTCAAAAACGCCACCCTGACATCACTCGCCCACCGCCTGGCGGAACGTGTAGCGGTAGATTTGATCGAACTCCACGCGCTGCAGCCGGCGCAATTCCACCTCCAAATCGGCATCGCCAAATCGATATTGCTCGTAAAGCTGGGCCAGCAGGTAACTGTCCCAGTTCGACTGCTTCGACATGTTCGGCGAATCGTCCGCCGCCATGCGCACCATCAACTGGAACGGTGGGAGCTCGCCCGCGCGGCGCCCGTAGGTCCGCGCCACTTCGAACTCCCCCATCCGCCGGAAAACCATCTGGCGCCAGTAATCCCCCAGCGAACCCGGCACGCTGTCGACCATGCGAATGGCATCGGTCAGGCCGTCATGAAAGTAATACAATCCACCTCGCAAGAGCGGGAGCAGGTCCAGGTTTCGCAGGCCCGACTCCGGCAGGATTTCATCGTCGTTCGCCTCGCGAATGCGGATGATCATCTCGGGATTCGCCGGGTCGGTGGGCAGCGGACGGTGCAACGCCTCGTCGTGCAGCAGCACGCGCTGAACAAAATCGGGGTATTCGAACGCCATGGGAATAGCTTGCCGGGTCCCTGCTGAAGCGCAAAGTGTTCCACCTGACCCGCCATGCCGCGAAAAGTTCCGCTTTGGAAAACCCCCCTCCCGTGGATCTGCCTGGTCATCGGGCTCCAATTTGTGCTCGTCCTGGGTTTCGCCTTCCGGCTGGCCCGGGGAAAATCCATCGAGGCCGCCGCTACCGCCAAAGTCGCTGCCACGGTGCCGGTCAACCCCGTCGCCGCCACCCAGGGGCGACCCGTGCCGGCTGTCACCCCCGCGCCGCGCATGGCCACGCCCCCGCCCGACCCGGCCAGTGGCATCGGTGTTTCGATCCACGACGCCGTGGGCCGCAACTGGGTGGGGGCCACGTACCGCGGGAACGGACGCGACGCGCTTTTTGTCACGCTCACCAGCCGCGCGGAAAACGCCCCGGCGCGGCCGCTGCTGGTCAGCTTCCCCGCCGGCACAATCTTCGAAACCGCCGACCAGAAAACCCAGACCGTCCTGGCGCGCGCGGAAATCGTCTTCCTGCCGCCCGGCGAAAAACAGGAATTTCCCCTCGCGAGCGTGGCGACGCGGGTGAACACGCCATCCGGCACGTTCAGCTTCCTGGCCCGCCCCGCGCGCATCGCGTCGCTCGATGCGCTCTTCGCGTATCTGGAGAACAATCCCTGGATGTCGGTCGAGGCGATCCAGACTGCCGTGCTGGTCCTGCTCGAAAATCCACCGCTCTCGGCCTTCGCAAAATTCACGCTCGTCTCCGCCGTGGTCGCGCCCGGGCAGAAACCGCTGCCGATTCCCGGCAACGGGCAGTTTCGCGTGCCCACGCAGGACATCATCGCGGCGCTCATCGCGTTGAAGGAGATCGGGCTACCGCGCCGCGATCTGCTGCTGGCCGGCGAGCCGCAGCTCAAGATTGAAGCCATGATCGATCCGCTGGCCCACGCCGATGCCATGCGGTATTACGACATCGTTCCCGATCGCGAATGGGGTTACTGGCGCGAGGAATTGCTCAAGGGCGACATGAGCACGCGGCACTACGCGCTTTATGGAATCGGCCGGTATTTCCCGGACACGGCGTTGCAGATGCTGCCGGCTTGGGCGCGCCAGGCGAACCTGCCGCCGACCATGCGCGTCGCCGCGATCCAGTCGATGGCCGAGACGGGCCGGATCGAGGCGATTTCCGTACTGCAACAAATCACGTATGAACTGGGCACCGACACCGAATTCGGCCAGGCGGCCCGGGCGGCGATCGGCTTCCTCGAAAATCACCGCCGCGAGCAGCCGGCCGCGACCAGGCCAATCGTGGAATTCAAGGGCGGCTGACGGGCACCGCCGGACTTGATTTGGAATTCCAACGGCGCCAGCCATACTGTTCTCCGCCGACCAATCCCGATTTCATCCCGCTTATGCTTCCCTCCCTGCTCCAACGCCCCCGCCGCTTGCGCGCCTCGGCGGACCTGCGCGCGATGGTGCGGGAGACCCGACTTCACCCGGACGATTTCATTCAGCCGTTTTTCGTCAGCGAAAAAATCACGGCCCGCCTGCCCATCGCCGCGATGCCGGGCGTGGCCCAAATGACGGTCGCGGAATGCGTCGAGGAAGCCGTCGCGGCCCATGGCATGGGCATCCGCGCCGTATTGCTCTTCGGCATCCCCGCGAAAAAAGACGAGCAGGCCAGCGGCGCCTACGCCAAGGACGGCATCGTCCAGCAGACGGTCCGCACGCTGAAGAAAGCCGCGCCCGATCTCATCGTCATCACCGACGTCTGCCTTTGCGAGTACATGAGCCACGGGCATTGCGGCATCACGCGACGCCATGGCGATCACGCCAGGGTGTTGAACGACGAATCGGTCGAACTGCTCGCGCGCACGGCGGTGTCGCACGCCAAGGCCGGCGCGGACATCGTGGCCCCGAGCGACATGATGGACGGTCGCGTCGGCGCGATTCGAAGGGCCCTCGACGGCGCGGGTCTGCCCGACACGGTCATTCTCAGCTACGCCGCGAAGTTCGCATCGGCGTTCTACGGCCCCTTCCGCGAGGCCGCGGAAAGCACGCCGCAATTCGGGGATCGACGCACCTACCAGCTGGATCCGGCGAACGCCGAGGAAGCCCTGCGCGAAGTGGAGCTCGATCTCGCGGAGGGCGCGGACATGGTGATGGTCAAGCCCGGCCTGCCCTATCTCGACCTCGTGCACCGGATCAAGGAGCGCTTCCAGCGTCCCACCGCCGTGTACCACGTCAGCGGTGAATACTCGATGCTTAAGGCCGCCGCCGCGAACGGCTGGCTGGACGAGCGCGCCGCGACGCTGGAGGTCATGACCGCTTTCAAGCGCGCGGGCGCCGACTTGATTGTCACGTACGCCGCGCGCGATGTCGTGCGGTGGCTGGCGGGCTCCTGACGAAGAAACTCGAAGGTTCAAACCCGAAACTCGAAGAAAGTCCAAAACAGTCGAAGCGAGGAAAAGCGGGAAACGAACCAAGCAGTCCGAGGTTGTGGTCCGCTTGACGTGCGGTGCAGTCGCGGCCAGCGTTTTCGTCATGCGTCCCCTGCTCGTTCTTGCCGCCGCGCTGCTTTTCACCCTGCGGGCCTTCGGGCAGGCGGGCACGGTTGAGGCGATCGATGCAGAGTACGGTTTCAACGGCGTAAAGCTCGGCATCCCGATCGCGGCGCTGAAGGACGTGGAGATGGTCGAGGACGTGGGCCGCTGGCTGACCTACAAGGACAAGCGCAACAAGCTTTCCTACGGTGGATTCGAGGTGACCGAAATCCTCTACAATTTCTTCTGGGGCAAGCTGTACTCGATCCACGTGGAGCTCCACGACAAGCGCAACGTGCGCGGCGTCCTCAAGGTGCTGGAGCAGAACTACGGGAAACCGGACACACTCGAGACGCACGCCATCGCCACCCTCGACACGACGATGGAAACGCGGGAGTGGAAGGGGAAGCGCGTCTACCTTTTGTACAAGAGCGCCAAGAACGGCCAGGGCGCCCAAATCGTGGTGGTCGACCGGCCCATCTGGGACAAGCTGCAGATCCCGCGCGCACAGGCCGCGAAGCAAAATCGCGAGTGGATGAAGGGCAGCTTCGCCAACGGCGACTTCGACGTGCGTCCGAACAAGCCGTAACGGGGCCGGCGCGGCCACCGGGTTGCGGCGGCTGAAATTTCTGCTTTTCGCGCTTGCGCGGCCCGCCTGCCCTCCCCATAAATTCGGACTCCCGAACCATGGTGGCGTGAACGAAACGGTACGCAGGTTCGGGCTCCCCTCTACATCCCTGGAAATATGATTCGCTTCGGACCGCCCCCGTACCAACGGACGCACGCGCGCAATCGCCTTTGGCCGGCCGGTTAGCGCGGCCGATTCCCTCCCCTTCCCCCTTGAGCGCTTTCATCCAACTCATCTTTTCCGGCGTCGCGCTGGGTATGATCTACGCCCTGATTGCGTTCGGCTACAACATCACGTTCTCTACGTCGCGAACGCTGAATTTTTCGCAGGGTGATTTCCTCATGCTCGGCGCGTTCACCGCCCTCAGCATCATCGGGAGCAAACAAACGGCGATTCCCACCTGGCTCCTCGGGCTGCTCGCCGCGGCCGCCGTCGGCGCCGTGCTCGCGGTCGTTCTGCTGGAAGTCGCCATCCGCCCCGCCCTGAAGACGGGCTCCGAGGTGAGCTGGATCCTGGGCACTCTGGCGCTCGGGATCATCGCCAAGAACGCGGCGGAGCGCATCTGGGGCACGGACGAATATCCGATGGGCAGTCCCTTCGGCCGCGGCTACTGGAACATCGGCGGAGTCAGCATCGATCCCAAGGAGGTGCTCGTCGTGGTCGCCGCCGCCGGCGTCATGATCGCCTTCGAGGTCTTTCGCCGGAAGTCGCTTTTCGGCAAGGCCGTGACGGCGGTGGCATCCGACAAGGACGCCGCCTCGCTCATGGGCATCAACGTGCCGGTGGTGATCATGTTCTCGTTCATCGTGAGCTGCGCCATCGCGGCGATGGGCGGCGTGCTGATTGGACCCATCCAGATCGTGAGTTCGACGATGGGCGCGCTGCTGGGCACCAAGGCGTACGCCGTGGCGGTCATTGGCGGCCTGAATTCCGGCCTCGGCGTCATCGCGGGCGGGCTCATTCTGGGCCTGAGCGAGCAGTTGACCGCGCGCTACATTTCGACCGGCTACAAGGACACCCCGGGGTTTGTCCTCCTGATCCTCATCCTGTTGTTCCGGCCCAACGGGCTCTTTGGCAAGGCCACGATTAAGAAGGTCTGACCGCTTGACCGCGCGCGAGGCAGGGGAAACTCGAAGAACGAAAACTCGAAACACGAAGAAACCGCGGCCAAAAACAAAAACTCAAAGGTCCAAAGAATTCTCTTCCCGGCGACGCCCATTCCGCACGCGACACTTTCAACTTCCTGCTTCTGCCTTGATGATACTTTCTTCGAGCTTCGAGTTTCGCACCACGAGTTTTTCCTTCCCCCGCGCATGGAATACGTAAAACGCTACGCCCCGTACCTGGTCGCGGTCGCGCTGATGTTCATTCCGAACTTCATCAGCAACGAATACATCGTGCACTCGGTCCTGTGCAAGGTGTGCATCTACATCATCGTCGTGGCGGGCCTCGACCTCGTGGTGGGGTATTCCGGCGACGTCTCGGCGGGCCACGCGGGACTGTTCGCGGTGGGCGCGTACACCGCCGCGGTCCTGATGTGGAAACTGCATCTGCCGTTCCCGATTTGCATGGTGGCCGGCGCGGCGCTCGCGTCGGTCTTCGGCGTCATCCTCGGGGTCCCCGCGCTGCGTCTGCGCGGCCCTTACCTGGCCGTCGCCACGATTGCCTTCGGGCTCATCATCCAGACGATCATCAATGAGGCGGTGGGGCTGACCCAGGGATCCTCGGGCATCAAGGAGATTCCCCGGCTCATCTACGGGCCCATCAATTTCGAGGGGAACAACCTCTTCTACCTCGTCTACCCGGTCATGGTCCTCTGCCTCGTCGTGGTGAACCACATCGTGCGCAGCTATTGGGGACGCGCGTTTGAGGCGCTCAAGGAAAGCCCCGTGGCGGCGGACTGCTCCGGCGTGAGCCGCTACCGGACCAAGCTCGCCGCGTTCATCCTGAGCGCCGCCTTCGCCGGTCTCGCAGGCACCCTCTTCTGCCATGTCGACAAGTACATCGGCCCGCCCACGTTCTCCTTCGAGCTGTCCGTGCTGTTTCTCATCATGCTGATTTTCGGCGGCACCCGATCGATCATCGGCAATTGTCTCGGCACGCTGGTGGTGGTGGTTTTGCCCGACCTGTTCAACAACCTGAACGACTACCGCCTGATGATCTTCGGCGGGCTGTTGCTCTTCACGCTCTATTTCATGCCCGGTGGCATCGTGGGCCTGCTCCGCAAGATCCTGGAGAAGCTCGGGCTCTTTCACGCCCCTTCGAGGCTCGGCGTGCCGGCCCACGTGATCGCCGGCGTCAAAATCGGCGCGATTTCCGCGGTGCACCTGCGCCCGGGCGATGACGCCCGCAAGGGCGAGCCGTTGCTGGTGACCAAGGGCTTGACGATCAAGTTTGGCGGGCTGACCGCGGTCAACAGCCTCGACATAACCGTGACCCGGGGCCAGATCCACGCGCTGATCGGCCCGAATGGTTCCGGGAAATCGACGACCGTCAATCTGTTGTCCGGCATCTACCAGCCGACGTCGGGCGAGATCCAATTCCGCGGCCAGCCGGTGAAGGGCTCGGCCGACCAGATCAGCCGCACGGGCATCGCCCGCACCTTCCAAAACGTCGCGCTCTTTGGCGACATGAGCGTGCTCGACAACGTCATGGTCGGGCTGCATCACACGTTCAGCGGCGGCCTGCTGCCGATTGTGTTTCGCACGCCGAGCGCCCGCCGGCAGGCGGCGGAAGCGCTCGCCCGCGCGCAGGCTCTGCTTGAGTTCGTCGGGCTTCACAACCTGGCCACCGAAGGAGCGCGCCATCTCCCGTACGGCAAACAGCGACTCTTGGAAATCGCCCGCGCGCTGGGCAGCGACCCCTCCCTGCTGCTGCTGGACGAACCCGCCGCGGGCCTCACCGCCGGTGAAATCGCGGACATGGATGCCATCATCCGCAAGGTTCGGGACGCCGGCGTGAGCGTGTTGCTGATCGAGCATCACATGAGTCTCGTCATGGCGGTCTCCGACGAAATCACGGTGCTGGATTTCGGCCAGAAGATCGCGAACGGCACGCCCGAACAAATTCAAGCCAACGACCGCGTGATTAACGCCTACCTCGGCACGTCCGGATCGGGCCACACGCTGGCGCAGGCAACGCATTGACCCGCGCAGTCCTCGAACGCTTTTCGTCATGCTCACCATCAAAGATTTGCAGGTCAGCTACGGACCGGTCCGCGCGCTCCACGGCGTCTCGCTTGAGGTGCCGGCGGGCAAGCTCGTCTGCGTCATCGGCTCCAACGGCGCGGGCAAGACGACGCTGCTGCGGACCATTTCCGGATTGCTGAAGCCCACCAGCGGTAGCGTCCGGCTGGGCGAGCGGGAGTTGGTCGGCGAGAAACCGCACCTCATCACGCGCGCGGGTGTGGCGCACTGTCCGGAAGGCCGCCGGGTCTTCCCGGATCAATCGGTCACCGACAACCTCGTGCTCGGGGCGTTCACGCGGCTAAAGCAAATCGGCCAGGCCGAGATGCTCAAGGACATGGAAAATATTTTCGCGCTCTTTCCACGGTTGCAGGAACGGCGCGAGCAGCTCGCCGGCACGCTGTCCGGCGGCGAGCAGCAGATGCTCGCGGTGGGCCGCGCATTGATGTCGCGACCCGAGGTCCTGTTGCTCGACGAGCCGTCGATGGGCCTGGCACCCATCATCATCGACGAGGTGTTCAAGCGCCTCGCCGAGCTGCGCGCCCGCGGCATCACCATGCTGCTCGTGGAACAACTCGCGTTTCGCGCGCTCGAGGTGGCTGATTACGGCTACGTGATCGAACACGGCAAGATTGAGATCGAGGGCAGCGCCGAGTCACTCCGCAACGATCCGCGCGTCAAGGCTGCGTACCTGGGCGAGGCGGCGGCGTAGCTGGTTCGCGTCGGGGACGACGCGAGCCGCCCGATCACCGCAGGAATCGGCCGAGGTTTTCTTCCTCCCATTCCTGCGCGCGCCGGTAGAAGGGGAACTTCCGCTCCCGGCGGTTGAACTCCTCCGTGTGCACGCGCCGGCGTCCGCTCGCGAGCGGAACGTCCGGGACCACGGAATGCAGCATCTCATGGTAGATGACGTAATCGAGGAACCACGGCGGAACGAAGCGTTGATCGAGCAACGGATGAATCCGGATGATGCGGTCCTGCTCTTGAATCGTGCCAAAGACGAAATACTCCCGCGGTGGCAGCTTCCGGCGGCGCGCCCAGGTGATCTTGTAACGCTTGAGCGCACGGTTGAAATACTTCGCGTTCAGCCGGTCGAAAATCGCCTGCAAATCAAAGTATTTCCCCTCCGGCTGAAACCCGAATTGCCGTTGAATCGGCCGGGCTCCCGGATGGGCAATTTTTCGTTTGGTTCGACGTTTGGGCATGAGGAAGAAATGACCCTGAAATCCCCGACCCGAATCATAAGTCGGCGTCCGCCCCGAACAAGATTTTGGCGCGTCAAAACTCGACTTTTACCTCTGGACCCCGGCACAATTTTTGCCCGTTCGCAGGGGTCCATTCCATGGGGGTTGCGGTGACCCAAACTACCACCGGTGGTGGTCCATTCCCCCTTTTTTCGCCGGACCTTGCACGCCGGTTTGCGTGCGCCGGCTGGTCGGCAAACCAACCTTGTGAAATTACCGTGACCGACCGCCAAATTCTCCGTTTTCGGGGTTTGGGGAGGGCGGACGCGGGTTCGGCAAATGGGCGCCCGATTGACATCCCAGGGTACGGACGGAGCCTCCGGACATGAACGCCGCCTCCGCCTTTTCCGATGCACCCGCCCCCGCCCCGTGGTCGGCGGGACGCCGGGCCTGGCGGTATTTCGCGCGGGCGAGCCGGCTGAGCTGTCCGCATTGCGGAACGATGCCGATGTTTGTGCCCCTGCGCGACACGCGCAGCCTGAGCGAATGGTTCACGCCGCTCGATGGCTGTCCCCGCTGCGGCTACGCCTACGAGCGTGAGATGGGATATTTCCTGCTCGCGATTTGGGCGGTTGGTTACGGCTTTGGTTCGCTGCTCGGCCTGGTGATCTACCTGGTTCTGGAGACGTACTACGATGTTTCGATGACCACATTGCTGCTGGCGACGTTGCTCCCGGTGTTCTGCTTTGCCATGGGGTTCGCGCGGCACGCGAAGGCCTATTTTCTGGCCTTCGATCACTTCTTTGATCCACCGGTGCCGGACCTCGAGGATCCGCCCCGGGAGGGCGGAAATCCGGTGGTGCCGAAACCCGCGCCCGAACCGGCGCTGCCATCTCCGGCTTCCCGCGGCTAGGCGGGCGTGATAGACCAGCGCTGACGATGTCCCGCGCGCTCGCCCTCATCATCTATCTGCTGACCGCCGCACTCTTTGGCTGCTTCTTCTTTTTCCCGATCGCGCAGACGCTCGCCGGCGCGTTCGTGGTGAATGGACAGCCCACCTTCGAGTACGTCGCGGAGGTCTTCCGCAATCCGCTGTATGTCGAGGGACTGCGCAATTCGTTCCTGCTTGGACTGTTCGGCACGCTGGCCGCGATTGCGATTTCGATGCCGCTGGCCTGGCTCACGGATCGCTATGATTTCCCGGGCAAGAAAATCTTCGGTGCGCTGGTGCTGGCGCCCCTCATTCTGCCGCCGTTCGTCGGCGCGATCGGCATCAAAAAAATCTTCGGCCAGGCCGGCGCCCTCAATGCCGCCCTGACCGATTTGGGCTTGCTGCGCGAACCGGTTGACTGGCTCGGAAACGGACGCTTCTGGGGCTGTGTGCTCCTGATCGGGCTCAATCTTTATCCTGTGCTTTACCTCAACCTCACCGCGGCCCTCGCGAACATCGATCCCGCGATGGAGGAGGCGGCGGAAAATCTCGGCTGCACAGGATTGCGGAAGTTTTTCAAGATCACCCTGCCGCTCATTCTGCCCGGCCTGTTCGCCGGCGGCACCATCGTGTTCATCTGGGCCTTCACGGAACTGGGCGTGCCGCTTATCTTCGAATTCGAACGTGTCACCTCGGTCCAGATTTTTTACGGCCTCAAGGACATTGGCGGGAGCCCGTTTCCGTACGCGCTGGTGGCAGTGATGCTGACCGCGACCGTGCTGCTCTACGCCCTGGGGCGCTTCACGCTGGGCCGGGGCGGGCACGCCATGATGCCGAAGGCCACGAGCCAGGGCGGCCCGCGCCGGCTCGGCTGGGCCGGCGGGCTGGCGTGCACCATGGTCTTCGCGTTGGTGTCGTTTGTGGCCTTGCTTCCGCACATCGGCGTCACGCTGTTCGCCTTCGCGCAGGACTGGTATGGCACGATCCTGCCGCAGTCTTTTACGCTCGCGAATTTTGAGACAGCCCTGGGCCACAATCTCACCGTGCCGTCGATCGCGAACAGCCTGAAGTACGCCGGCCTCGCCACGATTATCGATGTCTTCCTGGGCGTCGCCATCGCGTACATCATTGTGCGCACGCAGTTGCCCGGCCGGAAAATTCTCGACACGGTGGCGATGCTGCCGCTCGCGGTGCCAGGGCTGGTGCTCGCGTTCGGCTACCTCGCGATGACGCAGGAAGGCAAGGTGTTTGCCTTCCTGAATCCAATCAAGAATCCGCTGCCCCTGCTCGTCATTGCGTACGCGGTGCGCCGGCTGCCATACATGGTGCGATCGGCGGTGGCGGGCTTCGAGCAGACCAGCGTCACGCTCGAGGAGGCCGCCCAGAGCCTGGGGTGCCCGCCGCTGCGCACCCTGCGCCGCATCACCGTGCCGCTTATCACGGCGAATCTGATCGCTGGCGGCCTGCTGACGTTTTCCTTCGCCATGCTCGAGGTGAGCGACTCGCTCATCCTCGCGCAACGCCAGGCGGATTACCCAATCACCAAGGCGATCTTCGAGCTGTTCCAATTGCTCGGCGACGGCCGCGCCGTGGCCGCCGCGCTGGGCGTCTGGGCGATGGTCTTCCTCGGCTTCACCATTCTCGTCGCCAGCCTCGTGCTCGGCAAACGGCTCGGCGCGCTGTTTCGGGTTTGAGGCGGGACGCGACCTCCGGGCGCGTTGGGTTGGTAGGGACGACCGTCCTCGGTCGTCCCAATCTTCTCGGAATCAATCCGGTCGCCGGAATTGGATCGCGCGCCCGAGACTGATCCGTCGCGCAATCCTTGGGACGACCGGGGAGGGTCATCGCCACCTTTCGGCGACGCGCCGGGAGCTCGCGTTCCACCTCACGCGTCCGCGTACACGCCGAACTTCCGGAATTTCGCGTAACGCGCGTTGAGCAGCTTCTTTTTGGACATCGGCAGCAATTCGCGGAGGTGCTTCACGATCGCGCGCTTCAAATTTTCCGCGGCCGTGGCAGGATCGCGATGGGCGCCACCGACCGGCTCGGGCACCACATCGTCCACCATGCCGAAGGCCTTGAGATCCGGTGAGCTGAGTTTGAGGGCCGCCGCCGCCTCGGGCGCGAAGCTCCGGTGCTTCCACAGGATCGCCGCACATCCTTCGGGGCTGATGACCGAGTAATAGGCGTTCTCCAGGATCAGGACGCGGTCCGCCACCCCGATGCCCAGCGCGCCGCCGCTGCCGCCCTCGCCGATCACGCACGCAATCGTCGGCGTCTCGAGCATCATCATCTCGCGCAGATTCACCGCGATGGCCTCGGCGATGTGGCGCTCTTCCGCGCCGACGCCGGGGTAGGCGCCGGGCGTGTCGATCA
>JANMQT010000197.1:0-34650 GCA_031370675.1 Verrucomicrobiota bacterium
GGGACGCCTAATCGAAGACGATTCGTTTCTCATTCTGCTGAATGCGCATCACGCGGCCATGGCCTTCGTTCTGCCGGGCCGGCGCGATGCGCGCTGGGAGCTGGAGCTCGACACCGCCCTTGACGACGGGGAAATTCCCGCGGCGCGGCGCGAGCACCAGGGCAGCTCCACGCTCTCCCTGCGCGAACGCTCGCTGTGCGTGCTCAAGCTCGGCGGTGGCATGGGACACGACCTTGTAAACCTCCTCCACTGACCCCAGATCCCTGCGGACTGGACGGCCGTTTAGTCGAGGGCATCGATCGTGCTCCTGAGTTCCGGAATCGATGATACCGGCCGCTTCACTTGACCGGCCACGCGTTCCGCGCCGCTCGATGGGCCGGGTCATCGCGATGGCGAGTGCCTTGTCACTCCTCGTTTGCACGGCCTTTCAGGCCTGGCGTCCGTTTTTTTTCCTGACGCATGATAACGTGACGCAATGGCTGCCTCCGATGGTCGAAATCGCACGGCATTTGCAGGCCGACCGGCCGGCGTTCGTCAGCGAAAGTCTTTTCGGCGGAAATTATGACTGGTCCACCGATGCGACCATTTTTCCGCTGATCAGCCCGCTGCTGCCGTTGTTGTCGCCGCTGGCCCGCACGGCCTATTACTTTGCGCTGGTCGACATCATCACGACCTTCGAGTTCGTCGTCATCGCCATCGCCTTTGCGGCGTCCGCCACGTGGCTGCGACGACGACACGATCTGCCCATCAGCGACGGCATCATTGTCGCGACAACCCTCAGCTATGCGTTCGCTCCCCTGTTCCTTCTGTATGGAACTTCATGGATGGGTTTTATCAATGTGCAGGCTGCGTGGCCGCTGGTGTTCGTTGCCCTGCAGTTTCGTTCGGCCTTGGGGGCCATCGGGCTGATTTTCGGGGCGTTCGTTTTCTGCGTGTTTGGCGGCAACCTGCATCCGTTTTTCTTTTTGATCTGCGGGAGCATGGGCTGGGCCGCCTATTTTTACTGGAGGAATCGATCGATCCGTCCCCTGCTCTGCCTGGTCACATCCCTGATGCTGCTGTCTCTTCTGATCTATCTGGTGATTGGTCCGGGCCTCGAGACGATAGGAAGCAGCGGGCGGATCCGAAGTTTTAGCGCAACCAAGTCCACGCTTTTCAATGTTCCACCGCTCTCGCTGGCGGCGTCGATCTTCCTGGGCCCATTTTCGGAATCGCTGTTCAGTCCGTGGGTGATGTTTGGCGGGCCATCGTGGGGCTGGGCGATTGCCTACTCCGCCGTGAATCTGCCAACCACGATTGCGTTGGCCCGCGGGGGATGGCGGGACACAAAGTCGCGGAGCCTGCTCGTCGCCGTCGGCCTCGTGATGCTCTTTGTCTGGCGCCCCGTCTGGCTGGCGGATCTAATAACGGCGATTCCCGTCCTGCGCTCAACCCGCTGGCCTTTCCGCGAGTTGGCCATCCTGCTCTTTCATGTGCACTTGCTTTTCCTGTTCAACTATCGACCCCTGCCACGGTTTTGGAACCGCCTGATTTGGTCCGTTGCGCTTTTCCCAATGGTCTTCTTGTTTGCGAAAGGCCCCCCAAGCATGGGCCCGGCCGAACTCAGCCGAAGGTTAATTCTGTCGGGCGTCGCCGACGAGTATTGGAAAACCATTCGACCAGTCTTGATTCCGCGCAAGAATCTCGTCTGCGCGGATCTTCAACTTGTGGACGATGCCTACGAGCGAGCCCCGTTTCCGCTGCTGCCCAGCCACAACTTTGCCTCCCTCTTTGGCGTCGTGAGTGTGAGTGGATACTCGACGACGACTCCGCTCCTTCTCGATCGAGCCCGGCTGGTCCCGCCCGCGGCGCACGGCATCTACTCGCGGGCTCAGGCCAAGGTCTACCTGGAGCATTTCCCGGACACCCGGCTCACGGTCCTTCATCAAGTCGACCCACCCATCTGGTCTATCTACGAGGACGGCTTGGAAAAAAGGCTGACGCTCGACCCGGAAACGCTCTTCATCCGAACTGTGACCGGCGAGTAGCCGGCCGGACCCAGGCGCGGCGCGCACTCAGTCCAGAAACTTGCCGGGATTCAGGATGCCATTCGGATCGAGCGCGGCCTTGACCCGCCGATGCAAGGCGAGATTCTCCGCGCTGACCGCCTCAGGCCACCAACGTTTCTTGGCCAGTCCAATTCCGTGCTCACCCGTGATGGCGCCGCCCCACGCAATCACCTGCCGAAATAATTCGTCGAGAGCCTGGTTCACGCGGGCCCGTACCGCCGGCGAGTCGTAGTCCGCCGCCATGATGTTCACGTGGATGTTGCCGTCGCCCGCATGGCCAAAGCACGCCACGGCGTCACCGTACTTCGCCTGCAAGCCCGCCGCGAAGTCCATCAGGTCGACCAGTCGGCCGCGCGGGACGGTCACGTCCTCGTTCAACTTTGTCAGCCCGCTCGCCTTGAGCGATTCAGAAAATCCGCGCCGGAGCGCCCACAATTCCTCGACGTCGGCCTCGCCGAACGCCGTTCTCGCGTCTGTCGATCCGCAGCGCGCAATCAGCGCGGCCAGGTCCGCCAGTTCCGCGCGGATCGCGCCCGCGTGGCCGTCGAGCTCAAGCAGGAGATGCCCGTCGCCCGCGGGCACTGCCCCACCCAGATGCGCCCTCGCCGCAGCGAGGGTGAACTGGTCCGCAATCTCGAGCGCCGCCGGCAGGTGACCCGCCGAAAAAACCGCCTGCACCGCCGCGGCCGCGTCCCGGATCGTCGGCATCGCGGCCGAGATCGCCGCCCGCGCCGGCGGGTGCGGCAGGAGCCGCAGCGTCGCGCGCGTCACGACCCCGAGCATCCCCTCGGACCCCACGAACATGCCGATGAGATCGAAGCCGGTCTTGTTCTTGTGCGCTCGGCCGCCCACCTCGACCACGCGGCCGTCGGCCAGCACGACCTCGAGTCCCAGCACGTAGTTTCGCGTCACGCCATACTTCAAACAGCGCGGGCCACCGGCATTCGTCGCGATGTTTCCGCCCAGCGTGCAATGCTTCAAGCTGGCCGGATCCGGCGGGTAAAACAGGCCGAGCGCCCGCACCGCCGCCTGGAGCTCACCGGTGATCACGCCCGGTTCCACCACCGCGAGAAAATCGCGGTCGTGGATCTCGACGATGCGATTCATCCGCGCGAGGGAGAGCGCGATGCCACCCTTTTCGGGGACGACGCCGCCGACGTAGCCATAACCGGCGCCGCGAGCCGTGACGGGCAGGCGGTTTTCATTCGCGAACCGGAGCGTGGCGCTGACCTGCGAGGTGCTTTCGGCCAGCACCACCACATCCGGCAGGTGCTGCGCGAACCACTTGTCGCCGGCGTGCGCCTGCAGGACGTCCGGCGCGTCGCCAACCGTGCCCGCCGGCAGAAATTCACGCAGCGCGGCGGCGAGCTTCATCTCGGTCGGGGTGGCGCCGGCACAGCGGTGACCATCAACCCTGCTTCTTTTTGGCAGGCACGGCCTTGCGCGGGGTCGGAGTCGGCGCGGCCTCAGGGGGATAGTCCTTGGTCGTGGGGTAAATGATGCGCCACGGCTGGCGCTTCAACGTATCGGTCAACTGCGCGGCGTTGGTCGCGGTCTCGCTTAACTTCGGCTGCAAGCCCGCCAGAATTCGCTCCAGGCGCTCGCTGACCGACCGGATGTTCGCGAGCGTCTTTTGCAGCGCATTGTCCTTGCTAAGCTGATCCATCGCGTCGCGCGCCTTCTTCAACGCCTGGGTCAGCGGTCCGTCATCCGACGCGAGCCGCTCCGTGAGGACGCGAACGTTCTCCATCGCGACGCCGAGGGAACCCTCCTTGCTGCTGATTGCAGCCATGTTTTCGCCCACTCGACGGATGTTCGAGATGCTCGCCTGCAGGTCGGAACCCTGTCCGAAAAAACCGTTGAGCGTGCCGATGGTGACCTTCAAGTCCTTGAGCGTGGCTTCCGCCGCGGCCGCCACGGGCTCGAGCGTCTTGATGGCCTTGGCCGCCACGGAACTGACGTCGAGCTGCCGCTCGCCAATGAATGTGCTCCCGCGCTCCGCGAGGCCCGATTCCTCATTGCCTTGAACGAAGTCGATCATCATTTCCGCGAGCAATCCATTGGAACCCATGCGGGCCACGGCATCGCGGTAGACCTTTGCGCTCCGGTCGACGCGAATTCTCACCAGCACCTCGAAATCGGGATGCTGCGTCGGACGGATCGCCTTGGGCACGGGCGACTCGATATCCAGCACCTGGCCAATTTTCCGGCCGCCCAGATTCACCGATGCGCCGGGCTTGAGCCCGCCGGCATTGTCGAAAAAGACCTCGAACTCCTTCAACGGACGGAACAGGCCCGGCGCGGTGAGGAAAAGCACCACGCCCAGCAGCAGCACAAACGTGGAAACAAAAAAGATGCCGGTGCGGACTTCGGAGCGCTCGAATTTCATGGAAGCGGTGGGGGCGGCTATTTGCGCTGGTGGGCGGCCTCGCCAATCGGGCCGTGCGTGCTGCCCGAAACAAACTGGGCGACGACTTCGCTGTCGGAATTCCGGAATTTCTCCGGCGACCCGTCGGCGATGACCTTGCCTTGGTACAGCATGATCATGCGGGTGGCGATGCGGAACGCACTGTCCATTTCGTGCGTGACGATGATCGCCGAGGACTTCGTCCGCGCGCTCGTGTCGACGATCAACTCGTCAATCACCGAGCTGGTCACCGGATCCAGACCCGCGCTAGGCTCGTCGTAAAGAATCAACTCAGGCTCGAGCATCAGCGCGCGCGCCAGCCCGACGCGCTTGCGCATGCCGCCGCTCAGCTCCGAGGGCATCTTGTCCTCGGAGCCGCTCATGTCGACCGCCGCGAGCCGCTCGCGGATCATTTCGTCGATTTCCGCGGCCGATTTTTCGGTCAGCTCCTCCAGCGGCAGCGCGAGGTTGTCGCGCACGGTGAATGAGCTAATCAGGGCGGAATATTGGTACACCATGCCGAGGCGCGCCCGCATTGCGTTCAGCTGCCGGCGGGTGAGCCGCGCGACATCGGTACCGGCAAAGAGCACGCGACCCGAGCTGGGCTTCAGAATCCCCATCACCAGGCGGAGCAAGGTGCTCTTACCGCCGCCGGATTGCCCCATCACGACGAGTCGCTCGCCCCGCTCGACCGTGAAACTGATCCCATCGAGCACCGTCTTCGGGCCGAAGCGGAGGACGACGTCCTCGAGCCGAACGAGCGGCTGTTCGCCGGCGGGCGGCGTCGCGGGCCGGGTCGCGCTGGAGGAGGGGGAAGCGGGGGCCATCGGACTTTAATTATTCAGCACGTTGACCTGCAGCATGTTCAAAAACGTGTCTACGCCGATGACAGTCGTGATGGTCGCCACCACGCTCTTGGTGGTCGCGTTGCCCACGCCGGCGGCGCCGCCCTTGACCGTGAGCCCGCTGTAGCACGCGATCAGCCCGATGATGAGGCCGAAGAGCAGGCTCTTCGCCATGCCGAGGACCACATCCTTGAGGATGAGCGCCTCCAGCACGAGGTCGATGAAGTTATGGCCGTTAATGTTAAATGAGATCTGGCAAATCATGTAGGTGCCGAAGAGCGCCGCGAGATTCGACATCACGACCAGGGCGGGCATTAAAACCACGAGGGCGGTCAGTCGCGGAGCGACCAGAAAACGGAGCGGGCCCAGACCCATCGCTTCAATCGCCTCAACCTCCTCGGAGACGGTCATGGTGCCGAGTTCCGCCGTGTAGGCCGCACCGATGCGCGCGGCGAGAATGATGCCCGTCATCAGCGGCCCCAGTTCGCGCCAGAACGCGATGGTGATCAAACCCGGCACCAGCCGCTCGGTGCCAAAGGTGCGCAATTGGTAGCCGGTGAGCAGCGCCATCGTCAGGCCGAGAAAAAACGAGACCATGCAAACCAGCGGCACCGACCCCAGCCCGGCCCGCTCGCCCTGCTCGAAGAAGACGCTCCGCCGGAACGGCAGCCGGCCGCGCGAAATATGGTCACCCATCTCCGCGACCATGTCGATCAGCAGCCAGATCAAGCTGCTGACGGTCTGCAGAAACGTGCGTACGTAATGCCCGATCGCGCCGATTACCACGCGTCCTCCCGATCAAAAGTTAGCCAGTGTCGATTCACGATTCGCCAAGCCCGTGCGCAAAGTGGGACAAGATGCGCATGTTCTGGGGGTCCGACAAGGCGACACTTCGATGGAAAGCGGCCTGATTACAAGGATCCCGCAGGGTTAGGCAAGTCTGGCACGACCGGTGCTAAGTGCCCCAGCGTGCGAATGGCGGCGACGCGGGGCGGCCCGTTTCCGGGGGTTTTGCGGCTGCTCCGCGCCGCCCACGCAGCCTGCATCCCGTTTCGGATTCGATTATCGTGAAAAAACTCGAGGCCATCATCAAACCGTTCAAACTGGAGGAGGTGAAGGAAGCATTGCGGGAGCTCGGTATCGAGGGCATCACGGTGGGCGAGGTGAAGGGGTACCAACCAATGAATGGCCGCCCGCACGGAACCGGGCATCTCTCGGACCTCCACCCCAAGTTCAAAATCGAGGTGGTCATTCCCGAGAACATGGTGGACCGCGTCGTACGCTCCGTCTCGGCTGCCGCCCGCACGGGCCTGGCCGGCGACGGCAAGGTCTTCGTCAGTTCGATCGAACAAGCCATTCGCATCCGGACCGAGGAAACCGGCCACGCGGCCATTTGAGAACCGCCGCGCGGCGATCGCGCAACGTCGGAACCGGGCGCGCATTGCCAAGCCGCGGGGAGCGGGCTAGGAGACGGGAATGAAACTCTCCGTCGCTTCGTCCCCCGCGAAACCCCATCTGCCCACAGTCCATTTTTTCACCAAAGAAGAGCGCAAGCAGCTCCCCCACGCCGTGACCGAGGCGGAGTTTTCGCTGGCTCCCAATTCCCTGCTCCCGCTCCACGAGTCGAACGCGCTTTGCCTCGGCCTGGGCCCGACCTCGAAGGTGACGGGCCACACCGTCCGGCAGGCCGCAGCCGCCGCTGCGAAATTCCTGCGCAAGAACGGCCACGCGGAGTACACGCTTCACCTCGGCAAACATGCGGGGTTCGCCGGCGAGGCCATCGAGGGCGTGGTCGTCGGAAGCTATCAATTCGAGCAGTACAAGACCGCCGACAAACGGACCCCGGCCCCGGAACGCGTCACGCTCGTGGTGGCGGCCGACCAAATTGCGGGCACGGAGACACGCGCCCGGCGCGGCCTGATTATCGGCGAAGCCTGCAACCGCGCCCGCCAAATCGCCAACCAACCGCCGAATGTCTTCTATCCCCAGATTCTCGCGGAGACGGCCGGGGCCATCGCCAAGGAACACAAACTCGGGCTGACGGTGCTCGACGAAAAGGCGCTGCGCAAAGGCGGCTTCGGCGGACTGCTCGCGGTGGGTGGCGCCAGCGCGCATCCGCCCCGGCTCGTCGTGCTGCGCTACCAGGGCGGCCGCAAGGGCGACGCCCCCATCGCGCTCGTGGGCAAGGCGGTGACCTTCGACAGCGGCGGCATTTCCATCAAGCCGGCGCTCGGCATGGAGGAGATGGTCTTCGACAAATGCGGCGGCTGCGCCGTGCTCGGCGCGATGGCGGGCATCGCCGCGCTCAAGCTCAAGCTCAACGTCGTCGGCATCATCGCGAGCGCCGAAAACATGTTGAGCGGCGAATCGTACCGCCCCGGCGACATTGTCACGGTCTATGACGGAAAGCACATCGAGATCAACAACACGGACGCGGAGGGCCGCGTGATCCTCGCCGACGCGCTGGGCTACGCCGTGAAAGACGTGAAGGCCTCGCAGATCATCGATCTTGCGACGCTCACGGGCGCGGTGGTGGTCGCCCTCGGCGAGCACGTGGCCGGCTTGTGGACCGCGTCAAAGAACATGCGCACCGGCCTCCTCGACGCTGGCGAAAAGGCTGGGGAGAAGTTCTGGCACATGCCGCTCTTCCCGGAATACGAAGAACAAATCCGCAGTCAGATCGCCCTGGTGAAGAACAGCAGCGGACGACCGGGCGGCGCGAACACCGCGGCTGCGTTCCTCAGGAACTTTGTCGGCGAAACCCCGTGGGCGCACCTCGACATCGCCGGCACGGCGTCGACCGAGAAGGAGTGTGCGACACGCGCGCGCGGCGCCACCGGCTTCGGCGTGCGCACCCTGCTCGAATATCTGAGCGCGATCTGAGTGAAGACAGGGGGAAGGAACCGCGAATTTGACGCGAATTAACGCGAAATTATTAGATGGAGTGATTGCGTTTGTTGAGATCGTCCTCCTCCCATCCTTCGTGTAAATTCGTGCAAGATTCGTGGTTGCCTCCCCGCTCCGCCCCACTTTTGCCGAGGCCTTGCGCTTCTGGCTGAAGCTGGGATTCATCAGCTTTGGCGGGCCGACCGGACAAATTGCCCTGATGCATTCCGAGCTCGTCGAGCGGCGGAAGTGGATTGATGAGGGCCGCTTCCTCCACGCGCTGAACTACTGCATGCTGCTGCCCGGTCCCGAGGCGCAGCAGCTGGCGACCTACGTGGGCTGGCTGATGCATCGCACGGCGGGCGGCATTGCGGCAGGCGTGCTGTTCGTTCTCCCTTCGGCGTTCATCCTTTGGGGCTTGAGTTGGATCTACCTGAGCCTGGGGGCCGTGCCGCTGGTTGCCGCCGCATTTTACGGCCTGCAGATCGCCGTGATGGCGGTGGTGGCGCAGGCCGTGATCCGGATTGGCCAGAAGGTGCTGAAGAACCCGGTGATGTGGGTTCTCGCTGCTGCCGCGTTTGTCGCCCTCTACCTTTTCCAGGCGCCGTTTCCAGTCATCGTGCTGGGGGCCGGCATCATCGGTTTCGTGGGTGGAAAAATCCGGCCCGAACTCTTCGCGGTGATTAAGGGACACGGCGACACGACGAATATTTCCGCCAGCGAGGAATTCCAATTCCAGACGCCGCCGCCGGGCTGGGCGCGGTCGCTCAAGGTCCTGTTGATCGGACTCGCCGTCTGGTTCGCGCCCGTCATCGGAGTGGGCTGGTGGCTAGGACGCGATCACGCGGCATTCCAAATGGGCATCTTCTTCAGCAAGGCCGCGTGCGTTACCTTCGGCGGCGCCTACGCCGTGCTGCCATACGTCGCGCAGCAGGCGGTGGAGCATTTTCAGTGGCTTTCCACCGACCAGATGCTCGTGGGCCTTGGTCTCGCGGAGTCGACCCCAGGTCCGTTGATCATGGTGCTGCAGTTCGTCGGCTTTGTCGGGGGCTGGCAACACCCGGGCGGATTGAGTGCGCTCGGCGCGGCCACGCTCGGCGCGGCGATCACCACGTGGTGCACGTTCGTCCCGTGCTTTATCTGGATTTTTCTGGGCGGCCCGTCCATCGAGCGACTGCGCGGCAACGTCCAGCTCTCCGCCGCGCTCTCGGCGATCACCGCGGCGGTGGTCGGGGTCATTCTCAATCTCGCGGTCTGGTTCGCCTGGCACATCGTGCACCCGGCGCCGACGCGTTGGGATTGGTTCGCAGTGGTGCTCGGCGTCCTCGCGTTCACCGGACTGCAGTGGCGCAAGTGGAACGTGATTTACACCATCCTCGCCTGCGCCGCGCTCGGTGTCGCCTGGCGGCTCTGGGCCTAATCCCGGATGGCGGGCGCCCGCGAACGCCGCGTAAAGATGCGATGGCGCACGACGCAGGACTTTGGCATTCTTCGCGCATGAGTGAAGGCGTCCCCCCGCGCCGGCTTCCCCTCGCCGGGTTGCGCGTGATCGAGATGGGCCAGCTGATCGCCGGTCCGTTCGCCGGAAAAACGCTCGGCGAATTCGGCGCGGAGGTCATCAAGATCGAGCCGCCCGGGGTGGGAGATCCCCTGCGGCGCTGGCGCGAAATGGCAGGCGATACCTCGTTGTGGTGGCACGTCCAGTCGCGCAACAAAAAATCGCTCACGCTTGATCTGAAGCAGCCCGACGGACAGGAGGTCGTTCGCCGCCTCGTGCGCGACGCGGACATGCTGATCGAAAACTTCCGGCCGGGCACGCTCGAGAAATGGGGCCTCGGCTACGAGGCGCTTTCCGCCCTCAACCCCGGACTCATCATGGTGCGCATCTCCGGCTTCGGCCAGACAGGACCCTACCGCGACCGGCCCGGGTTTGGCGTCATCGGTGAATCCATGGGCGGCCTGCGCTATCTCACCGCCGAGCCTGGCCGCCCGCCCGTGCGTGTGGGTGTCAGCCTCGGCGATTCGCTCGCCGCGCTGTACGCCGTGATCGGTGCGCTGGTCGCCCTGCGGGATCGCGCGCAAAACGGAGGACGCGGTCAGGTCGTGGATGTCGCGCTCTACGAATCCGTCTTCGCCATCATGGAGAGCCTGCTGCCGGAATACGACGCCCGCGGCCTGGTCCGTCAACCCGGGGGAGGCGCGCTGCCCGGCATCACACCCTCGAACAGCTACCCGTGTCGCGACGGAGCCTACGTGCTCATTGCCGGAAATGGCGACAGCATCTTCAAGCGCCTGATGCGGGGCATCGGACGTGACGACCTGGCTGACGATCCTCGCTTCGCGCACAACGACGGACGCACGGCCCAAGCCGCGTTCATCGACGACGCGATCGCGGCGTGGACGCGCACGCGGTCGCTCGATGAAGCCGTGGCGATGCTCGAACGCGCCGAGGTGCCGGGTGGAAAAGTTTTCACCGTGGCCGACATCGCGGCCGATCCGCATTACGCGGCCCGCGGCATGATCGCGTCCATCACGCTGCCCGAGGGGGGATCCCTCCGGGTGCCAGGGGTGGTGCCCAAATTGTCGGCGGCACCCGGCATGGTCGGCGGGCCCGGGCCGGCACTGGGCCAGCACACGGACGAAATTCTTGCTCAGCTTGGTTTCGACCAATCGGCCCGCGCCGATCTAAGATCCCGAAGAGTGATTTGAACCCCTGCTCCATCCCCCATGAATAAATCCGTCCCCCTTCTTGCGGCCATCGCGCTCGCGTTCCTGCAACCACCCGGCATGCACGCACAAAAGGCGCCGCTCGAATCCCCGAAGGTCCGGCTCGCCGTGGGCGGCAAGAACAGCCTCTTCTACCTGCCGCTCACCGTGACGGAAAAACTCGGCTACTTCAAAGACGAGGGCCTCGACGTCGAGTTTTTTGATCTGGGCGGCGGCTCGAAAGCGCTGCAGGCGCTGGTCGGCGGCAGTGCCGATGTGACGTCAGGCGGCTACGAACACACCATCCAGATGCGGGCCAAGGGCTTGCCGATCACCGCATTCGTCGTGCAGGGTGCGCACACCGACATCGCCATCGGCATCATCAAGGGAAAGATTCCGGACTACCGCTCGCCGAAGGATCTGAAGGGAAAAAAGATCGGTGTTTCGTCGCCCGGCTCGAGCACGCACCTGACGCTCAACACCCTGCTCGCGCGCGAGGGCTTGAAGCCGGAGGATGTGTCCGTGATCGGCGTGGGCCTGACGGGGGCCGCGGTGGCGGCCGCGCGCTCCGGGGATCTCGATGCGATTTCAAACGTGGATCCCGTGATGACCATTCTCGAGGTCGCGGGCGACGTGAGAATTATTGCCGACGCGCGCACGACCGAGGGATCCAAGGCCATCTTCGGCGGGGATTACGTCGCTGCCTCGCTTTACACGACCGAGGACTTCATCCGCAAGAATCCGCGGACCGTGCAGGCGCTGACGAATGCGATGGTGCGCGGCCTGAAGTGGATTCAAACCGCGACGAACGCCGAGATCGCGAAGTTGGTGCCCGAACTTTCGGGCGGTGAACCGGCGATCTTCGAGACTGCCATCGCGAAGGTGCGACCCACTCTCTCGCCCGACGGCCGCCTGCCCGCCGGCGCGGCGGAGATCGGTTTCGCCACGCTCGCGCTCTTTGATCCGCAGGTGAAGGAGATGAAAATCGACCTCAAAACAACCTTCGACGACCGCTTCGTAATCGAAGCGAATAAGCCCGCGAAATGAGGACATGCCGATTGCCGTCGCCGCGCAGATTTGACATTCTCAAGACCGAGCTCCCCGCTGCAAATCACGCAACCGCCACGCTTCCGAGCGCCGCGACTCCCCCATAAACCGTGCATAAACTCGTCCCCCTCCTCGCGGTCATGGCCGCCGCACTCTTCCTGCCTGCCACCCTGCGAGCTCAAGCAGAGAAACCGGAACAAACGAAGGTGCGACTCGCGGTCGGCGGCAAAGTGGGGCTGTTCTATCTCCCCGTCACGATCGCGGAACGGCTCGGCTACTTCAAGGATGAGGGGCTCGACGTCGAGATGATCGATCTCGCTTCGGGTGCGAAGGCGCTCCAGGCGCTGGTCGGCGGCAGCGCGGATGTAACCTCCGGTTCGTACGAGCACACGATTCAAATGCAGGCCAAGGGCATGGCCCTGACCGCCTTCGTCCTGCAAGGGCGGCTCATTGATTACTCGCTCGGGGTCGTCGCCAAGAAGGTGCCGTCCTATCAGTCACCGAAGGATCTCAAGGGCCTGAAAGTCGCAGTCTCCTCGCCGGGCGCGGGCACGCACATGTTCCTCAACGCCGTGCTGGCAAAGGCAGGCCTGAAGCCTGAGGATGTGTCCGTGATCGGCGTCGGCCAGACCGCTGGCGCGGTCGCCGCCATGCGCAACGGAGAAATCGACGCCATCGCCAACACCGATCCCGTCATGACGATTCTCGAAGCGGCCGGCGACGTGCGGATCGTGGCCGACGCGCGCACCAGCGACGGCTCCAAGCTGGTCTACGGCGGCGATTATCCCGCGGGGTCGCTCTATACCACCGCGGAATATTTGCAGAAAAATCCGCGCACGGTGCAGGCGCTCGCCAACGCGATGGTGCGCGGGCTCGCCTGGCTGCAGAAGGCGACGCCCCAGCAGGTGGTGGAGCTGTTGCCGCCGGAATTTTCGGCGGGCGAGCCGGAGATGTTGAAACAGGCGCTCGGAAAACTTCTGCCCACGTATTCGCGGGATGGATTGTTCCCCGAGGGCGGAGGTGAACGCGTACTGGCCGCGGTCGCGACGTATGATCCTGAAGTGCGCGCGGCCAAGATCGACGTCCCGAAAACGTACGACAATCGCTTTGCGACCGAAGCGGCGAAGAAGGTCAGGTGAGCCCAGCAACCCCATCGATCCCCGGCCCCGAACTTCCCGATCATGATCGCCCCGGCTGTCGCGCTGCGTGAAATCACCTGCCGATTCCAGACGACCCGTGCGCTGAAGGAGGGAACGCCCGCCTACGTCGCGGTCAACCGGACCAGCCTCAGCATCGCGGATGGGGAGTTCCTTTCGGTCATTGGCCCCACGGGTTGCGGGAAATCGACTCTGCTCAACGTCACGGCCGGCCTGCTCAAGCCCAGTGAAGGCGCGGTCGAAATCTTCGGCGAGTCGCTGCAGGGCTTGAACGCCAAGGCCGGCTACATGTTCCAGGCGGACTCGTTGTTGCCGTGGCGGACCGCGCTGGAAAACGTCGTGCTTGGGCTGGAGTACCGGCGCGTGCCCGGGCCGGAGGCGACCGCGCGCGCGCTCGAGTGGCTCGACCGCGTGGGACTCGGCGGGTTCGGGGATCGCTTCCCGCACCAGCTTTCCGGCGGCATGCGCAAGCGCGTGTCGCTCGCCCAAATGCTCATTCTCGATCCGAAAATTCTGCTGATGGACGAGCCGTTCAGCGCCCTCGACGTGCAGACTCGCATCCTGATGGAAAACGAGTTGCTCGACTTGTGGTCGGCGGATCGAAAATCGGTGCTTTTTATCACGCACGATCTCGAAGAGGCCATCGCACTCTCCGACCGCGTGATTGCGCTCTCCGCCGGACCCGGCACGCATCCGATCGGCGAATGGGTGATTGACTTGCCGCGCCCGCGTGACATCGCGGAGATCCGCCTCGAGCGGCGTTTTGTCGAACTGCACCGGCTGATTTGGGAAACCATGAAAGAGGAGGTGCTCAAGGGCTATGTCCAAAGCCAGCGGAAATAAAAGCGCCCTGCGCGGCCCGATGCTTCGCGTCTGGCAGGCGCTCCTGCTGCTGGCCGTGTTTGGCGCGTGGCAGGCGCTGGTCGTCACCAACGTCCTCCCGAAATTCTTTTTCGGCGAGCCGATCAAGGTGCTCACCCGCACTGTCACCTGGTTCACCACCGGGACCATCTGGCCGCACCTCGCCACCACGTTGCTCGAGACCGTGCTCGCATTCGTGATTGGGGCGACGTCGGCGCTCGTGATCGGCCTGTGGCTGGCGCTCAATCCCACCGCGTCCGCGCTGACGGAGCCTTACATCAAGGCCGTGAATTCAATGCCGCGCGTCATCCTGGCGCCCATCTTCGCCGTGTGGTTCGGCCTCGGCATCTGGTCCAAGGTTGCGCTCGGCATCACGCTGGTTTTCTTCGTCGTCTTTTTCAATGTCTACCAGGGCATCAAGGAAGTCAGCCCCGTGGTTCTCGCCAACACCCGCATGCTAGGCGCCTCGCGCGCGCAACTCCTGCGCACCGTCTACCTGCCGTCCGCGACCAGCTGGGTCCTGTCCAGCCTGCACACCGCGGTCGGCATGGCGTTCGTCGGCGCGGTGGTGGGCGAGTATCTGGGCTCTTCCAAGGGCGTCGGCTACCTCATCCTCCAAGCCGAGGGCGTGTTCGACGTGAACACGGTCTTTGCGGGAATTCTTGTGCTCACCATTTTTGCCCTGCTGCTCGACGGCCTGGTGGGTCTGGTCGAGAAGCGCCTGCTCGTCTGGCGCCCCGCGCCGGCCGGAACCGAAACCCATTAGGATCAAATGGTCGAAATGATTCATCACCTCGATCACTTCGTCCTGACGACGAATGACACGGGGCGGTGCGTCGACTTCTACACGCGCGCGCTCGGCATGACGGTGGAACATTTCGAGAACGCCCGCATCGCCCTGAAGTTCGGTGAGCAGAAAATCAATGTGCACGAGCCGGGGCGGTTGTTTCTCCCGCGCGCCGATGTGCCCACGCCGGGCTCGCTCGACCTCTGCTTCATCTCGGCGATTCCGCTCGACGCGGTCATCGTGCACCTCAAGGAGGTCGGCGCGATCCTCGAGGAGGGCCCGGTCCCGCGCACCGGCGCGATGTATCCGCTGCGTTCGATTTATCTGCGCGACCCGGACGGAAACTTGATCGAGATTTCCGAGCGCGCCGAAACGAAAATGGCGGGTTGAACCACCAAAAAATCCAAAAGCACCAAGCGGAGGAGGATTGGCAGTCTGATGTTTCCCAATGGGGTCCTTGGATTTCCTGGTGGTAAACTCAGGCTTCCCCTTCGGTCCGCCACTTCGGCAGTGGCTGCACCACCGGGCTCGGCAGGGGGGCGACGCGATCAAAGATGCCGGGCGCCAGTTCCGGCGCGCTCGCGTAGGCACCCGTGAGCATCTCCAGCCGCGCGTCGAGATTATCGATGTAATGCAGCAGCATCGCCTCGGGCGTTTTCGGCACCACAGGCGATCCGAACTGCATCTCGCCGTGATGCGAGGCGACCAGGTGGAGCAAATGCTGGCGCACGAGATCGGATTTCGGCGTCAACGCCTGCCAGGGCGTGAGCGTTCCGTTCTCGCGCAGGTCGCTCCAGAGCCGGTTGACGAGCTCGAAGCCGATGTTGATGTGGCCGAGCAATTCCCCGGTTTCCGTGCGCTCAATCGCGAACGCCTGTTCCGGCGGGCAGCATTCCCACAGCTTCCCGCAGTCGTGAAACAACACCCCGGCGATCACCAAATCGCGATTGAGCTGGGGGTAAATCCCGCAGAGCACCTCGGCGGCACGCATCATCTGCGCGACATGCTCCACCAACCCGCCGCGCCGCGCGTGATGAAAACTGCGGGCCGCCGCCGCGCGCCGGAAGCGACCTTCGAAGCGCTCCAGAAAAAGCCCGGCCACCGCGCGCAACCGGGGATCCGCGACCGATTCCACCAGGCGGACAATATCCGCGTAGTCATGATCCAGCCGCGCGCGACGCTCGGGCGACCCCAGCAGAAGCCCCTCCCGCTCGTCGCCGGTCAGGGCGCGGCAGCGCAGCGAACGAATCTCGGGACCGTAGGTTCCGTGGCCGGCAAATTCCCCTTCCGCCTCGATGAAATCACCCGGCTCCAGGCTCGCGCAGGCGCCGTAGAACGGGTGATTGCTCCAGATCTTGAAGCGCAGATGCGCGCCGCCGTCGCCCAGTTCAAAATCGAAGTACGGCTTCTGCTCGCGCGTCATGCGCGCGGTTCGCGCCAGCACCTGCGCGTGGAGGATGGCGGCGACCGGGGCACCCGCCGCCGCCGCGACCTGGAGCTTCAACTCCACCAGGCTCAACCGCGGCTCACTCATTCACCTTGAGGCGGAAGTGATAGCTCGCGATGTGCATCCGCTGGCGAAAATAAAATCGGTGCGCGGCCGCGCGCTGGACCGCCGAGTCGAGCTCGAGGGTCTTGCATTCCTGCGCCGTCGCGTAATGCATCAGCCAGTTGAACAGGAACGCCCCGTACCCGCGCGACCGCCGCTCCTCCACGATGACGAGATCGTCGACGTACAGCACCCGCCCCGTCAGCAGCATCTGCATGATGCGGAAACCGGCGACTCCCATCACGTCGTCATCGTCCTCCACGTAGACGAGGCGGTAGCCGTCCTGCTCGTCCTGCCGCCGCACGGCCTTGATGAATTCGCCGCAGGAAAGGTGGGGGCGCAATTCCACCATGGCGCGATAGCATCGCTCCAGCTCCCCCTCCGTGCCGGCGAACCGGACGGTCCATTTCTTGACGGCAGTGGCCATACCCCCGGTTATCGCATGATTGCAGGCGTCCGATCAAGGTTCCCGTGCGCGCACGCGTCGCCCTCAGGCGCCCTCCAGCGAGCGATACATGACATATGCGTCGACCAACCCGTGCTCCGGATGCTGGAAGGCGCCCGGAAGCGTGCCGACAATCGCAAAGCCAAGCTGGTGCCAGAGTCGCACGGCGGATTCATTGGTCGCGACGACGAAATTGAATTGCATCGCGCGAAACCCGAGCCGGCTCGCCTCCGCCAGGCAGTGCTCGCCCAGCGCGCGGCCAACGCCGTGACCTCGGGCCGACGGCGCCACCATGAACCCCGCATTCGCCACGTGGGCGCCGGGGCCGGATTGATTCGCCCGGAGCAGGTAGGTGCCGACCACGACGCCCGCGTGTTCCGCGACCCAGACGTGGTTCCCGGCGCAAAACCAGTATTCCATTGCCTCCTCGCGCGACAGATCGGGCTTGAGTGCATAGGTGTCGCCCGGGGCGACCACGGCATGAAAAATCTTCCAGACCGAATCTCGGTCGGGGTCAGTCGCAGGACGAAGCAGCAGCATGAAATCAGGGCGGACAGGCGATTCCAATTTGTTGCGGTTCGTCGCGTGTGACAATGTCCACCTGCAATGGAATCGAAATCCGATGCTTCAGGGTCGGGGCCATTCACCCCCCGAGCGGCGTTGAAGGGGCCCAAATGGATCGGCGGCGCGCTGGCCCTGGTCGGCATCACGGCGCTCGTGGTGGCCCTGGCGCCCGCCGGCGCGCCGCCCGACCCGCCCGCCCCGGGCAGCTTGACCGCGACCGTCACGTCCGCGTTCCAACCCACGGTCGAAAACAAGACCGCGGCTCCCGGTCCCGCGCCCGAGGGCATGGTGTGGATTCCCGGCGGCGAGTTCTCGATGGGCAGCGATCCATCGGGTGAATCGTTATGCGGCCTGCCCGGGGTGACGCGCGACGCACAGCCGGTCCATCGCGCGTACGTCGATGGCTTCTGGATGGATCGCACCACCGTGACCAACGAGCAGTTCGAGAAATTCGCCCAGGCCACCGGTTACATCACGATCGCCGAGCGCACGCCGAGGGCCGAGGATTTCCCGGGCGCGCCGCCGGAGAATCTCGTGGCCGGGTCGACCGTCTTCACGCCGACCTCAGGGCCGGTCGCGCTCAACGACTATTTTCAATGGTGGCGTTATCAACACGGCGCGAACTGGCGCCATCCGGAGGGGCCCGAAAGCGACCTCAAGGGGCGGGAGAAACATCCGGTGGTGCACGTCGCGTACGACGACGCGGTGGCCTACGCCCAATGGGCGGGCAAGCGCCTGCCGACCGAGGCGGAGTACGAATTCGCCGCGCGCGGCGGAGCGCACGGCCAGCTCTACGCGTGGGGCAACGAGCTGAAACCAGACGGCCAATGGATGGCCAACATTTACGAGGGGCAATTCCCGGTGCAGGACACGGGTGACGACGGCTTCGCGGGCATCGCGCCGGTCGCGCAATTTCCACCGAATCGTTACGGACTTTACGACATGTCCGGCAACGTCTGGCAATGGATGAGCGACTGGTACCGCCCGGACACCTACGCCCGACAGAAACTGGTGGGCGGAGTTCCGCGCAACCCCCAGGGACCTACTGCGCCGTATGATCCATCCGAGCCGAACGAAAAGAAGCGGGTCCACCGTGGCGGATCGTTCCTTTGCACGGATCAATACTGCACCCGCTACATGGTCGGCACGCGCGGCAAGGGAGAGGTCAGTACGGCCAGCAATCACCTCGGCTTCCGCTGCGTGCAGGCGCCGCCGGCGCAAAACTAAGTCGAGGCGTTACGTCCTCGCCTATGCCGCGATCATGGCGGCTTCGGTCTACCTCATCCTCGATCGGACGATGCGCGCGTCGGGCGGATCCGGATCGACACCTTTGATCCGGTGCTCGCGGGCCCGCGCATGAGCATGAAGTGAGGAATCCGGAACGCTACATCTTCGGCACGGTGATGCCGCGTTGCTTCATGTACTTGCCCTTCCGATCCGCGTAGCTGACCTCGCAGACCGACTCGGCCTTGAGGAACAGCACCTGCGCGAGTCCCTCGTTCGCATAAATTTTCGCCGGCAGCGGCGTCGTGTTGCTGATCTCCAGCGTGACGTGCCCCTCCCATTCCGGCTCGAATGGCGTCACATTCACGATGATGCCGCAACGCGCATAGGTCGATTTCCCAAGGCAAATCGTCAGGATGTCGCGGGGTATGCGGAAGTACTCAATCGAGCGCGCCAGCGCGAACGAATTGGGCGGCACGATGCAAATCTCGGTGTCCATGTCCACGAAGGAACGAGCATCGAAGTGTTTCGGATCGACCACCGTGTTGAAGACGTTGGTGAAGACCTTAAACTCGGTCGACACGCGCAGGTCATAACCGTAGCTGCTGATGCCGTAGCTGATGACCGCCTCCCCGTCGTCCGTCTTGCGCACCTGCGCCTCGGCGAAAGGTTCAATCATGCCGTGCTCGACGGCCATGCGGCGGATCCAGGTATCAGGTTGCACTCCCATGTCGGCGGAGTGTTCCCGCAGAATCCGCCCATCGGCAAGGTGAATTACCGCCGGGGACCCATCCGTGTGCAAAGGCCAGACGACATGACAGCGACATTCCAGTCTGATGTTAGAAGGAGATGGTTCGCGCTTGCGCCCCTCCTGCTTTAGGTCGATATCGACCTACTATGATGACCTCAGCCGCACCCCTCAAACGCCTCGCCCAGATTCAATCGGAAGTCGCTGCCCTGAAGGCGGAATTTCACGCCATTCTCGACCGGCTGCGCGGCGCCGTGGAAGCGGCCATCGTGTCCGGTCCCGCCGGCCCTGCGCAGCGTGCGCGCCGCGGTCGCAAGCGTCGCGCCCGTGCCGCCGCCGCCGTCGCAGTCGCCAAGGCCACGCGTGGCCGCCGCCGCCGTTCGCCGCTCAAGGGGAAAAAACGCCCCGCCTCACCGAGCGGACCCCTCGCCCCCGCCGTCGTGGCCGTGTTGAAGTCGAGCGGCAAGCCGCTCAGCGTGAATGCCGTCCTCGAGGGTCTCAAGAAGGCCAAGTACATCTTCACCTCGAAGGATCCGAAGAAGAACCTCGCCGCGCGCATCTACAAGTTGAGCGGCGTGAAGCAGACCGGCCCCGGCTTATTTGCCGCCAAGTAATCTCGCCCGCGTCTTTCCGCCGGTTGCCTTAACCGCCGGCGGGAGCACCTCCTTCGCGGCGTTGGCAAGGGACAACGAACGCGCGTAGGACAGCGTGTCGATTTCCGAGAGCGACTTGTCGCGCCGAATCGATTTAATGCGCGGAAAACGCATCGCCAGTCCGCTCGCATGGCGAGCGCTCGGCTGGATCGAATCGAACGCAATCTCGAGCACCACACGCGGCTCGACCTCGTGGAATTTGCCGCGAGTCCCGGTGGTGGTGCGCAGAAACTCCTCCGTGAGGTCCGCGATCTCCGCATCGGTCAACCCCGAGTACGCCTTGCCGATGGGCAGCAGGGAGCCGCTCGCATCGTCCCGCACCGCGAAAGTGTAGTCACTCAACACGTGATGCCGCTTGCCGTGGCCCCACTCCGCGCCGACGACCACCGCATCGAGCGTCGCCAGCTCCATCTTCAGCTTCAGCCACGCCATCCCGCGCCGTCCCGGAGTGTAGGAACTGTCCGGATCCTTGATGATCAATCCTTCGCGCTGGCGCTCGCGCGAGGCTCGAAACGCCGCATCGATCGCCGCGCCACCGGCCGCGCGGCGCACTTCCACCAGCCGGAAAGCGGGCGGCAGGGAAATCGATTCGAGCACCCTGCGTCGCTCGCGCAACGGGCGCCGCAGCAGCGATTCGCCGTTGAGCGCAAGCAGATCGAACACGACATAGACGACGGGGATCATCGCACCGAGAAACAAATCTGGTGAACGACGACCCAGCCGCTTCTGCAGATCGAAAAACGTCAAAGGTCGATCCTCATCAAAGGCGACAATCTCGCCATCGAAAATCGCCTCCCGCTCAAGAGTGCGTCCGGCCGCGGCTATCTCGTCGAATTGCCCGGTCACCCGCCGGAGATCGCGCGAGAAGATTTCCGTCCGGCCGCGCCCGACATGCACCTGGGCGCGAATGCCGTCGAACTTGTCCTCAATCCAGACGTCGCCCCCGCCGCGACCTGCCTTCACGTGCCGATCCCAAATCGCTGCGGCGGTGGGCTCGGGGCTGGCCAGCATGACCTTGAGGGGATGGAAAACGGTGACGCCTGCCTCCGCCAACGCGTTCCGCCGCGCCAGCAACGCCACGTGCCCCACGTCGCCACTCAGCATGTTCGCCTCACGGACCGCGTCGCTCTCAACGCCCGCGGCCATGGCGATCGCCTCCTCGAGCAGGCCTTCCATCAAGCCGATGCGCAAGTCCTCCGAAAGCACCTTGAGTATCACGGCGCTCTCATCGGGCGTCAGCCGGGCAAATTGGCGCTGGAGCAGATCCGATTTTTGGGTGGGTCCGCGGGCGGCCTCGATCGATTCGAAGAAGCTCAGAGACTCGCGCAAACTGAACGGCGCCGGCGCCGTCCGGCCTCGGAGCACTTCGCGGGCGGCGGCCGACTGGTCGCCATGCGCCGCGGAGATGGCGCGCAGTTCGGACTCGCCGAGCTTTGCCACGGCAAGCAACGCGCGTTTCACGATCGACCAGCCCACCTGCAGCACGCGGCTCTGACTGCGCGGAAAGGCTGAACCCGTGAGGTATTGCGCGGCGACCGGCAGCGAATGGTCATCGAGCGTCCGCAGATATTCGGCGAGCAGCGCGATCTTGCGTAACTTCGCCGGCGTGGCGGCCACCGCGAAGCAGAGTTTTGCAAACCGGCGAAAATCGTCGGGCGATCCCGAGTCCTCGGCGAGCGCGCTCGGAGGAAGCACGGCCCGGACCGGCCGGCGAATCGGCGTCACGACGCTGGAAATTTCGAGCTGGTTTTCCTCCCCAAGCGCCCAGGCCTCCACGCCGCGCGATCGCAGATCCGCCGCGAACGGCCCCGCGAAGCCGTGCAAGGTGAGGACGCGCCGGGGGCTCACCAATTCGACGTAACGCAGGAGGTCGTCGTAGTCGGCGTGGTCGGAAAGTGGGAACGCCACATCGCAGCCGTAGCGATACGCCGCGCCGGGCTGCACGGCCCATCCGGTCATTACCGCCGTGCGCCGCCGCTTGATCTGCTGGACCATCCGCGAACCGCTGGCGCTTGGTGGACAGATGAGCACATGGCCCGCGACATTGGCGGCGACGTAGGGTGCGGCCGGGGGAAAGTCGGGCCGGAGCTCGCGGTAGATTTCCGTCATCTTGTACACCGCGCCGTGCAGCATGATCGGAAATCCGGCCGCGGCGATCGCGCAGAGAATTTCCTGACCCTTGCCCAACGAGTAGCCAAACAGCACCGGCACCGCGCCCTCGTCGAGGGCATCCCGGCAAAACTCCACCACTTGCGCGATGGTCTCGTCGCTCGGCGGAAACCGGTATTGCGGCAGACCAAAGGTCGTTTCCATGATGAGCGTGTCCGCGACCCGCCATTCGATTGCCTCGGCCGAAAGGCCCGGGCGCAACTTGAAGTCGCCGGTGTAGAGCAGGCTGGCGCCGCTCGCCTCCTCCGTAACATGCAATTGGGCCGAGCCAGCGATGTGGCCTGCCGGCAGAAGCGTCAAGCGTGCGCCGCGAAACGTGAACGGCTCGCCAAACGGAATCAGATGTTCGATCCGATCTCCCGGCAGCCGGGCCTGCATGAACCTGGCGGTCGCCGGCGTGAGGATAATCTCGTGATGCCGGCCGATGTGATCGGCATGCGCATGCGAGACGAAGGCCGCGGAGCGTGCGTCGCGCGGGTCGAGCCAGAGATCGATCCCGGACAAATGAACCCCGCGTTCAAATCGGATGGCAACAGCGGGGTTCGACATGCGCGAACGGCACGATCGTTCAGCCTGCGCGCCGATCAACGGGTTTGACACAGCGGCCCTTCGTCGCGTTTGCTCCGTCTGTGCCCCCGTTCCGCCCGTTTCGCCGGCTTGTCCCGCTTGTCGCGGTGATCGCGCTGGCCGTCAGCGGCGGGGCTCTGCCGTCAGCGCGAGCCGCCGACTCCAAGTCCAACGGCTTCATCCGTTTCAACAAGATCAAGCTGCAGTTCCTCGACGCGTCGAAAAAATCGCCGCTCGAACCCGGTCAGGACCGCTACGTCGAATTCGAGCGGAGGCGCGCACTCTACGGTGCGATCACCCCGAGCGACCAGCGCGAGCGCTACGGGAACTACTTCACGTTCATGTGGGAGTCGAAGCGTCCGGCAGATGTCGTGGTGCGCCTCGAATACCGCCAGCAGGCGCTCGGACCGATGGTGCAAACCAAGGAAATTTCCTATCGCGCCGCGGCCGGCCACAAGACCACGCGGTTCCAGGTAACGGGCGACGATTACTTGCAATACGGCCGGGTGCTCGCCTGGCGTGCCACCATTCTCGAAGGCGGCAAGGTGGCCGCGGAGACCCGCTCGTACCTCTGGCGCTAGGGCGCGGCCGCGGCCGTGGGCGACAGGCCGACCCCAGCGGCGCGCGTTAGGAACTCCTGGGAGGCCGCGGCCGGGAGAACAAAGCGGAACTCCACCTCGGAGTCGCGCTGCTCGATCACCGGCGTCTCGGAGAACCCCACCCCCTCAACCAAACGCAGGAGAGCCGCACCCCGCTCGCGCAGCAAAAGGGAAAGCCGGGTCGCGGCCGCTTCCGATTCCGCACGAAAAAGAAAGACCATGGCGGCCGGCTCGGTCGAACGGGCGGCGAATCCCAGCAGCCGCGTCGCGCTGAGCAACTCGGTGTCGAAGATGGGCGCGCCGTTGGCGTCAATCAGGGCCTCCGGTTGCCGCGTGACAAACCGGAACGCGCTGCCGCGATCCAGACGCTGAAATTTTCCATAGAATTGCTCGTCGAACCTCAGGTCCCGCGAGAGCCCGAGGCGAACCCGGATCATCTCCTCCACGGACGCCGGCTGGCCCACCGCAATGGTCGACGGGCCGATCTGCGCGCAGGCCAACTCGGTGCTGCGCTCGTAAATCGGCAAGCCACCAAGCCGGGCGCTATCGTAGCGCTGGCCGAACCCATGCTGGGTGGTCAGCGTGGAAACGACGGAGGCGGCCGAGTCCTCGGTCTCGACGAGATTGTAGTCCACGAGCTGGCCCGGCTCCGCGATCCCGATCGCGCGAACCACGCGCCGGACTTCCATGGCGGGGTTGGCCAGCGTCGGCACATCCGCAATCGGGCGGATCGACTTCGCCCAGATCGCATTCCAGGCATTACCCGCCTGCGAGGCGTTGGCGGAGGCGAGCCGGGACACGTTCGCCGAGACGATCAGTTGCGTGTTCGCCGGCAGCCAATCGCGGCGGGGCGGCGCTCGGAAAATCAGCAGCAACGCCAGCGCCGCGACGACCGCAAACGTCGTAAAGACAAAAAGGCTCAGCCGCAGGCTTTGCGGATCGGCCTGGCGGGACTCGTTCGCGAGCGCGACTTCCCGCTGCTCAAGCGCGCGCATTTGCTGCCGGCGGTTTCGCACCGCCGTGAGGTGGCGTGTCGCCGCCGGCGGAACCGCCTCCTCGTGATCCGCCAGGTATTGACCCAGCCGCCGCAGCGGCGCCCGGCGAGACTGCTCGAGCTGCTCCTGCGCCGCGCGGAGCGGACGCAGTCGCTCCTGCAAGGCATCGCTCCTCGTGGCGGCCTCGCGCTCCGCCGCGCGACGGCGGTCCCGAATCCCCACTTCGCGCTGTTCCAGCTCCTGAACCTGCTGAAGCAGACGCCGGTGCGGTGAATCCGCAGTTTCGCCAACGCCAGCCGTGCCGCCTGCGGTCGGACGGGCCGTCTTGAGATTGTCGCGGGCATGCAGGAGTGGCACCCGCGCAGTTTCCAGCTTGGCCAGTTCGTCGGCAATTTTCCGGCGCGCCGTCGCTTCCTGTTCGCGTTCGGCCGCCAGGTCGCGTTCGGCTTCCGCGAGCTTCGCGCGCGTCTCCGCGCCCTCGGCGTCAAGGCGATGCAGCGGGACGAGTAATTCCGCCAGCTCGGCCGCGGCGTTGCCCGCATGCGCGAGTTCCCGCCAGCCTTCCCGTCCCAACTCGATCTCCACCTGCTGGAGGCTGCGCTCCTCCGCGCGCAACGAGCGACGGAGATGCCGCCGGCGGAGCCGACGGGTGACCTCCTGAATGCCGGTGGAGAGAAAATCCATGGGCGGTGAATGCGATGTGACGAAGCCTAAGTGCGCTATTCCCGCCTCGCGGGCAAGCACCGGCTCACCACCACCTGAGCGCGCAAAACAGGATCACGATGCCATAGGCCACCCCGCTCCACGTCAAGATCGACCAGCGCCGCGGCGCGCGGACCACAAACTGAATGTGGTCGCGCAGCAGGTGCGGCGACGAGGTCCAGCAGAGGCCGAGCACGACCCAGACATAGGCCAGCGTAACGACGAGGAGCCGGCTGGCCGGGGACTTCATGAAGGCGGCGTCGAGCACCGGCATCGCGGCGAGCAGCAGCAACATGCCGAGTGCCCGCGCCGCCAGGTATTCATGCACATAGTAGATGGTCAGCGCGTAAGCCACCGGCAGCAGCAGCAGCACCGGCAGGCGCCAGGAAAAAAACTCGCCCCAATCCATCGTCGCCGCGATGTACCACACCCAGACGAGGTCGATGGTCAGCAGGATCAGGCCGGCCACATGCCAGCGCGGAAAGCGACCCAGGAACGCTTTCACCGGTTCCGCGCGCAAGGCGGCGAAGGCATGGGCGAGGATGAGCACGAGACCCAGAAAGAGGCCGACGGCGCGGAGGGAAAACGGATAGTGCATGCAGGAGGATCGGGCGACCCGCTCACGAGACAACGGGTGCGCGGACTTAGGCCCATCCCGGCGGCACGGTCAAAAGTTAATTGGGCCGAGCCGGCCACGCTGCGGAGATTCGGTGACGGAGGCGACCGTTGACTTGCCCCCTTGGGAAACTAAAGTCTGGACACTCTTCGCCCGTTGCCGGGAACCCGACGCTGCCGACCGTGAAAAAGCTCCTTTTCGTCTGCACCGGCAACATCTGCCGCAGCCCGATGGCGGAGGGATTGTGGCGGCATCTGACGAGGAGTAACCCGGCCTTCCCGGCGATTTCCGTGGGGGTCAGTGCGGTGCAGGGACAGCGGGCGAGCCAGCATGCCATCGAGGTCCTGCGGGATGTGGGCGTGGATATTTC
Organism: Verrucomicrobiota bacterium; assembly: GCA_031370675.1. Lineage (GTDB taxonomy): Bacteria > Verrucomicrobiota > Verrucomicrobiia > Chthoniobacterales > SZAS-18 > SZAS-18. Next base: position 25,946 of record JANMQT010000197.1, read on the forward strand.
GCGCCATCGAAGCCAGCCGGTCTCGTCCGAAACCGTGCGCACCGCCGATATCATCGTCGCCATGACCAGCGGGCACGCCGAGGCGCTGGCTTATCTTTATCCTGAGGCCGCCAAGAAAACCTTTCTGATCCGTGAATTCGATCCCGCCGCGCGCGAGGATGACCTCGACGTGATGGACCCAATCGGAATGGGACGCGGCACCTATGCAAATTGCAGAGACACCCTTTGCGCAGCGCTGCCCGGTCTCGCCGCTTTCCTGCAGGGACGCTCGCCCGCGCCCGACACGGGCAAGAATCTGCGCACCTACCTCCACACCATGACCGACTCCTATCCCGTCTCCCCCACCCTCGCCGAAGTCGACCCCGAGATCGCCCGCGCGATCGACGCGGAAATCCAGCGCCAGGACGAAAACATCGAACTGATCGCCTCCGAAAACTTCGCCAGCGCCGCCGTGCGCGAGGCGCAGGGCTCGGTGCTCACAAACAAATATGCGGAGGGTTACCCCGGCAAACGCTGGTACGGCGGCTGCGAGAATGTCGATGTTGTCGAGCAACTCGCGATCGATCGCGCCCGGCAACTTTTCGGCGGCGAGCACCTCAACGTGCAGCCGCACAGCGGCGCGCAGGCGAACATGGCGGTCTATTTTTCCGTGCTGCAGCCCGGCGATCGAATCCTCACGATGGATCTTTCCCACGGCGGGCATCTCACCCACGGCCACAAGGCGAATTTCTCCGGCCGCTTCTATGAGGTCACGCATTACGGCGTGCGCCAGGGCGATGAATTGATCGACTACGACGCGCTCGCCAGACAGGCGCTCGAGGTGAAGCCAAAGATGATCACGGTGGGCGCGTCGGCGTATCCCCGCATCATTGATTTCGAGCGGATGCGCGCGATCGCCGACTCCTGCGGAGCGATGCTGTTCGCGGACATGGCGCACATCTCCGGGTTGGTCGCCGGCGGCATGCACCCGAGCCCCGTGCCGCACGCGGATTTCACCACCAGCACCACCCACAAGAGCCTGCGCGGCCCGCGCGGGGGCATCGTCATCTGCAAGGCGCAGTACGCGAAGGGCATCGACTCGCAGGTGTTCCCCGGAATCTAGGGCGGCCCGCTCATGCACGTGATCGCCGCCAAGGCCGTGTGCTTCCACGAGGCGCTCCAGCCCGCGTTCCGCGCGTACCAGCAGCAGGTCCTGCGCAACGCCAAGGCGATGGCCGCACGGCTCGTCAAGAATGGCTACCGCATCGTTTCCGGCGGCACGGACAATCACCTCATGCTCGTCGATCTCCGACCGCAGAACATCGACGGCCGGACCGCGCAGGAGTGGCTCGACCACGCCGGCATCACGGTGAACAAGAATTCGATCCCGTTCGACACCATCAGCATCATGAAGGGCGGCGGTGTCCGCATCGGCACGCCCGCCATGACGACACGCGGCATGAAGGAGGAGGAGATGATGGAAATCGCCGACTTGATTCACACAGCCCTGGGCAGCGGCGGCGACGCGGGAAAACTCGCAAAGGTGAAGGCCGCCGTGGTCACGTTGACGCGCCAGTTTCCGCTTCCGTAAGCGCCGAGTCTCTCCGCCATGAAATTTCTGCCTCCGCTTTTTGTGATCCTGGGGGCGGCGCCCGCCGCGCTCCTAGCCCAGGCCCCCGCCGCGCCGGCCCCGGCCGCCAAGGCGGTCCAGGAAATGAATGCCACCTTCCCCGCGGAGATTGATCCGGTCGTGATTGAAGTCCTGCGCAAGGCCTTCGCGGCCCAGCGGGCCAAGGGATCGTTTCGCGCGACCATGGAATCCGCCGGCTTGGGCGGCGCGGCCATTCCAACGATGGAAATGGAGTTTGTTTTTCCGGACCGGATGCGCATGAAGACGTCCGGGATGGAGATCATCGGGGTGGGCGGCCAGACCATGATGCGAATGGGCGATTCCTGGATGCAGGCGCCGGTCGAGGTGAGCAAGGCTGCGGGGTCGTTTGGCGACCCGAAAAAGGTCGAGGAAATGCTGGGCAACACGACGGCGGCCAAGAGTCTCGGCCAGGTGAAGATCGGCGAAAAATTGCTGGATGCCTACGAGGTGCACGTCAAGACCAAGGGGGCGACGTCAAAATCCAAATTCTACATCTCACCGGACGACAACCTGATCCGGCGCGTTGAAACGCAGGCGGAAGTGCAGGGCAAGCCGACGACCTCCACGCTCACCTATGCCGATTACGGGGCCCCGATCCGGATCGAACTGCCGAAATAGGGGCCGGGCCGGGCCGGCCTGGCCGCGTGATTTTTCCCTCGCCTCTCGCGCGACCTTCCCTCATAACGATGCGCCCGGGTGCCGACGTCGGCATTCGCGGGTTCGCAACCTTCCCTGCCGCCATGTCCACCGCTCCCAACAGCCCCGCCGTCAACCCTCTTCGCGAGGGCCTCACCGCGCGTCCGCAGCCCAAGCCCTGCACCGTTGTCATTTTCGGCGCCTCCGGCGACCTGACGATGCGCAAGCTTCTGCCCGCGCTCTATAATCTCGCCGCCGACGGCGATCTTCCCCCGAGCACGGCCATCATCGGCTTCGCCCGGCGCAAGAAGACCGACGAGGTGTTTCGCACGGAGATGGAAACCGCCGTGCGCAAGTTCTCCCGCCAGACGGTGCGCGACGAATTGTGGAACACCTTTGGCAAGTCGATCTACTATCACGAGAGTGAATTCACCGATGACGACGGCTACAAGCGCCTCGGCGAAAAACTCGACCAAATTGACGCCGAGCGCGGCACCGGCGGCCGGCGGCTCTATTACCTTTCCGTCGCGCCCGATCAGTTCGGCCCGATCATCCAGCGGTTGAAGAAATTCGGCCTCGACAAGGGCAAGGACGGCGGCTGGGCGCGTGTGATCGTTGAGAAGCCGTTCGGCACGAATCTCGAGTCGGCGCTGAAGCTCAATTCCGTCGTGGCGCACGCCTTCGAGGAATCGGCCATCTACCGGATTGACCACTTCCTTGGCAAGGAGACCGCGCAGAACATCATGGTGCTGCGCTTCGCCAACGCGATCTTCGAGCCGATCTGGAACAACCGGTACATCGACCACGTGCAGCTCCTCGCGGGCGAAACGCTCGGCGTGGAAAATCGCGCGGGCTATTACGAGACCTCCGGCGCGCTGCGCGACATGATCCAGAATCACCTGATTCAGCTCATGACGCTGACGGCGATGGAGGCACCCACCAGCCTGGGCGCCGATGCCGTGCGCGATGAAAAGGTGAAGGTCCTGCGCTCGCTCCGCCGGATGAACAGCAACGCCGAGGTCGCCGCCAACGTCGTCCGCGGCCAGTACAGCGAGGGCGCCATCCTCGGCAAGGCCGTCCCCGCCTACCGCGCGGAACCGAACGTGAATCCGAACTCCGAGACCGCGACCTACGTGGCCATGCGCATCTTCGTCGACAACTGGCGCTGGGCCGGCGTGCCGTTCTACGTGCGCTCGGGCAAGCGGCTGCCGAAATCGGGCGCGGAAATTGCCGTGCACTTCAAGCCGGCGCCCAGCGTGCTCTTCAACCAGACGGGCGACTCGAGCAACGTGCTCCTCATCCGCATTCAGCCGGACGAGGGCATCTCGCTGCGCATGCAGGCCAAGTTGCCCGGCGGCGCGCTGCGCATCGAGCCGGTGAAGATGGACTTCCAATACGGCGCGAGTTTCGGTCGGCCCAGCCCGGAGGCCTACGAGCGCCTGATCCTCGATGCCATGCAGGGCGACGCCACGCTGTTCGCGCGCAACGACGAGGTCGAAGAGGCCTGGAAATTCGTCGATCCCATCCTCAGCGCTTGGGAGAAGCCGGCGAAGGATCAGCCGCCTCTCACCTTCTACCCGGCCGGCTCACCCGGCTCCGTGGAGGCCGATGAAATGCTCGCCCGCGACGGTCGCGCGTGGCGAAGAATCTGAACGTTTGGAACCATCATTCCAAATTGCCCGATATGACTCCCGACGCAGCAACTCCCGCAGTCACGCCCGCCTTTTTCGGGGATGGCGTCCCGGCCGAGGTCGGCAAGATTGAAAAGGAGCTGAAGAAGCTCTGGCAGGAACAGCAAACCGTGGCCACGCGCGCCTCGCGCATGAACCTCGTGGTCTATTCCGCCGCCGATTCCTCGCTTCGCGCCAACACCGCGATCGTCCGCGAAATCACCAAGGATCTCGCGTGCCGCGCCATCCTGATCGCCGCGCGCGCCAAGTCATCAAGGGACGGATTGCGCGCGTGGGTCAACGCGCATTGCCACCTCACCAAGACCGGCGCCAAGCAGACGTGCTCGGAACAAATCGCCTTCCTCATGGAGGGCACCAGCGCGGATCCGCGCCTTATTTCGAGCCTCGTCTTCTCGCACCTCGATTCCGATCTTCCGCTTTACCTCTGGTGGCAGGGGGAAATGCCGGGTGTCTTTGACGCGCGACTGCTCTGCGCGACCGAACGACTCATTTTTGACAGCTCGAGTTGGGCGAAACCGGGTCCGCAATTCTCCATCGTGCGCAGCCTCCTCGGCCGGCCCGGCTGCAGCGCCCTGACCGGCGATCTCAACTGGGCGCGCACCTCGGCTCTGCGCCTGGCCATCGCCCAGTTCTTTGATGCCCCCGCCGCGCGGACCGCTCTCGACAAGGTGGATCGGGTGGACATCGAGCACTCCGGCACGGGACATACCACCGGTTTGCTATTGCTGGGCTGGCTGGCGGATGCACTGGGCTGGCACGCCCCGCAAAAGAGCGGGACGGAATTCACCTGCGCGCGCGAGGGCACCGGGCCGGTTCGCGTGGTCTTCGCGCGCAAGAACGGCGCCACGCTCAGCCGCGTGACCCTCCGTGGCGCGGAGGGTTCCGTCTTCACCGTCACGCGCGCGGCCGATTCTGATCTCTACACGACGCAATCGTTCGCCGCTGGCAGTGATTCCTTCGAGCAATCCTTTCCCGCTGATCCCGAAGCCGCCGCCGCACTCGTCAGCGAAGAGCTTTCGCGCGGCGGACAGCGCAAGACCTATCTGCGCGCGCTCGACAAGATTGTCTCGGTGCTCGAGGCGTAGCGCAGGCGAAACGCAAGCTCCGAGCGCGCTGACGAGAAGAGAGGGACGTTTCGACGAAACGTCCCCACCACCCGGAACGGATCCAACGCCCCGGCCTCGATTTATTCCTCTGCGTCGTACACCTCCACGAGCGCGACGCCGGTCGTGTTATTCGTGCCCCGCACGATCGCCGTGTACGCACCGGGCGCGAGCGTGACAATTAATGCCGCCTCGCGGTCATCGCCCGGCGCGCGGCCAAGCGTCTGCAACTCCGCCATCGACGGGCCGGTTTTCCAGTCGTCGTTCTGCGTGATCATGGTTCCGCTGCTGTTGAACAGTTGGAACCACGGATTCGCCAGCACGCCGGTGACACCCGCCGCCGCCAGCGAGGGTCCGATCGCGCGGACGATCACGCGGCGCGGCTTGTTTCCCTGGATCACGAAACCGGCGATCATCACCGCATCGTTGGTCAGGACCCGCCCACGCGTGGCGACATTGATCGCCCTGGCGCCCGTCGTTCCGAGACTGACATCGTAAACCTCGATCAACGCCACGCCCATCTCGCCGCCCACGCCGCTCACAATGCCGGTGTAGGCGCCGGGCGTCAGCGTCAGCAGTACCGCCGACTCACGCGGATCATTTGGCGGAATTCCAGTCGCGGTAATGTCAGCCGCGGTGGGTGCCGGTGATTGCGGGCCCAGCGGTGTCTGCCAGTCGTCATTCTGCGCAATCAAGGTGCTGCCGTTGAAAATCTGCAGGGTCGGGTTCGACATCGCCCCGCTCACGCCGGCGGCCGTGAGAGAAGGGCCGATCGCACGCACGAGAATCTGCTTTGGCACCGTGCCGGTGACCACGAAGCCGCCGATGCCCACGTTGCTGCCAGTCTCGACACGCAGCCGGGTGGCGAGATTGATCAGTCGGGTCGACGTGCTGGCCTGGACGATGACATCAGATTTGAGGTTTTTGGTTCCGTTGAGTGGAATCGTCCGCACCACCTGGCGCGTGCCGAGCGCGCCGCCGGAAAATGTGACCGTGATCGACGTCGTGCCGTTTGGCAGGTTCTGGAGCGGAATCGCGTAGCCGCCGGATGCGGAGGTGACGGCGAAATTGCGGCCCACGTCGGGCATCACCGTGACCCCGCCGGCGCCCTCGCCCGGCGAGTAGAAACCGTCAGCGTCGAGATCCGTGTACACCACACCGACCAGAAAGGGAATGTTTGCCGGCCCGAACGGACTCGTCAGATAGAGCTCGCCGAAATCGTGCGTGACGAACCATTCATTCGCGTGCTGCAGCGCGTTGGCCGGCGCCTGCACGAGGCCAATGCCGACTTCACGCATCGTGTCGTACGGCGCGATGCCCATGATGGCCTCGCGGTGATCGAGCGCAGGCACGCCCCAATCAATGTTGAAACCAACGTGTGCGAACAGCGTCCCGGACGTAGGGGGGACAAACGCGTAAACGTTCTCTCCGAGCACACCAAAAAAACCTGCCTGATTGATGCGCGCGTCGAAAGTGCGGCCATCATTGCTGGTGTGGCCCTGATAGTTGAACGTCTGCATGTCCTGTGACTGCGCGCGTGCGGCCGCCAACAAGATTGGATTCATGGCCAAGGGCGGCGAAGCACTGATCGCGGTGAAGGCGGCCTGCACTTGTGGTTTGTTCACGTTGAAAAACGTGTAGCCCTGAATGATCGTCGGATCGGTCTGCGTGGTCAGAAACACGCCCTCCTGTGGCGGCCCCATGCGGGCGCGGTTCATCAACTCGAGCGTGTACTGCTCGAGGCCGCTCGGGTCACCGTGGCTGTATTGAACCGTCGGCACGGCCGAGGCCGGCGCCACCAGAAGCCACGCCCCGAAAAACGCGCGCAGCAGCGTGGTAGGAGCCGGGTGACGGGAGAGCGGCGGGGTGCGCATGAGTGGGCAGTCAGGACGACGAATCGAATATCCTAATGCAATCCGTGTTCCCAAAGCGCGTTGGATGCACTCGGAAGCCCCGTTCGACCGGCCCGTATTGCGCGCCGATCAGCTCCGGTCGGGCCGTGCCTCTCTGATGATGAGACATTTTGAACCGGTGAGGCCTCCCCCGGGTAAAGTCGTTCGTCCGAAAAACTTCGCCTGATCAGCCGCACCATCGGGGTCCGTCTCTCGTTCTTGCGACTCTCCCGGTCCCTGGAGAGGGCCCAAGCGAGAGAAATCAATCCGCGTCGTATACTTCCACCAAGCCAATGCCCGTGGTGCTTCCCACGCCGCTCACGATCGCGGTGTACGCACCCGGGGCGAGCACCTTGTAGATCACCGACTCGCGCGCATCGGTCGGGGTGAGATTCTTCGCGACGATCGCGGCCAGATCGCCCGGGGTGTTTTGTCCGTAGTCATCGTTCTGAGCGATGACCTGACTGGCAGAATTGTAAAGCGTCAGCGCCGGATTCTGCAGGGCTCCGGTCACGCCCGCCGCGGTCAGCGATGGGCCGATGGCGCGCACGATCACCTTCTTGGTGCCCGGACCCTGGATCACAAAGCCGGCGATCATGACGTTTCCGCCCGTGCCCACCTGGCCTCGCGTCGCGACATTGATCAGCGACGCCGCGCTGCCGATTTCCAAGTCGTACACCTCGAGGAGGGCAACGCCGGTGCCCGGGACGCCGTCCACGGGGAAGCCACCCACGATCGCCGTGTAGCCGCCGTTGTTAAAGCGGTTCAGCAGGACGCTTTCGGATTGCCCCGGCGGTTCCAACCCGATCTGTACGATGGGTGCCTGCGACGGGATCGAAATGCCTTCGGCCCAATTATTGTTGCTCAAAATCACCGTGGACCCGGAGTAGAGGTTCGCGACCGGATCCGCGAGCACGCCCGTGACCCCGTTCGGGACGAGCGCGGGACCGAGCACCCGGACGAGCGCCTGTTTGCCAACCGCAAACGGATCGCGCAGGACGAATCCGGCAATCGCCTGTGCCGCGTCGGTGCCAACGAATACGCGCGTCGAGAGATTGACGATCTTTGCGCGGGGCAGCGGGATGGCAGGCGTATTGAAGCGGAGCTGACCGGCCAGGAATTTCGGATTCGCGCCCGAGGTCGATTGCGTAATGCGGAAGTCGGCCGCGACGGCCGTGAGATTGCCTCCCGGGCTCGCGTAGGTCACGCCCTGCAGCACGACCTGCGCGCTCAATCCGACCGTCGAGTACCCACTCTCAAGGCTCGCCACAATGAATGGCCGCAGGGCGTTCGCCTGGTCGGGAGCCGTGATGTCATAGGTTCCATCCGCGAGATCCTGGCCCGCAGGCAGAGCAAAACTAAAGACCCACTCGCCGGATCCCGTCACACCGTTCTGTGCGAAGATGAAGCGATGCAGTATGCGCCCGACGCCGTCTGTCTCGCGCCGATACACCGCGCCCGCGTAACCATTCGAGGCATTGATCGTTGCCTCGGCGCCGTGGCCCACCGGTTCACCCGGGCTGCTGTAGATGTGCGCAATCGCGCCCGCGAGTGACTGTCCGTCGAGCGGTACCGGCGTCGGAGTCGGCGTGGGCGTCGGCGCATTGTAGACGCCATAAATGGCTTGCACTCCGTTGATGTCGTCCTGCTGAAGAGTTTCGCTGACGTCGGCATAGTTACCTTTCATGACCGCGGGCGGACCGGTCTGATCGGCGTGCGCCAGGCCGAGCACATGGCCGAATTCATGGGTGGC
>JANMQT010000153.1:0-4329 GCA_031370675.1 Verrucomicrobiota bacterium
CGGTGCTTCGCCCGACGCCGTGCTGTATTGATAGTACGGTCCGGCTGCGAGTGAAGCCGCGGTAGCTGGATCGCCGGCAAGCGCGATGTCGAGAGCGGTCTTCGCCGTGGCGAAGCTGGCCGTATTACCAGCAAGCCCGCGATAAACATCGATTTTACCCTTCAGCCCGCGGTTGTACCTGATCTGGTTCGCAATCAGGCTGTAGTCGCCACCGATCGAAGTCCAACCTGAAGGAAGCGTCGCGGGAAAAGTTGTCGTCCCACCAGTCTGCGCCGCCTGAAGATCGGTATAGGCGGAGTCCAGCAGCGACGAGAGATACGCGAGCACGGCCGGTTTGCAGGCAATTGGCGCCACCACGTTCTGATCTTTGACGGCGATCGGAATGCCCAGCGTGTCCCGCGTTTCCAGCGCGCGATAGTACTCCTGCGCCTTGAGGGTCCGCACGAAACCGCTGATCGCGGCCTTGTCGCCGGCGCTGAATTCCACGGTGGCCTTCGGTACCGCATCGAGAAGATTGTTCTCGGCCCGAATGGCAATGAAGTACGGCGTGTAGCCACGGGCGAGGAACCCGCCCGGACTGGGTGGAAGTTCAAGGGTCTCGGTCAGGAACCGCGACTCGGAATTGTCCAGACGCCAGATGTCGCGCGACATGGTTCCCGGAAAGACCAGGAATGGATAGTCGACGGCCCGGCGCTCCTGGTCGAGAATCCCGGTGATGAGTAGCTGGAGGTTTCCCGGAGTCAACGCTCCACTGACTGATCCAAGCGAGGGATTGTTGAGGTCCCCGACGGATGTCGAATCTTTGCAGGCTCCAATCGCCAGCGTCAAACAGGCGAGAGCGGCTAGGTGCTTTTTGATGATATATGTCATGGATGAGTATGCGGCCTAGAAGTTCGCGATGATGGAGAAGAAGAACTGCCGGCTGGGCGGGAACGGTGTTACATCCTGCGCCTGACGGATGTTCTGGCTCCCGAAGTTCGAAACTTCGGGGTCCAGACCTGTATACGGCGCCCAGGTCTTTAAGTTCCTTCCGCTGAACTCGAGACGGACGTCCTCGGCCTGACCGCGGAGAAGATTGCTGGCGAGTGACCGGGGAAGAACGTAGGAGACCGTTAATTCACGCAGCTTGAGGAACGTGCCGTTCTCGGCGTATACCGGCAAGCCGGCGCGATAACGAAGCCGCGCCGTCGAGGCCGCAGTATCGCGCGCGAGACCACCCAAATCGAAGTAATTGTTGGTGAGGTTGATGACCCTCCCGCCCTTCCGCCAGTCGAGCAAGCTCGTGAAACGCACTGGCCCAACGCCAATGTCGTTGGAGAACCCCATCTGGTAATCGGGCTGGAAGTCACCGTATGTACCGTAGAGTTTGTCCCTGCACCGGCCAGACGCAGTGAGGGGGATCTTGCAACCCAGTTGAACGTAGACCTGCGTTGGCGACTTGCCCTGCTCGATACGACCACGACCGTAAGTCGTGGAGAAAGAGCCACCCGTAAGGAACGGCGGCACCGAAAGACGAGTGACCTTGCCGCGGGTGTGCGAGTAGGTGGTGTTGGAGATCCAGCTGTACCGCTCCGACTGGAGCAAGTTCAGACTCAACCCGACCTCCGTACCATGATTCACAAGCTGATTTCCCGATTGGATAATCTTGTTGGTGAAACCGGTAGACGGAGAAACCGCCGCGCTCAAGATGAGATCATCCACCTGCTTGCGGAATTGAGTGACTGAAAGCTGCGCCCTTGAATTCAGAAGCGCCCAGTCAATCCCGCCCTCCAGCTCGGAAGAAGTTTCCGGGTGAATGGTGGGCAGGCCGATGACATTCGACTGAATACCACCGAGCACGTTGTCATTCGGGTTAACGAAAAGTTCGGTGAACTTATAGCCGTAGGGCGGAAGGTTGCCCGCACGGCCGTAAGCAACACGGAGCTTGAGGTTGTCCGTAAACCTCGGGAGATAGGGGACGTTATACGACGCAGAAAACTTGGGGTAGGCATAGAATTTTTTGTCGTCACCATTCACGCTGGACCTTTCTGAATTCACTCCCGCTGTGAGTAAAAGCCTTTCTCCCAGTGTCAGGAATTCTTCCTGCGCAAAATACGACAGGGATTTGTCGACCTGCAGGTACTCGTTATTGAACGTCTGCAGCGCCGACGGCACACTTGTGATCCCTGGTGGCAGACCGCGAGCCGTTGTCGTCGTGATTTGCTGGTTCTGTCGTCCCTGACGGAGACCGATGGAAGTCGTAGCCGTGAACGGCGCCGCAAAGAACTTGTGGATCAGCGTGCTGTTGAGGTTAGCTGTGACCACGTTGCCCTGGGCGTTCACTACGGTACCGGGCAATCCGTCGTCGAGGGGCTCGAATAGAAGCTGCGGCGGCGAGTAGACCTTGCTCTGATCGGCGTAGGAGTCGACGCCTCCCAGAAGCGAGAACGTCAGGCTCTGTTTCTGGGTCGAGAAAACATTCCAATCTGCCGCAGCGCTTCCAAGCAAACGGTACACGTTTTCAGGAGTGCGTATCAAATCGGCGTCCTGAAGAAGGTTGGTCGAAACTGGAAGGTACGGGTTTGCCGGATATACGCCGTTGACCGGACGAAAATCAAAGAAGGACGGCGTCGAGGAAATGATCGTGTATGGTGCGACACCGTTGTTGTCGTTACCGCTCAGCCCGCGCTCGGTGAGCGTGTGAAATATCTCGCTGTTTACGCGAACGCTGAGGGCGCTCCCGACCTGCTGGGTGAGGTTGGCGCGTAGCGACTGCTTGTTGTATTGCGTGTTGACCTGGATTCCCGCGTCGTGTCGCACGGTTCCAGCCAGGAAATAAGTGGTACCACCAGTCGAGGTGCCCCCGCGAACAGAAAGATCCGTTTCATAGGATAGCGCCTTTCGGCCGTACAGCTCCTCCTCATAATCACGGCATTTCACTGGTGCCGCGCCAAAGCCGGTCGAGTCGTAACCGGCCGCGTCGACCTCAGCACCGGACCCGAAGCAGCGCGATCCGAGCTTGTTGCTGAGCGCCTGCGTGCCGAACCTCTGCGTTAAATTGACGAGGGGCTTCCCGACGGTGCCGCGCTTGGTCGTGATCACGATGACGCCGTTGGACCCCCTGGATCCGTAAATCGCGCCGGCCGAAGCTCCCTTCAGAACCTCGATCGTCTCGATGTCTTGTGGGTTGATGTCGGCGATGCGATTGACCTGCTGGTCCTGGTTCGAGGCGAAGTTTCCACCAGCGGCACCAGATATCGCGTTCAGTCCATTCTGGATCGCGGTGTTATTCACGACCACACCGTCGATTACATAGAGCGGGCTGGAGTTCGCGTTGATCGATGTGACGCCGCGGAGCTGAATCTGGGTTCCACCGCCCGGGGCGCCGGAGTTCGACGTGATCACTGCTCCGGGAACTTTACCCTGCAGCGCCTGATCGAGCGCCTGAGCGGGTGCGCGGTTGAGCTTTTCACCGCTCACGACCGCCACCGAGTTCGCGATGTTTCGACTCGAAACGCTGGTGGCTTGTCCGGTGACGACCTGTGTCTCCAGCTGGAGAACGTCACGCGCCAGGGCAACTGTCAGCTCGTTGCTCGACGCTGGCACCTCCACGACCTTCTGAGTGTAACCGATGCGACGAACTCGCAGTGTTGCGGGGCCGCTGGGGACCGACACAGTGAAGCGACCCTGATCGTCGGTGTAGGTGCCGTACGTAGTGCCGACGACACCTATGCTCGCCGCGACTATCGGCTCGCCACCCGCTTCAGCAGTGACGCGGCCGCTTACCACCCGCGTCTGTGCAAGGGCGCTACCGCTCACGACTACGAGCAGGAGCAGTGAAAACAGCAAAGACCGAATTCTTTTCATGACTCTCTCCAGCGTTGGAAATGAGTAAGCCCGCCTCGTAGATGTGGCGAGCCGCGCAGGGAGCTATTGTCGGCCCTGCGAGAATGCTTCTTCTCTCTATCTACACTATGGGCCGAACCGGTGTCAAGTCCAATACGAGTCTTACGGAGTTCGCGGTGACGCCGCCGCCGGCTTGCTCGTACCGAAATCCACCGTCGGCGCGGTCTCGGACCCAGGAGCCGCCTCGTAGTAAGTCCGCGCCTTTGCTCCGGTCACCTTGGCCGTGAGGGCCTGCGGGAAGGTCCGGATGTAAGCGTTGTAGGTCTGCACTGCCTGATTGTAGTCGTTGCGCGCCGTCGCAATCCGATTCTCAGTGCCGGCTAGCTCGTCCTGGAGCCGAAGGAAGCCCTGATCCGCCTTGAGCTGCGGGTAGGCTTCTGCCACAGCGATCAGCCGGCCCAACGCACCGGTGAGCTGGGCGTTCGCGGCCGCCATTTGCGTCGG
>JANMQT010000232.1:0-2962 GCA_031370675.1 Verrucomicrobiota bacterium
GGCAGAAAGCCGCCTCGCTGATGATCACTTCTATCCCGCCGTGACAGCGATGCGGGGCCGGACAAACTCCTTCGTCATCTTAAAGGTATTCGCGAGCCGGTGGGTTTTAGATTTGCACGCGATCTCGTTATCGGCCCGGTGGAGGCTCGGGCGTCGGTGTCGTTTCCCCTCCGCTCGGCGGCAATCGGCGTGGTTCCCCCAACGACGCGGGGGTGGGCGAAGGCGTGGTTGCTGCCGGATTGGGCGTGGGGGCGGCCGTTGGCGGAGCTGATGTCGGCCTCGCGGTGGGAACGGCGGTGGCAGGTGGCGTTGGCGTGCTGGTTGGGGCAACCGTGGGGGGAACTTTTACCGGCGTGGGGGCGGCCGTTGGGGAAGCTGAAGTCGGCCTCGCGCTCGGGACGGGAGTGGACGGTGGCGTTGGCGAACTCGTCGGGATACCGGTGGGCGCAACCCTCGTCAGCGTGGGGGTGGCAGACGGTGCACGACTGGGCTCGACGGCGGGGACGGAAGGTGCGGGCGGATTTTGCGCGAGCGGAGTCGCCTGCGCGGCTTCCGGCGATTCCGCGCGCATTCTCGCACGTTCTTGCTGCGCCGTCTGAGACTCGCGCAGGTCGGCCCAGCCACGATCGACCTCGACCCGCGTTACGCGTTCACGCACACGCTCCGGACGGTCGGTTCGTTCGGCGCGGCGGATTTCCGGGGCGAAAACGGCTACCGCCCCGGCTACGATGGTGGCAGCCGGTCCGGCGGACTCCGAAATCTCCCCGCGCCGCTCGAGGCGCCTACGCTCAATCGGCTGTTCCAGTCGGCCCCGAATGGTGTCATAGCGTGGGCCCTCATTCACGATCACGTTTTCCTGCACCGCGATATTCGTAACGTTGCGCGTCTCTCGAATGATCACGATGTTTTCGTTCGGTTCGATGGTCACTCCCCGCAGCGAAGGCGCACCCAATCGTTCTACGGTCACGAAGGAGTATTGGGAGGGCCCGATGTCATATTCCACGTCGGCCGCGGTGTGAATCCCGCGCCCCCGTTCGAAGTGCGCTTCGGGCGGTAACGGTGCCCAGCCCACATAACGATCGCTGGTGCGCCAGGATACCCAAGCGGGAGCCCATTGTTCGCCCGGCACCCAGACCCAACCAATGTTCCGCAGGCGCGTCCAACGGCCGTAGTGATAGGTGGCCCAGCCAAATCGCTCCGTCGAAACCCACGTCCACCCGGCGTCGGTGTAGGCCCAGCGGCCCTCGCTGTAAGGTCGCCAGCTTCCGTTGCGGCTCACCGTGGGCTGCCATACAAAACCGTATTGCTCGGACTCAATCCAATCGCCGTCTTCCCCTAGGCGATCGTAGAAAATCTCAAAGGTTTGCGGTCCTCGAACGACGGCGCGCCGTGGACGTGTTCCAATTTCACTGGCGCGAGTGGATTCACGCCGTCTGGCATCGAGCGCAGCGCGTTCACCCGCAATAAGCTTTGCCTCGGCGGCGCGCTCGCGCTCCGAGAGCGCCCCTTCGCGCTCTCGCAATTGTCGTTCGCGTTCGGCAAGCGCCCGCTCCTGTTCGGCCAATCGCGTGTCGGCAGTTGCAACACCATCAGCCGTGCTGATCCCCGGGGCGGCAGGGGCAGGCGTTGTCTGAGCCGCCGGCGCCGAAGCCTGAGGTGCGCGATCACAAGCAGCCGCCAAAAAGACCAGCGGCAACAAATACAAAGAATGACACTTCATAGCCGACCTTCGCGCGCCATGGGTCGGGCGGGGGCATGTTCCCGCAATCCGCCGCGTTTTTACGGGAGCCGAGGGCCGAATGGACGCATGCATGCGACGGATCGATCCGTTCTTTCGTGCGCCGATGGCCGCTGGCGGGCTTTGCGATTTGCGCTTCGCGTATGCGGACGAGCTCGCGGAGCGCGAGCGGGCAATCGAACCGAGGTTCGAATTGGCTACGTCATCGCCACGGACGTGGCGACCCTAACGATAGCCAAATGGAATCAGGTCGTTACCTGGTTGAAACAGGTGGATTTACTCAGACAAGCGGCCTGAACGGAACGTAGACTCTCTTTGGATGGCTAGGAATCGAGGAATCTCTAATCTGTTGCGCTACTCCCACAGTGCATTGGAATCGACGGTGCCTGGTGCGTGCTTCAACTGCGGGTGTGGGGGCGTGTGCCCTTAACTGAATCGGAGCGCGCCTTGGTCGAGGTTCATTTGTCAAATGCAAAGCTGTGGAACGCATTCAGAACTGTGGAACGCATTCAGAACTACGCATTCCCAAACCGCCAGATTCTCAGGGGGTATCCAAGTAGGCTCCGTCGACGGGCACCGCGACGGTTCTCGGCGAGACGCTGACCGCTAGGGGGCGGAGCACTCCGACCGCGTTCGTTGTCCCAATCGGTTCGTGGGTGAAGACGCCGAAGTGCAGATGCGCGCCCGACGAATGACCGTTGTTGCCGACCAAGCCGATGACTTGCCCAGTCGTCACGTGGTCACCGACCGCGACGCGCGCCGAGCCCTGCTTCACGTGGGCGTAAAGATATCGCGTGTTTCCGTCCCGAATAATGATCTCATTCGCGGTTCCGGGATGGACGATGGGCGGGGTAAGCGCGGCATCGGGCAAATGGTCCACCTCGGAATCGTGCACGAAGATCACCTTTCCATCGCTGGCCGAGTGAATTTCGTCGTCCCACGATAACGAATCCGCGTTCCTCTTTCCGTCGGTGCCCGGTTGAAGTTCGCCATGGTTGTCGTCCACTTTCACGATGTCGTAGGCGTAACGTGCCATGGGATACCAGTGCGCGTGCCAGCTGCTCGCGGCTGGCCCGCTGCCCCACTTGTGGAGCCCTTTGACGGGACTCGCGATCCGCAGCACGGCCCCCTCTGCCACCGGCAGCACTCGTCGACTGTGGAAGCATTCCATCGTGCCGATGACATCATCGGGATCGGCGTCGTCATAAAAATTCTTTGTTTGAA
>JANMQT010000305.1:0-7423 GCA_031370675.1 Verrucomicrobiota bacterium
TTCGAGAAAGTGTCCTTCTCCCGCATCGAGAAGTACGCGAGGTTGTACTGGTAAATGTTGCTCTTGTAATTGCCGAAGATGCGAACGCCGAGGTTCGTGTCGTTGAAGATGAAGCCGCGGAAGTCCGCGTTGAACGGCTGCAGGCCGAACTTCGAGCTGAGAAAGTCGTAGGCGAGACTGAGGTCCTTGAGGTGGAACTCGAAGAACGCCTCCTGCAGGTTCACCGAGTTGCGGAAGCGCCGCGTGTAGCTCGTGCCGGACAGGTCAACCGAGGTCGGGATGAAGTACCGTCCGAAAAACAAGCCGATGTCACCGGGATTGCGGATCGTTCCCGGCGTCACGCCCGGCGGAATGAAATACGTGTTCGAATTCGACCCGCGCGGATCCGGCTTCACGACGTTTTCTTTCAGATCCACGTAGTTCACGTTGAAGACGGGCGTGATGTGCAGAGCCCATTCCACCGGCTTGAATGCGGTCTCGCCCTTGAACAGCTCAAGCGTGACCGAAACGTTATTCGAAATGATAAACCCGTCGCCGCGACCGAAGAACTCCGAGCCAAAGGGCCGGGCCGTGCTCACGCCGCTTGGCGTCGCCACGCGCCGGGCCTCGATCTCGAACTGGTCGATGATCGTGATGTTCAGAAAAATGTCCTCTCCGATGATCGGAAAATCGCCCTTCAACAAACTTGGCTTGAACGGATCGAACGTGGAATAGATGCGGTAGCTCCCGTACGGCTGCTCGAGGCGCGGATTGCCATAACGGGGGAACGCCGCGGTGCCCAGGCCGCTCCCCGGCAGGCGCCAGCGATCGGTCATGGGCGTAAAGCCCGGCAGCAGGCCGATGGATTGATTCGTCTGGCGGTATTCCGGATCTTCAAATTTGAAACCGAGCCGCCGATCCTGCATTTCCAACGTCCTCCGCGGCAGGCTCAGCGAACGGGGCGGCAAATCATCGGCAAACCCCGCCGACTTCGTGGGAACGATCGGCTCGAACAAACTCGGCAACGGGACGACCCGCGGGCTCGTTGATTGGATCGGCGCCTGCCGCCCGCCCGGGTCCGGATTGAACTGCGACGGGGAGGTCGGCTCGACCACATCATACTTCTGCGGCTTCGCGGGTGTCTCCGCTTCTTCGCCCCGCGCGGCCGACGAAACCAGCGTGGCGCAGCCGATCAAAACAAGGCCATTCAACCACCGCGAACGCGGGAGATTGAGATACGGTGGAAGAAAACAAGCCATCGCGCGCCTCAGGCATATTTTTATTGAGCCCTCCTTGGCAAGACTCAATTCGAAGAATCTCCCGAATTGCATCGCGGAACCGCTCCAATTTCGCCGCCGCGGCCGTCTGACGAACAGGCGGGTGACGGGTGCGGAGGCGCGGGGATGCACTCGCCGGTTGCCCCGCCGGCAAAACCCGCCAGACTCCCGTCATGGCCACGCGCTGCACCAGCTTTCTGCTGGCCATCTTTTTTGTGGCACACGTCGGACTTTTCGCGCTGGCGCACGTCAGCTCCGAGCGAATGCCGCGTTGCGTTTCTGCGGATGCGCGTACGGCGGCCCACCGCGACCACTGCCCGCCGTCGGGCCCGACGGGAGGCGCAGGTTGTGCGGATTGTCCGTTGCTGCTCCCCGCGCTGCTGGCGGAGCAATCCGCGCGGCAGCCCGCGATCGAGCGCGCCCAAATTTCGACGTTTCCCCTCGTTTCCTGGCGCGCGGCGAGCCGCGCGGAGGAACCGCCCGTGCCCCCGCCGCGGGGCGGGTGAAGTCTCCGCGCCGGGACCGGCGATTCCGCCGGTCGTCACCTGTTTTCTGCCAATTGAAAAAGTACCAAAATATGAAAACGAAAATCTCTCTCGCCGCCCGTGCTGCCATCGTCTTGACGGTGGTCGGCATCGCCACCGCGGCGCCGCGTGAACAGGCAGCCTCGAGCTGCTGCACGCCGGGCGCCCAGTGCTGCGACGGCGGTGCTTGCTGCCAGTAAGCCCCCGGCCTTCGGGCCTTGATTCGGTCTCACAAGATATGCGCTCCATCCGGGGCGCATATTTTTTTTTGCGTTCGCTGCGGACGCGATTCCCTCAACGCGCCGGGTCAACGGCGCCGAATTGTTCCCAAACAATTCTGGACGCTTCGCGGAGCAGCACGTGGCCGGCATTGTCGGGTTGGTAACGCTCGTCCCGCTGGTTCTTCGTGATGAGGCAGAAAACGTAGTCGCCGCCGGGCGCGTGCACGAGCATCACTTCCGAGCGGGAACGATCGACCGATCCCTGCTTCGACGCGACCTGCACGGTGGCGGGAATGACCGAGAGTGCCTCATCGCCATAAAAAGATCGCCCGAGCATCCGGTGGGCGCGGTCGGCGGTCGGCGCCGAGGTCAGTTCCCCGCGCGTGAGGCGAACCATGAGCTCCGCCATTTCACGCGGCGTGGTCTGGCCCCACCCGAGTTTGGTGCGGTCGGCGCCGCGGCCGGCAGTGCGGGAGTTCACGCGAGTTTCCATGAAACCTTTGTCCGCGAGCCAGTCGTTGATCGCGGTCCCGCCCCCGGCCAGATCCTGCAGCCAGAGCGAAGCATTGTTGTCGCTGAAGGAAAGCATCAACGCGACCAGATGCTCGAGCGACAGCTTTTCGCCGGGCCGAAACTTCGCGAGCAGATCGTCACCCGCCTCGTAGTTGCTCCGCGCCGGATCGTAGGTCAGCTCGTCGCCCCACTGCATCCGTCCCGCGTCGAGATCGGCGCAGAGCTTGCCGAGAATCGCCACCTTCACCATGCTGGCGGTCGGGAACAATTCATCGGCCCGCCAGGCCGCCTCCCGGCCATCGCGAAGATTTCGCACGTAGAATCCGGCGTCGCCGTCAAAGCGCTCCGCCAGGGCCTGGAGACTTGCCTGCAGGACGGGATCGAGGCCGGCCGCGGGCGTCGCTTCCGCCGCGGCAAGTGGAGAAAGGGGCAGGGTCATCAACGCGAGGGGAAGAAGAATCCAGTCGGTCGGCATTCGCACCCGCATGCGGCAGCGTAGCAGGCCCCGGTGCGGCCGTCACGCCGCGCCGCGATTCCGGCTTGAATGTTCTTGCCATTGCCGCGCGCTCCCCGATATCCGTTAGGAGATTTGTTTCGTCTTATGCGACTGAAGTTTCTCCCATTCCTCGCCGCGCTGCTCACCGCGCTGCTTCCGCTGCGCGCGGATGCGCAGCAGCAGCTCACGCTCACGGACGTCCAAATCATCCTCTCTCAATCAGTCAGCCGCGCGCTGGAAATTTCCCCGCAGGCGGTCATCGCGATCGTCGACAATAACGGCATCGTCCTCGCCGTCTGGTCGGTGAGCGGAGCCACCCCGGTTCCGGGCATTTATCTGGCCGTGGGCGCAGCTGTCCGCGAGGCTGGCACGGCCTCGTTTCTCAGCAGCGACCAAAGCGCGCTCAGCTCGCGCACCGCCCAGTTCATCATCCAGCAAAATTTTCCTCCCGGGATCAAGAACCGCCCGAGTGGCCCGCTCGTCGGCGTGGCCTTTTCGAACCTTTGGCTGACCGTGGATTTGGTAAACATCTTTCGCTCCGACGTGAACCGCTTCAAGGGCAGGGATGCGTTCCCGCCCTACAATGGCTCGGTGCCCGCCTCACTCGGCTTTGGCGTGCCGAATACCCGCCTGAGCGGCCGTTCTTCCAGCGCCTCGCTTTACAAAAACGGCACGATGGTGGGCGGCATTGGCGTTTACCCGATCCCGAACCCCACGGTGGCCCAGGAGATCAACGACGCCTTCACGCTCGAGCTGAAAAATGAAATCGCCGGCCAAAATAACGAGGAAGCGGTCGCGGTCGCGGGTACCATCGGCTTCCAACCGTCGCCGGCCATCACCGCCAACAACATCATCATCGACGGCATTCGTTTCCCGTATGTGCTGGCCTCGGCACAACAGGCCGCAACGGTGATTCCTTTCGCGACCCTGCCCGGAAACGCGGTGGTGATCCCCGCCGGCGGTGGCCTGCCCGCCTTTAATTACACGCCGATGGCGGCGCCCCCGCAACCGGTCTTCACCACAGAAACGTTCAACGGACAGACCGGAAGTTACTACTACCCGATTATTGCCGATCCCAATCCGGGACTGATCAACGGGGTGCCCCGGCTGTCGGCTGCCGAGGTGCATAACATCGTCGCCAACGGCGCCCTGCGAGCCTCGACGACCCGCGGCGCGATCCGTTTCCCCGTCGGCGTGCCGATGCAATGCTGGGTCACCGTCGTGGGCAATCCCAATGTCGACGGCGCACCCGCGCCGGTGCTGGCGGCCTTCCGCACGCCGAACGCGCCGATGTTCAGCTTCGACGTGGCGGTGCAAAAGGGACGCACCGCCTTGTTCTTTTCCAGCGCGCAGGTCGCCCAGTCTTCGCGTACGGTCGGTTTCCTCGCGCAGGACTTCTACCCGCCCGGACTCAACGCCAATCCCCCGTCGATCTACGGCCCGGAACAATCCCTGAACGGCGCGATCAGCTTCAACGGCCTCCAGTTGCAATTTTCGTTTCCGCCGCCCGCGGGTTATGCTCCCAACCCCAACCTCCCCAACGGCATCACGGTTTTTCCCGGCGGTTTCCCCCTGTATCGCATCCGCGGAGACGGCGTCCCCGTGTTGGTAGGGGCCGTGGGCATTTCCGGCGACGGCGTCGACCAGGACGACATCGTCGGCATCTCCGCCACCGTAGGTTACACGGCGCCGCTGAACATCCGCGCCGATGCCTTCATTCTAGGCGGAGCCCGGCTCCCCTACGCGAAGATTCCGCGCAATCCGGATACCGCCAACGATTAGCGCGGCGGCCCGCGCAAACCTCGGGAAAAATCGCCGCGACGGGGTTGAATGCCCCTGCCCGTTCGGCCACAGTCGGGGGAGAGCCCACGTCCGCGCTGTTTCCTTGTCGTCATGCCGCCTGTTTCCCCGGCCCCCGTGCCCCGTACCGCCCCGCCGAACCCGGCGGTTGCCACCCGTTCCCTGCCGGAACGCGGCCTCGTCACGCTTTTCAAATTTTTCTCCTCGGTCCGGCTCGCGGTCATCCTGATCTCGGTGCTGATCATCGGCAGCGTGGCAGGCACGCTCTATGAATCCACCTTCGATGCGAAGGTGGCCCGCGCCTACGTCTACGGAGCGTGGTGGTTCAACTTCTGGCTGTTCTTTCTCGGCCTGAATCTTCTCTGCGCCGCGCTTTCGCGCTGGCCCTGGAAACGTCATCACACAGGCTTCCTCGTAACGCACCTCGGCATCATCACCCTGCTCATCGGGTCTTACATCGGACGGACGTGGGGTATCGAGGGCACCATGACGCTCTTCAAGGATCGGCCGCCAAACAACCAGCTCGTCATCGATGAAAAGATCCTGCACCTCCAGCAGGACGGCGCGCGTTCGCTCGGCTGGCCCGTCGAAATCATCGGCCGCAAACCCACCAGCCAGCGGCCCTGGAACATGGGCATGACGGCCAGCGGCTATCAGATCGAACTCGTGGACTATGCGCCGACACTCGCCGCCTCGCTCGAACCGAAGCCGTCGGATGACCCAGCCGCCAAGCCCGCCGCGCACATCAAGCTGGTCTCGGCCCGGCTCGGCCAGGCGATGGATCGGTGGCTGCTCGCCGACGAAAACCCGGAGAACAATGCGCTCGATCTCGGCATGGCGGCCGTGCGCCTGCGGCCGCTGCCCAAAGCCTCGGAGGCCGCCGGGAGCGCCGCCCCACCGGGCACCGCCGACGCCACCAAGCCCCCGCCCGGCACGGTGAATGAAGCCATCATGGTTTTCGCGCAGAAAGCCGGCGAACAAGTGACCAAGCCGGTTCCCGGCACCGCGCCAAGCGGCGCGAAGCTCGCCCTCACCGCCGACATGAACCAGCGCCAGCTCGCCGTGACCTGGCGCGGGGCGACGTATGAATTTGATCCCGTGGCCGACAAGGGACGCGACGAGGAACTCGGCAGCGGCAGCGGACTCAAGATTCGGATCGAGAATTTCTGGCCGGATTTCGAAATGAAGGATGGCAAGCCCGCGACCGCGTCGGACGTGCCGCGCAATCCCGCCGTGCTCGTCACGATCTTCGGCCTGCTCCCGGTGGCTTCGGACTCCGATTCCCCGCTCGCGGCCACCGAAGCGGCACCCGTCGCTCCCGGCAACAATCAGGCGCTGGTGTTTGTCGCACCGGACGGCGCGATGACCTACGAGTTGCGCGCGTCGGCGACGGCCGCGCCGCTGAAAGGTGTGCTCAAGCCGGGCGAGTCGATTAACACCGGCTGGGCCGATTGGACGTTGACTGCGGTGGAATCGTTGCCGCGCGCAGTTGAGTTCACGAAGTTCGCGCCCGCCGTGGAAAAGAAGGGTCCGAAGGCTGGCATGGCGACCATGACCGAGGGTGTGCGCGTGCGGCTCAGCAAGGGCGCGGAAGTGCATGAAGAATGGGTGCCGGGCGGATGGCGCGTGAGCCTGCCGACCCAGCCGCGTCCCGTGCTGTTCACCTATGGCTACCGTCTCGAGCCGCTGCCGATCGGGCTGGAGTTGATGAATTTTGAGGTGGAGCGCAACGAGGGCAATGATTCGCCCGCCGGCTTCAAGAGCACGGTGCGAGTGACGGATCGAGCCGGCCAGAGCGCGACCGGATTCGCGTTCATGAACAACCCGTTTAATTTTCCGGCGGGAATTCCGTACACGTTCACGGGCCTGACCTACAAGGTCTCTCAGGCCTCGTGGAACCCCGAGAATCTGAACCAGAGCTCGGTCCAGATTTTGCGCGATCCCGGCTGGTCCTTAAAATGGATGGGTTCGCTGTTGATCTGCAGCGGCATTTTCATGCTGTTCTATTTGCGCCCCGCGCCGAAGTTCGCCACGGCAGGTGCCACCAAGCCCAGTATGCCCCCGGCAAAAAGGCCCAAAAAGGGCGGCCGCTAATTTCTTTGCTCTCACGCACCCCTCCGATCCCATGACCCGCCCATCACTCCGTTCTTCATTTGGTCAATTCGGATGGCTTGGCCACCTGGCAATCGTCGTGATCGCTTGCCTCCCGGCGTTGCGCCTGCTCCCGGCGGCGGATCTGGTTAGCGGCGACTTCCAGGAATTCGGCAAGCTCGCCCTCCAGGACAACGGCCGCCGCAAGCCGATGGACACGTTCGCGCGCGAGTCGATGCTGCGCATCACCGGCCTTTCGACCTTCAAGGCCCTCGATGGCCACACGTGGATGCCGAACGAGTTTGTCATCTCGATGCTACTCGAGTCGCACGACTGGAAAAAGGAACCGATGATCCTGGTCGGTCACCGTCCGCTCGCCGAGAAGCTGGGGCTCGACCCCGCCAAGAAACGCTTTTCCTTTGAGCAGCTCTCCAAGCTCCCCGAGCTCGAGAAGATGGCGAAGGCCGTCCACCAGCTCCGCGCCACCGAGGAAAAACCGGAGCTCGACCGCATGCAGCAGGA
>JANMQT010000310.1:0-1584 GCA_031370675.1 Verrucomicrobiota bacterium
CAGCACGCGCACCCACGGAGCGCGCCGTGCGAGAATCTGGAGCATGTCCTGCAGCGCCGCGCCGGTGGGCGAGGTCACGATGCCGATGGTGCCCGGGAAGCGCGGAATCGGTTTCTTGCGCGCCGGGTCGAAGAGTCCCTCAGCCGAAAGTTTCGCCTTCAGCGCCTCGAATTTTGCCTGCAACGCGCCGCGTCCGAGCGGTTGCACGACCTTCACGATGAGCTGGTATTGTCCGCGCGCTTCGTAAACGGTGACCGCGCCATGCAGCTGCACCCGGTTGCCGTCGGCGAGCAGGCGGCCGCCGGCAGCCGCCGCGCCGCGAAACATCACGCAGGTGAGCTGGCTGTGCTCGTCCTTGAGCGTGAAGTAGAGATGCCCCGAGGATTGCCGCCGGAAATTCGACACCTCGCCCTCGACCCAGACGTCGCCGATCTCAATCTCGAGCAGCGACCGCACCATGCCGGTGAGCTCGGAAACGGTCAGGACGGCGGGAGTGTCCTCGATTTTGGATTTTGGATTTTGGATTTTGGATTGTTCCACGATTCGCCTTCTCCTTTGTGTTCATCGTGCCTTCGTGGCTAAAGGAATTCCTCCGCCACGGAATCGGCGAGGAGACGACCCTTGGGGGTGAGCACGACGCGTTCTCCGACGGTGGAAATCAGCCCGAGCGAGGCGAGTTCCGCGACGCGCGCGCCCCAAGGCTGCAGCCACGCGCGTTCCACGCCGTCGCTCGTGCGCAGGCCGAAGGCGATGCTCTCGCGGCGCCGCAGGTCGGGCGAAACGGGTTCGTGAAAATCGGCCGCGAATTCCCCGGCGAGGATGCGCTGGGTATAGGCCGCGGTGTCGCGCACATTGGACCAGCGGTGCTCACCCACGGTCGAGAATGCACTTGGCCCGAGGCCGAGGTAATCATGTCCGCGCCAGTACGCGAGGTTGTGCGCGCAGCGGTGGCCCGGCCGCGCGAAGTTCGAGGTCTCGTACGGCTCGTAGCCCGCGCCCGCAAGCAAATCGGCGGTCTGCTCGAACAGATCCGCGTCGGCGTCGGCGTCCTGGGTGAATTCGCCGCGCTGGAATTTGCGCATGAATTCCGTGTCCTCCTCGTACGTCAGGTTGTACGCGGAAATGTGATCGGGCCGCAGTGCGATCGTCTGGCGCAACGTGGCGCGCCACGCCTCGGGCGATTGTCCCGGCACGCCGAAAATGTGATCGAGATTCACATTATCGAAGCCCGCCTCGCGCAGGACCGCGTAGCTGTGGCGCGCCTGGTCCGCCGTGTGCACGCGACCCAGCGTTTCCAGCGTCGGCGCGTCCCAGGCCTGCACGCCCATGCTGATTCGGTTAACGCCAAGTTCGCGCAACAACCTGGCTTTCTCGAGCGAGACCGTGGCCGGGTTCATCTCCAGGGTCCATTCCACCAGCTCGCTCAGGTCGAGCCGCGCGCGTAATCCGCCGAGCAGGGTTTCCATTTGCGCCACGGTCAACGCGCTAGGCGTGCCGCCGCCAAAGAAAATGGTATGCGGCCGGAGCACGACCCCTTCGTCGCAGCGCATTTCCAACTCGCGCAGGACGGCATCCAGAAAGGGC
>JANMQT010000347.1:0-3860 GCA_031370675.1 Verrucomicrobiota bacterium
TTGTGCGTGGATCCTGCCACGCAGCAGTGCGGGGCGGCGCGAGCACTCATGGATTTCGCGGAGGCATTTGCGCGCGAGCACGGCTTCGCCTCGATCCGGCTCGACGCGTACACCGGCAATCCACGGGCGCTGGCCTTGTATAAGCGCCGCGGCTACCGGCACGTCGGCCAGACGAGGTTTCCGCGCCGACCGCTCCCCTTCGCTTGTTTTGAAAAAAGTGTCGCTCCGAGGGTGACGCCGCCGGGTTCGGAACAATGCGATGCCGCGCAACTTCCCGGCCGCGAGGGGGTTTGACGATCAGATCGCATGTCCTTTCGCCCGACCCTGCCACGGCTCCTCGTTGCGCTTCTGCTGTCCGGTGCGCTGCTCACGCTGCCGGGCGCGCGCGCCGCGAATAACATCCTGCTGATCATCGCCGATGATCTCGGGGCCGACAGTTTCCCCCTCACGGCGGTTGCCGGAGCCAGCCTGCCACCGATGCCAAATGTTTCCGCGCTGAAAAATGCGGGTGTGCTGTTCCGGAACGCGCACGCGCATCCCACGTGTTCGCCCACGCGGGCCGCCATCCTGACGGGACGACATCCCTTTCGCACCGGAATCGGCCAGGCCTTGCAGGGCGCGACCAGCCCGCAACTTCAGGTCAGTGAGTTCACGCTGCCGGACGCCTTCGCGGCCAATCCCGCGCTCGGCTACACCGTCGCCTCGTTCGGCAAATGGCACCTCACGGCCGGCGCGGGCACGGCCGCCACGCCGAACACCATCGGCGGATGGCCGCACTACGCCGGAGGATTGCCCGGCGCGCTGACCGACTACTTCAATTGGACCAAGACGACGGATGGCGTGAGCGCCACGGTGACCACGTATGCCACGACCGACACCACCAATGACGTGGTCGCGTGGATCCAGGCGCACAACGCTGCCCCGTGGTTCGCATGGGTGGCCTTTAACGCGCCGCACACTCCGTTTCACAAACCGCCCAACGATTTGCACAGCTACGATGCGCTGCCCACCACGGTGGGTCTCGACAAGCGACCCTATTTCGAAGCCGCATGTGAGGCGATGGACACGGAAATCGCGCGCATCCTCGCGGTCGTCGACCTGACGCGCACCACGGTCATCTTTGTGGGTGACAACGGCACGCCGCCGCAGGTCATTCAGGCCCCCTACTCCAGTGCGCATGCCAAGGACTCGCTCTATGAAGGCGGCACGCGTGTTCCGCTGATCATCGCCGGCGCCGGCGTTGTAAACCCAAACCGCGACAACACCGCGGCGGTCGGCTTGGTGGATCTCTATGCCACCATCCTCGAGCTCGCGGGAATCAACGCCGCCGCCACGCAGCCAGCCGCGAACCTGGTCGATGCGAAGAGCCTGCTTCCGCTGCTCCAGAACACGGCCGACAGCGGTCGCTTCGCGTTTAGCCAACAATTCGGCGGTACCCTCACGCCGGCCACGTCGGGCCAGACCCTGCGGGATGGTCCCGGCTTCAAACTGCTCGAATTCGCGGACGGACACGAGGAATTCTACGACCTGAACGCCGATCCCGATGAGCAGAACAATCTGCCGGTCGCGACTTTGAACGCCACGCAACTCGCCAGCTATCACGGTCTCAAACTCGAGATGACCAAGTATCAGGACACCCTGATCGCGCCCGTGGTGCAGAGCGTGGACGTGACCGGATCCCAAGCCACCGTGCGCGTGGTGAAGTCGGCGGGTGTCACCAATTACACGCTCTACCGCTCCGCCGGACTCACGACCTACGGCACCTGGCTCCCGGTCAACGGCGCCACCTTGGTGGATGAAGGAACGACCGTGCGCCTGGTCGATCCCAATGCCAGCGGCGCCGAGTTTTTCTATCGCGTGCTGGCGCAATGAACTGGCGCCCCGGCTGCGCCTTTTGCCATTCTGAGCGCGAAATGTCTTTTCCATGATGTGGAAATTTCATCTCGCCTGTCGAAAAAAAGAAACTTGCCAGCAATCGGGTTTGCGTGGTTAATCTGACGTTCCCGGTCAGGCTGTTTCCGACCCCGTCCGCCAACTCCCATCCTCCCGATTCATGTCCAAGACATTGACCATTCTTAATCGCAACGTTCCCGGCATCGACCAGATCCTCACGCCCGACGCGCAGGCGTTCCTGGTGGAATTGCAAACGCGCTTCAATCCGCGCCGCCAGGAGCTCCTGGGCAAGCGGGCGGAGCGCGCGACGCGCCTGGCCGCGGGTGAGCCGCTCACGTTTCTGCCCGAAACCAAGGCGGTGCGCGAGGGCGAATGGAAAGTCGCGTCGACCCCGGCCGACCTGCAGGATCGCCGCGTCGAGATCACGGGGCCCTCCGAGCCTAAGATGATGATCAACGCGTTGAATTCCGGCGCGCGCTGCTTCATGGCGGACCTCGAGGATTCGCTCTCGCCGACTTGGGAGAATTGCATCATGGGCCAGGTGACCCTGATGCAGGGCGTGCGCCGGACGGTCCAGTTCGACAGCCCCGAGGGCAAGCAATACCGGCTGAAGGAGAAGACCGCGGTGCTGCTCGTCCGCCCACGCGGCTGGCACCTCAATGAGCGCCACGTCACGCTGGATGGCGAGGTGATGTCGGGCAGTCTCTTCGACTTCGGCCTCTATTTCTTCCACAACGCGAAAGAGCTGCTCGCGCGCGGCTCGGGCCCCTATTTCTACCTGCCCAAGATGGAGAGCCATCTCGAGGCGCGGCTCTGGAACGAGGTTTTCAATTATGCCGAGGAGTACCTTGGCATCCCGCGCGGGACGATTCGCGCCACCTGCCTGATCGAGACGCTGCCGGCAGCCTACGAGATGGAGGAATTCCTCTACGAATTGCGCGAGCATTCGTCCGGCCTGAACGCCGGCCGCTGGGATTACATCTTCAGCGCGATCAAGAAGACGGCTTGGCGCAAGGATCTCACGCTGCCGGATCGCAGCATGATCACGATGACGGTGCCGTTCATGCGCGCCTACACGGAATTGCTGGTGAAGACCTGCCACACCCGCGGGGCGCACGCCATGGGCGGCATGTCCGCCTTCATTCCCAGCCGGCGCGACAAGGAAGTCAACGACCGCGCCATGGCGCAGGTCGAGGCGGACAAGAAGCGTGAATCCAACGACGGCTTCGACGGCACCTGGGTGGCGCATCCCGACCTCGTGGAACTGGCCACGCGCTGCTTCGACGAAGTGCTTGGCGACCGGCCGAATCAAAAGGAAAAGATGCGCCTCGAGGTGAGCGTCAAACCCGAGCAAATCAGCGACCTCACGATTCCTGGCGGCAAGATTTCCGAGAACGGCTTCCGCAACAATGTGAGCGTCGGCCTGCAATACATTGAGGCGTGGTTCCGCGGCAACGGCGCGGTGGCCATCTTCAACCTGATGGAGGACGCGGCCACGGCGGAAATTTCCCGCGCGCAGTTATGGCAATGGATTCATCGCGGCGCGAAGCTAGACGACGGACGTGCCATCACCCGCGAGATGTACGCGCAGATCCTGGACGAGGAAATTGCCAAGCTCGGCGGACGCGAGAAGGAACAGATTGGCAAGGCCGCCGACCTGCTCAACAAGCTCGTCCTCGCTGACAGCTTTGAAGAGTTCCTCACGGTTCCTGCCTACGCCCAGCTCGAGGTGTAGCGTCGCGCCGGCTGTACGCCGCCGCTCCGAGTGACCAACGCCACGGGGCGCACGAACGCTTTCGTGGTAGCCGGCCTCAGCGAGGCCGGCTACAACGAACGCGTTCGCGCCCCCATGGCTTTCGTCATTCGAAGCGGCGCTACACCTCAAGCTGGGCGTAGGCCGGTACCGTGAGGAACTCTTCAAAACTGTCGGCCAGCACGAGCTTGTTGAGCAGGTCGGCGGCCTTGCC
>JANMQT010000363.1:0-5584 GCA_031370675.1 Verrucomicrobiota bacterium
ACGCTCGATTACTGCCGGGAATTCAACGTGCCACTGCAGGTCTTCACGAACGTCAATGAGAGCGCCTACCTGCATCGCGACGGCTTGCCGCTCATGCGCTGGCGCGACGCCAAGGCGGATTATCGCGGCTATACGAGTGAACTCCTCGCCAAGGCGGTGAACAAGGACGCGCTCGACAAACCGCTCACCGCCGAGGATCGCGACAAGCTGATCGCCTACCTGCGGGATGAGGGCGGCTTAAATACCGATCTGCTCTATGTGGGCGGGGCGACTTCGAGCAGCGGTCCGGGCGGCGAGGCCGTCCGGCGCAGTTTCAAGCAGGCACCGGGCGCGGGTGACACCCCCCCGACGGTCTCATCCCCGGTGGATTTCGAGCTGCTGATCAAATCGGGCTTCGGCGGGATGTATTCGAACTACTACGACATTGATCAGTCGCCCACGATGCTGACACCAGTCGGCGGAATTGATCAGATCGCGAAAGCTTTCGAATCGCGCGTGCGCCGGCGGATTCGCTATGGCGCGGAGGTGCGAGAGATTCGCAAGACGGCGGATGGCCGGGTGAAGATCGCCTATACGGATGCGGGCGGGGCGCGGCTCGAGGCGAATGCCGACTTCTGCATTTGCACGATTCCGCCCGTGGTGTTGGAGAAGATTCCGGCGGACTTCTCCAAGCCATTCGCCGAGGGAATCGCGGCGATTGGCAGTTTTCCAGTGGGCAAGATCGGGCTGCAATTCAAACGCCGCTTCTGGGAGCAGGACGACCGCATCTTCGGGGGCATCTCGCGCACGGCGCAGCCGATCACGCAGATTATTTATCCGTTCGACAATTATCATGGGAAAACCGGCGTGGTGATCGGTTATTACAATTTCGGACCGGACGCCGCGGTTTTTGGGGCCTGGCCACCGGCCGAGCGCGAGCGGATGGCGCTCGAGCAGGGCGCGAAGATTCATCCCCAGTACAAGGACGAGTTCGACAACTCGTTTTCCGTCGACTGGCAGCGCATCCGGCACAACCGCAGTGGCTGGGCCGGGTGGAACGGCGATTCGCGCGAGCGTTATTACAAGGCGCTCAACGAGCCGGACGGCCCCATCTGGTTGTGCGGCGAGGGCATGTCATACATCGGCGGCTGGATGGCCGGCGCCTTCGTTTCCGCGCACAAAGTCTGCCAGGAAGTGCATGCCCGCGCGACTGCGACCTAGCGTCCCTTCGCTTCGAACGCGGAATGCGGAATGCCGAAGTGCGAACGAATGACGAAGCGGCGCTTAACTCTCAACCCTTAACTCTCGACCCCACTCCATGAAAATCCTCGCCGCGCTCGCTCTTCCGCTCTTTGCTGTGTCCATGCATGCCCAGACTTCGCCCGCCCAGGTCATCCTGCCCGGTGATGCCAAGTCATCGATCGCGTCGGGGGTCGGCGTGCCGGCGGGCCGCGCCTATTTCTGGACCAGCGGCACGGTGCCGAGCGTGATCAACAAGGACGCCACCAGCGTCTACGAGAAATTTGGCGACACCTACACCCAGGGCGTGAGCTGCCTGAAGAACATCGAAAAGGTTTTGGCCGACCAGGGACTGACGATCAAGGACATCGTTTATCTGCGGGTGTACGTGGTGCCCGATGTGAAGAAGGACGGCAAGCCCGATTACGCGGGCTGGTTCAAGGCCTATGGCGAGTTCTTCAACAACGAGACGAATCCCGCGAAAACGGCGCGCTCGACCGTCGGTGTGCAAAGCCTCGTGAGTTCGGACTGGTTGATCGAAATCGAAGCCGTCGCGGTCTATCCGGAGAAGAAATGACGACGTCCAAAGTCCGCATGCCGAATTAAGGGGGAAACTCGAAGGGCGAAGTGGGCGGTTGGTGCCGAAAAATGAATTGCCGAGCAGATGGGGAACTGCTGGCTTCCCTCCGGTCCCACCGGTTCCTATGATGGCACGCGATGGCTGATTCGCCGCCACCGTCCTTCAGCAATCTGATCTTCGCCCACTACGAAGTGCGCCGCCGCGAGGACGGCGCGCCGTGGGAATTGGGGCGGGGGGCGATGGGGGTGACCTACAAAGCGTATGACCCGCAGTTGCGGGTGGAAGTGGCGCTCAAGGTAATCAATCCCGCGCAGGTGGGTGACGCCAAGACCCGGGCGCTCTTCCTCCGTGAGGCGCGGGCGGCCGCGCGGGTGCACCACGCCAACGTGGGCACGGTCGTGTTCCTGAACCCGGATCCGGAGCACCTGTTTTACGCGATGGAATTCATCGCGGGCGAGTCGCTGCGCGACTGGCTGCATTCGCGGGTGCCGCTGGCGCCGTTGATGGCGATTGGGTTGTCGTTGCAGATCGCGCGGGGTCTG
This sequence comes from Verrucomicrobiota bacterium, assembly GCA_031370675.1. Lineage (GTDB taxonomy): Bacteria > Verrucomicrobiota > Verrucomicrobiia > Chthoniobacterales > SZAS-18 > SZAS-18. The sequence goes on from JANMQT010000363.1 coordinate 2,341, forward strand.
GAGGCGATTCACCGGGAGGAGGTCATCCACCGTGACTTGAAGCCGACGAATTTGATGGTGGTGCGGGCGGATAAACGACGGAAAGAAGACGACCCGGAAGCGTGGCTCGTAAAGATCATCGATTTTGGATTGGCAAGAAACGTCGCGGGGGATGTCTCGGAGACATCGGCGGTCGCGGGCACGACGGGATTTCGCGGCACCGCGTTGTACGCCAGTCCGGAGCAATGCGAGGAGCGGCGCGATTTGGACGGACGCTCCGACCTGTATTCGCTGGGCTGCGTGATGTGGGAGATGCTGGTGGGAATGCCGCCCTTCCGCGCGAACGTGCATCGGGAACTGCTCAACGCGCATGTGGCCAAGCCGCCGCCCCTGCAGCAGCTCTCGCATCTGCCGCCGAGCCTGCAGACGGTGGTGGCGCGCTTGTTGATGAAGGACCGGGAGGCGCGCTTTGCGGATGCCGGGGCGGTGATTTCGGCGCTGGAGAAATGCCGGGAGCAGCTCGCCCGCGGCGAGTTGTCTACGGCGCCAAGCGGGGTAGAGGAGACGTCCGTTTCGCATCAGGCCACCACGGTGATGCCGCCAGTGGCGAGGCCTATGCGCGGACCAGGCGCGACCCATCGCAGTCTCATCGCGGCATCGATCGCGGCGCTGCTTTTGCTGGGCGCGGTGTTGGGCTGGAAAGCCGGCTGGTTTGCGAGAGTGGGTGCGGCCGGCGCCGACCAGGCAAAGTGGGACGCACCCGTCATTGCCATCCTGCCGTTCGACGCGGTGGACGGCGGCAAGGAGGAAACACGGCTGGCGGATGCGCTGACCAGTGATGTGACCACTCGCGCAGGGCAGCTCCCCGCCACGCGCGTGATCTCGCGTGGCGCGGTCATGGCCTACAAGACCACTACAGGAGGTCCGGCGCGCAAGCGGGTACGGGAGATCGACAAGGAACTGGGCGGAGTCACGGCGGTGCTGGAGAGTTCCGTCGATCGGATGGGGGATGAATTGAAAATCAATTCGGTCCTTTACGACGCGAAGACCGAGCAGAGGCTGTGGGGGTACACCTACCGGCGCGACTGGCGGGACGTGTTCTCGGTGGAGAAGGAAGTGCCCGAGCAGATCGCTCGCGCGTTGCGCACGCGGCTCGCGGCCGCCAGGCGCGAGACCCCGGAGCAGCGGGCAGGCCCGGGTCCCACGGCTGCAGACTTGTACTTCCAAGCCCTGCCGATGGATCCGTTTGACAAGAGTCGGAAGGAGATTTTCGACCAAGCCGTGGCCAAGGATCCAAAATTTGCCGAGGCCGTGGCCGAGTCATCGGCCTACGACATGAACGCGGTCGTTGGCCCGGATGGGGATAAGCTGACAGAGCAGGAAACCGCAGAGAAAATGAAGACAGTGGAGGGCCTGGCCCGGAGGGCCTTGGCGCTGGATCCGGACTGTGTTGCTGCTCACGTCGTTCTCTCCGTCGTGAAGGAGCGGGCCGGTTTGCGCGAAGAAGCGGCTGCGTTGCGGAAACGTGCGCTGGAACTCGCTCCGAACGATCTTCGCGCCAACCTGTTCACCGGCTTCGGGTTCCGCGAGACGCAACCGGGCGTGGCCTATGAGTACATGCGGCGGGCGAATGCGATGAATCCGGATTTTCGCCGAATGATCTATGCCCTTTACACAGCGGCCGATCGTTACCAGTTGTCGGAGTTGGCCATTCGCTGGCTCAAGCGCATGTACGAGTTGACCACGGACCCGCAGTTGCGCGAACTGATCACCTGCCAGCAACTTATCCTGCGTGGCGAATACAAGCCGGCGCTGGATCGCCTTCGTCTGTTCCCGCGCGATTTCAAGATCCCGAACGAATGGTTATCCGTTCCGGACATGACGCTTGAGGCCCTGCGGGGCGCTGGGATGTTCGAGGAACTGCTTGCCATGCTCGACGCGTCGGCGGCCTCCGATGATCCGGCAGACATGGATCTCGACCGCGCGGAGTTGCTGCTTCGACTGGGGCGGGAAGAAGAAGCGAAGGCTGCAGCGACAAGATTCTTGAGATTCCAGGAAGAAGTCATCGGCAAAGCGAAGGCGAACAAGCAGCCCGTGATCATGGGTTACTTCCGCCTGGCCAAGGGCCTCGAAATCCTGGGTCGGCAGCAGGAGGCCGTGGCTCAGCTCGAAACCTTCTCGCAGCTACCCGTTATTTATGACCGGTTCCAGGACCCCTGGGTGTTTCGGAACAATCCCGCGGCTTTGGGGCGTCTGGCCAAGATCCGTGCGCGGGGGGAGGAAATCGCCAGGCAGATCCAGGAAATCGAAAGAACCTTTTACGATCCAGCCCGCGCGGGCCCGTCGAAGTAAGGCGATCCGACGCGGGCGGCGGCGCAAGCCTGCGTTCGGGCCGGGGCGACCGGCGAGGCGCGCGAACAAGTCGCTTTGCAGGAACGGGACTCGCTGGCATGATTCGAGGTCGATTCCCTGTCATGGATTCATCTACCCCGTTTTCGTTCGCCCACTATGAAGTGAGGCTGAACGAGGACGGAGCGCCGTGGGAACTGGGCCGCGGGGCGATGGGGGTGACCTACAAGGCGTTCGATCCGCAGTTGCGGCTGGACGTCGCGTTGAAGGTGATTAATCCGGCCCAGGTCGGCGACGCAAAAACGCGTGCACTTTTTTTACGCGAGGCGCGGGCCGCGGCGCGGGTGCGCCACGCCAATGTGGGCAGCGTGGTGTATCTGAACCAGGAGCCAGAAAACATGTTTTATGCGATGGAGTTCATCGCGGGCGAATCGCTGCGCGAGTGGCTGCATTCGCGGGTGCCGTTGGATCCGCTGCTGGCGATCGGGTTGTCGCTGCAGATCGCGCAGGGACTCGAGGCGATTCACCGGGAGGAGGTCATCCACCGGGACCTAAAGCCAACCAATCTGATGGTGGTGCGCGCGGACCGGCGGAGGCCGGAGAGCGAGCCGGAGGCGTGGCAGATCAAGATCATCGATTTTGGACTGGCGCGAAACCTGGCGGGAGATGTTTCGGAAACCTCGGCGGTCGCGGGCACAACGGGATTTCGCGGCACGGCGTTGTACGCCAGTCCGGAGCAGTGCGAGGAGCGGCGCGATTTAGACGGACGCTCCGACCTGTATTCGCTGGGCTGCGTGATGTGGGAAATGCTGGTGGGAATGCCGCCGTTCCGGGCGAACGTGCACCGGGAGTTGCTCAACGCGCACGTGGCCAAGCCGCCGCCGCTGCAGCAGCTGTCGCATCTGCCCGCGAGCCT
>JANMQT010000351.1:0-17447 GCA_031370675.1 Verrucomicrobiota bacterium
CTTCCAACAGAAACGCCCGCGCGTCGAGCACGCCCAGGATGTCGTCGGGAGTGTCGCCGTACACCGGCACGAAACGATGGCGGCCCTCGCGCAGCTTGGCTTCCGCCCCGGCGTTGGTGAGATCGTCCGACAACGCAAACGAGTCGACGCGCGGCGTCATGCAATCCTTCGCCGTCTTGTTCCCCAGCTTGATCAATTCACCGACAATCGGTCCCTCCGCTCCGCGCAAGGTGCCCGCTTCCCCGGCCAGTTCCGCGAGGGACTCCAGTTCCTCCGGAGTGAGTGGCGCGCCGGCCTTCCACCGTCGCGGTGTGAGTCGATCCGCGAGCCATTCCCCCGTGCGCTCCAGCGCGTCCCCCACCGGCACGAGCACCGGGCTCAACCAGCGCAGCACGGCGACCGCCTGGCGTGCAATCGGCTCGGGGCGCTTAAGCGCGAGGAGTTTCGGAAACAAATCGCAGGCGCCGATCACGATTGCGAAAAGGATCGGCGCCGCCGCCCACCGCGGCAGCTCCCTCGCGAAGAGTGCGGGAATCTGCTTTTCGAAGAGCAGCAGGCAAAGCAGGCAGAGCGGGAGGGTGACCAGCACGTCCGCTACCACCAGCATGCCCAACAGGCGGCGCGGGCGCGCGAGAAATTCGGCGATCAACGCTCCGTCGCGCGGCCGCGAGACCCTCACCGCCTCGATCTGCGCCCCGCGCAGCGAGAACAGCGCGGTCTCCGCCGCGGAAAAAAAGGCCGACGCCGCGCCGAGGCACAAAATCAAGGCGAGCAGAATGGGCGTGAGACCGGGCGACATGGGCGTTAGCCTTAGGTTACCGGGGGAATCCCTGATTTCGAATTCGATTTCTCCGCCCCGTCCGTCCCATGAAGAAAAGTCAGCGCATTGCCCGGCTCGTCGCCACGCTCCCGGTGGGGCCTGGGGCCTCGCTGGATCCACGCTATCTCGGCTACTTCGCCTGTTTCAATGCGGGCCAGTACTACGAAGCCCATGACGTCCTCGAGGACCTTTGGCTTGAGGATCGGGCAACGCCGGAGAGCGCGTTCTACAAGGGATTGATCCAGTTCGCCGGCGCCTTTGTGCACCTCAAGAAGCAACATGAGCGGCCGCACCATCCCAAGGACCGCGACCGGCTCGCGCCGGCGATGCGTTTGTTCAAGCTCGCCCGAAAATATCTGCGGCCCTTCGCCCCGCACCATCGGCATTTGCCGGTCGAGCGCGTCTGCGGTCTCTGCGATCACTTCAGCGGGATAATCGCGGCCTCGGATTTCCGCGAGAACCCATGGAATCCCGAGAAGCCGCCCCAACTCGAGCTGGATTGAGGCAACCGCGCGCGGCCTTGCGCGCTAGAGCTTGAGATGTCCGCCCCGGCGGCCGCGGAGAATCTGCAGCAGTTCGGCCACCACGCTGACCGCGATCTCCATCGGAGCCTCGCTGCCGATGTCCAGGCCGATGGGCGCGAAGACCCGGTCGAGCGACTCGCGCGCCACGCCCTGCGCGACCAATTCGTCAAACACCCGCTGCACCTTGCGCCGGCTGCCGATCATCCCGATGTAGCCAGGTCCCGGCTGCACGCCGAGCGCCGCAGCGAGCGCGCCGCGATCCAAATCCGGATTCCGATTCACGATGACGAGCGCGTCGCTGACCCCCCAATCGGCCGTGGCGATGACGTCCACCGGCGACCGGCCGTCCGCCGGCGGCCGGCGGTCATCCAGCAACGTGACGTGCAGGCCGCATTCGCCGGCCAGGCGCGCGATCGCCGCGCCGCAATGCCCGGCGCCGATCACGAAGAGGCGCTCACGCGCTCCCAGGGGTTCGACAAACACCGTGACGCGGCCGCCGCAGATCGCACCGAAGGATTCTGGCTCGTCCTCGCGAAGCACAAATTCACGCAGCCGGGCGACGCCGTCCACCAGGCAGCGCTGCGCCTCCGCCATCACGAGCGCCTCAAACTTTCCCCCGCCGATCGTGCCCGACACGCGACCATCGGCATAAATGAGCATGCGCGCGCCGGCCTCGCGGGGCGTGGATCCATCGGCCTGCACGACCGTCGCCATGGCGAACGCCTGGCCGGCGAGGCGGGCCAGCTCAGCTTCGGCAAAGATGGACTCGGCCATGCGCCGTCAACCTTCCATGGCGCGGGAGACCTCGCGCAACAGCTCCGAAATGCTGTAGGGCTTGGTGACCATGCCGCAAAATCCGTGGTCGCGGTAATTAGTCAGCACGGGGTTCTGCAGGTATCCGCTGGCCACGATGGCGCGGACCTTCGGATCCAATTCGCGCAGGGCCCGAATCGTCTCCTCCCCGTTCATCCCGCCCAGCGGAATGGTCAGGTCCATGATGACCAGATCAAACGGCCGGCCGAGCTCCATCGCCTCGCGATAGCGACGCACGGTTTCACCCCCCTCGGCAGAAGTGGCCACCTCGTGGCCGAAGCTCCCCAGCAACTCGCGGAGCAGCTCGCAGATGATTTCCTCATCGTCCATCACCAGGATTCGTCGGCGGACGGAAACCGCCGCAGGCGCCTCCACGGTGGAAGGAGTCGGCTGACCGGCGTCAGAGGCGGAGGATGTGGAGATCATCCAGTTACCAGCACCACAAGCTAGTCTCGCGCCCGGCACAGGTCAAAGCTTCACCTTGAGGGAACCCAGTTTTTTGCCTCCGCTGGACAATTTTCCCGCCTATCGTGCCCGATGCTCTATCTGGACGTCACGAGCTCCTGCAAATCGCCGATGAGCACCGGCGTGCAGCGGGTGGTCCGTTCCCTGCACCGGGCACTGAAATCGCGGACCCCCGTCCAACCGGTGATTTGGGACGAGCCGCTGGCAAGCTACTGCCGTCTGTGCGCACGTGAGCAGGCTTTTCTCGAGCCCGCGAGCGGGTCGGTCTTTGCGTCCGCCGCCGAGCCGGAAACCGCGGCAAACCCGTGGCCTTGGAGCAAGGTCCAACGCCATTTTGCGCACCGCCTCTGCCGCCTCGACCTCGCCGCCCGGTTGCGCCCGGGCGACGGGATTTTTGTCCCTGAGATTTTTCAGGATCGCCGGATTGAATGGTTTTCCGCGCTCCCGACGGACGCTTCCATTCGACGCGTGGCATTCTTTCACGATGCCATTGTCTGGCGTCATCCCGAACTTTGTCCGCCGCGACGCCACGCCCGGTTTGAGGAGTACATGGCGGGGCTCGCGGGCTTCCACGAAATCGTCGCTAACTCGGAACAATCCGCGTCCGATCTCCGCGATTTTTGGCAGTCGCGCGGCCTCCCGAGCCCACCACCGGTGACGCCTCATCCGCTGGCCATCGACGAGGCCGGCGGGCCGCGCCCGCGCCGCGCCGCGCCCGCTTCCCGCTCGGTGCTTTGTGTCGCGACCCTCGAGGCGCGCAAGAACCATCTCACGCTGCTCGCCGCCGCCGAACATCTCTGGATCGAGGGTGTCGCGTTCGAGTTGAACCTCATCGGCCGCACGACCCGCCATTGGGGCGGGCGCGTGATCGCAGAGATTGAGCGACTGCAAAAGGCCGGACGCCCGGTGCGCTGGCAGATGCACGTGGATGACAACCGGCTCCGGCGCGCCTACGCGGATTGCTTGTTCACGGTTTTCCCGTCGCTCGTCGAGGGATTCGGACTTCCGATTTTGGAAAGTCTCTGGCACGGGAAGCCCTGTGTTTGTGCGGATCGCGGGGCGATCGCCGAAACCGCCCGGGGCGGCGGCTGCCGGACGATCGACGTTTCTAGCAGCGATGCGATCGCGGACGCCATGCGCGATTTGTTGACCGGCGCTGAAGCCCTCACCGCGCTCGCGCACGAGGCGGCGGCGCGGGTCTTCCCAACGTGGGCCGACTACGCCGACTGGCTGTGCCCGAAGCTCACGACCACGCGCCAGCCCTGACACTACTGCCAGCTGGGCTCTGGCAATTCCGCGCCGCGCAAAAGAGAGAGCGCTTCACCGACGAGATAGAGCGAACCACAAATCAGGATTGGATCCGCAAATTCCCGGGCTCGCTCAAGCGCGGCCGCGAGATTCGGTAACGCCTCGCAAGGCGCGTGGCGCGCCACGATGGCGCGAAGTGAATCGGCCGAATGTGCGCGGGGATTTCGCGCCGCCACGGCGAGACCACGGGTCATGACCGGAGCGAGCGCGGCCGCTACCCCGTCCGCATCCTTGTCTCGCATGAGCGCCAGGATGACCGTCGCCTGGCGGGTTCCAAATTGCTCCTGCCAGGTCTGAACCAGACGTGCCGCCGCCGCCGGGTTGTGCGCGCCGTCGAGCACGAGGTGACCCCCATCCAGCACTTGGAATCGTCCCGGCCACGCGACGTCCCGCAAGGCCGGCGCGATCGCGGATTCCCGCAACGGCAGCCGCGCGGCGCGCATCGCCGCGAGCGCCAGCGCCGCATTCTGCCTCTGATGATCGCCCACCAGGCCCAGCGCGCCATCCCACCACGACGCGACGAATTCAATGCTTGATCCCTGCGCCGTCGCACGGTTGCGAAAGATCACCTCGACCTCCGGAGCCTGCGGCGTGGACACCACCGGCACGCCCGGTTTAATGATTCCGGCTTTTTCCGCGGCGATTTCCTCCAGCGACGCGCCGAGATAATTCTGATGGTCAAGCGCCACGGGTGTGAGGACGGAGACCGCTGGTTGCACCACGTTGGTCGCATCAAGGCGTCCACCGAGGCCGGTCTCCCAGACTATCACCTCCGCGCGCTCGGCGCGAAAGTGAACCAGCGCCAGCGCCGTGACGAACTCAAAGAAGGTCGGAGGATGCTCCCAATCGCGCGTCAGTTGCCGCAACGATTCAATGCCCTCGCGCGCCTGCGCCTCCGTGATGCAGGTCCCGTCGACCCGCATCCTTTCGCAAAAGGAAATGAGATGCGGCGAGGTGTACAGGCCGGTCCGGAAACCGCCCGCCCGGCACAGCGCATCAAGCATGGCGCAGACCGACCCCTTGCCGTTGGTCCCTGCCACGTGGAGAAAAACGGGCGGGAAGCGGCCCGGCGTCTCGTCGAAATCCAGCGCCGCGAGCAGGCGGCGCATGTTGTCGAGACCCAGCTTGATCCCGGTAAGTTGCGTCGCGTAAAGCCACCGCAGTGAATCCGAAAAGCGGTCGTCCGTCCGCCTTTCACCTTCAACCGCTGCCTTCATTTCACGCTGCGCGCGGCCATCATGTAGCCGAGCACCCGGGACAGCGTTTCGCGCATCTTGGGCCGCGGCACGATGATGTCGATCAGACCGTGATCCTGCAAAAACTCGGAGGTCTGGAATCCCGCCGGGAGATCCTGGTGCGTCGTCTCCTTGATCACGCGCGGACCGGCGAAGCCGATCATCGCCTTCGGCTCCGCGAGATGCAGGTCGCCGAGCGTGGCGAAGCTCGCGGTCACGCCGCCGGTGGTCGGATGCGTGAGGATGGAGATGTACGGCAGATTCTCTCTCGCGTGCCGGGCGAGGGCGCCGGCCGTCTTGGCCATCTGCATCAAGCCGAGCATGCCCTCGTACATGCGGGCGCCGCCGCTCTGGCTGACGACGATGACCGGCACACCGCGCTCGGTCGCGCCCTCGATGTTACGCGTGATTTTCTCGCCGACCACGGAACCCATGCTGCCGCCGAGGAAGGAAAAATCCATCACGGAAATGCCCAGGGCCCAGCCTTCAATCGCGCCGAATCCACACACCACGGCCTCGTTCAGGCCGGTCTTGCGCATATTCGTCTCGAGTCGTTCCGCATAAGAGGCCGCGCCCTTGAACTTCAACGCATCGACCGAGGTGAGGCCGGCGTCGGACTCCTCAAAACTTCCGGCGTCAAGCAGGTGATCCAGACGCTCGTGCGACCCGATGGGAAAATGGTATCCGCAGCTCGTGCAGACGCGCTGGTTCTGGCTGAGCTCAATGTTGTGCAGCACGGCCCCGCAGTCGGGGCATTTCGTCCAAAGCCCGTCCGGGATCGCCCGCTTCTTCTTTCCGTCGCCGGAGAAGAGTCGCTTGGGAAAATTCGGCATGCCGGGCATCGTGGGGGGGTTGAGGCGCGAGGTCACGCGTCCGTTGTCATTTAATAGTGGGCTCCGCGCCGCCGCAATCCCGCATCGTCACACTGCGTCCAGCGCGTGCTTCAGGTCGTCGATCAGGTCGTTGGGGTCCTCCACGCCGCAGGACAGACGCACAAAGGAATCAACAATGCCCAGAGCCTCCCGCTGCTCGACGGGAATCGTCCCGTGCGTCATGAGCGCGGGGTGCTCAATCAGGCTTTCAACCCCGCCCAGGCTCTCGGCCAGGGAGAACAGGTGGCAGCGCTCGAGGAAACGGCGCGTGCCGGCGAGGTCGGTCTTGAGCGTCATGGAAATCATGCCGCCATAGCCGCTCATCTGGCGTCCGGCGAGCTCATGGTGCGGATGGCTGCGCAGTCCCGGATAACGCACCGAGGCCACTTTCGGGTTCCATTCCAGCCACTCGGCGATCAGGAGGGCGTTCGCGCAATGCCGCTCCATGCGCAGCGCCAGCGTCTTGATCCCGCGCAGTGCGAGGAAGGAATCGAACGGGCCGAGGATTCCGCCCACCGCGTTTTGCAGGTAGGCGATCTGCTCGGCGATTTCCTGGTGACGCGGCTCCCGGCCCACAATGGCGGCGCCGCCGATCATGTCGGAATGCCCGTTGAGATACTTGGTGAGCGAATGCACCACGATATCGAAGCCCACTTCGAGCGGGCGCTGCAGGATGGGGCTCGCGAAGGTGTTGTCCGCGACGCTGATCAAATGGTTCTCCTGCGCGAAGCGCGCGATCGCCTCGAGATCAATGAGCTTGAGCATCGGGTTGCTCGGCGTCTCGACCCAGATCATGCGCGTCTCGGGCCGGAGCGCGGACTTCAAGACGGAGGGATCGCTGAGGTCGAGGAAGGTGAAGCGGTGGTTGGCCGAGCGCTTGCGCACGCGCTCGAACAGCCGGTAGGTGCCGCCGTACAAATCATCGCTCGCGATGACGTGCGCGCCGCTCTCCAGCACCTCGAGGACGGTCGACATCGCCGCCAGGCCGGAGGCGAAGGCAAAGGCCTTGGAGCCGCTCTCGAGATCCGCGAGGCAGCGCTCCAGCGCGCTGCGCGTCGGGTTGATCGATCGTGCGTAATCGTATCCCTTGTGCATGCCGGGACTGTCCTGCACGTAAGTTGAGGTCGCATAGATCGGCGGCATAATTGCGCCGGTGGACGGGTCGGGCGACTGGCCGGCGTGGATGACGCGGGTGGGAAGCGTGTGGGACATGCGCAGAAAAGGAAGCAGGAGGAGGGAACAAGGAGGAATGTCCTCGTCATTTCACGGAGCGGCGCAGTTGCGCGAGCAGATCGGTGCGCGTGATCAGGCCGAGGAAGCGGCCGCCGTCCACGACGATGGCGACGTGGCCGCGATCAAAAATCTCGGTGAGCTTTTCGCGCGATTCCGTGGGGGCCACTGTGACGAGCTTGTCGTTCATCGCGGTGCTGACCGGATCGCGGAAACGTTCGGCAGCGCCTTGCACGCGCAGGAGCAAATCGGATTCGTCGAGGATGCCGATCGCCTCGCCCGCGGCGTTGAGCACCGGAAGCTGCGAGATTTCCGCGAGGCGCATGCGCTTGAACGCGGTGAGCAGCGTGTCGTCCGGTCCGACGAAGACAACGTCCGAATCCTCGTGCCGGCGTGAAATGAGATCGCGCAGGTCGCCGTGCTGCGGCCGCCGCAGGTAACCCTGCTCGGCCATCCAGAAATCGTTGAACATTTTCGACAGGTACTTGTTGCCGCTGTCGCAAAGGAACGTGACGACACGCTTGGGGACGGTTTGCGAGCGGCAGTAGCGCAACGCGGCCGCCACGAGCGTGCCGGACGACGATCCGCCGAACAGGCCCTCCTTGGCCACGAGTTCGCGCGCAACCATGAAGCTCTCCTCATCGGTCACGGTGATCGCATGACGCACGAACGAGATGTCGCAGACCTCGGGGATGAAATCCTCACCGATGCCCTCGACCGCCCAGCTGCCCGCCGTGCCAAGCTTTCCCGTGTTCACGTAGGGTGCCAGGATCGAGCCATCGGGATCCGCGAGCACCATCTCGCAATCCGGGTTCACGCGCGCGAAGTAGCGCCCGAGGCCGGTGATGGTGCCGCCGGAGCCGACTCCGACCACAACCGCGTCGACCTCGTGGCCCATCTGCTCCCAGATTTCCGGGCCCGTGGACCGTTCGTGCGCGGCGGGATTGTCAGGGTTGTTGAACTGGTTGACGTAAAACGAATTTGGAATCTCCTGCGCCAGCCGGGCCGCGATGTCCTGGTAATATTCCGGGTGGCCTTTGCCAACGTCGCTGCGCGTGATGCGCATCTCGGCTCCGAGGGCCTTCAGATGAAGCACCTTTTCCTGCGCCATCTTGTCGGGAATAACGAGAATCGTCCGGTAGCCTTTCGCCTGCGCCACCAGCGCGAGGCCGAGCCCCGTGTTGCCGGCGGTCGCCTCGATGACGGTCGCACCCGGTTTCAATCGTCCGTCGCGCTCGGCGGCCTCGATCATCGCGAGCGCGATTCGGTCCTTGATCGAGCCGGTCGGATTCTGGTTCTCAAGCTTGACGAAAAGGCGGCAGAGCCCGGTGTCGATGCGGGTAATCTCAACGAGGGGCGTATTGCCGATGAGGCCCAACACGCCCGGGTGGGCGAGTTCGGAGGGGGGGGCGGAGGGGGGCATGCGGCCATCCTACCCTGAGATTCGCGCGGAGGAAATTGGAGATTCCCGCTGCGCTTGGGCCGGTGCGGCACTTGAGGTTGCGCCGGAGGTTGCCTCCTTCCATCATGCGGCCCCGTGCCCGTCACCAGCTACTTTGGCACCCTGGCCTTCACCCTCCTCGGCGTGCTGGCCTGCGGAGTCGTCGGCGGGGCAGTCGTTTCATGGTTGCCATGGCGTCAGCGGCCCGCGGCCGGGGTGTTTCTCGCGCCCCTCGTCGGCGCGGCGGTCTTCGCCCTGCTCGCCACGGCGGTTGGCTGGTCCGGCCACGGATTTCGCACCTTCCCCAGCAGACTCGTCACAATGCTAGTGCTTGTCCTGGCCGGATGGCAACAGCGCCGCGACTTTCCTGCGCTCGCCCGGCGCGCGGCGGCGTGGGCGTTGTTCGGTGCGATCGCGTCCCTCCCCTTGCTGCACCAATTCTGGATCGCGGGGTCGTGCAACCTCTTCAACGACGCCTTCATGTACATCGTGCACGCCGAATGGCTGCAGACCCATGGATTTACCGAACCATCCGGGGCTTCATGGGAACATCCCGCCTGGGCCCAGGTGGCGGGCTTTCAGGGGCCCCATCTGCGCATGGGAGCGTCCTTCTTGCTGGGCTGGATGCAAGCGACGACCGGCCTGGAATGGTCGTGCGACGTCTATCCGGCTGTGGTGATGCTCGGGTTGATTGGCGGGGCGCTGTCGATCGGCGCCACGGTGCTGTGGGTCTCTCCACGACGATGGATCGGCGCCTGGCTGGCGGCATTGGGCGCGGCGGTCACCTTGAATGGTTTTGCCTTCGGGGCCGTCCACGGCTTCTTGTCCCAGACATTCGGGATCGGTTTTGGGACTGCGGCCTTGTCCCTGTGGGGTGCCGCTCTTGCGGACTGCCGATCGCTTCGTCCCCGCTTTAGGCACCTGATGCCTGGCGCACTTTGCGCCGCCGCGTCGATCCACTGCTACTCGGAGTTTTCGCCGTTTCTCGTGACCGGCCTGCTCCTCGCCATCCTGATTCCGTGGCCGTCGGATGCGGTCGCTCGGCGGCGGCGCTGGCGGCTCACCTGGCCTGCGGCGACCGCGCTGCTGGTGCTCGTCAACCTCGAGTGGTTCCGGCTGGCCAAGTCCTTGCCTGAATCCGCGGGCATCGTGGCGGGCAAACCATTCGCGTGGATGTGGCTGCGCTTTCCTGCTCACGCGATCGGACTGGCGGCCGGGGAAAGCCGCGCGCCGTGGCCGGGCGTCGCGTTAACCCCCTCGGCGTGGGGATACTGGGCGTTCGCGGTGTTGCTGACGGGCGGCTTTATCTGGCTGATGCACCGCACGCGTCCCACACCTGTGCGCCTTCCCGTTCTTCGCCACCTTCCGCTCGCCCCACTTTGGATCCTTCTCGCGTTGGCCGCGATCGCCTTCGCCTGCTTTCGCTACGTCGCCAGCAACCCATGGCAATTCGATCCTGCAATCGGCTCCCCTGCGACGGGACAATCGTGGCACCAGTTCAAACTCAGCAATTGGATCAGCCTTGCCGGCATCAGCCTTGTCGCCGCGTTGTGGCTGGGCGCGGCGAAGACGCGGGGGTTCGGTCGCATTGTCCTCGGCGCGCTTGCGCTTTGGTGCACGGCCGGGCTCGCCGCGAACCTCGCCCTCAGCGAGCGCCGCGTGACGCCGTTTGCCGCCGCCGCAGGCATCCCGACGGATCCCCTGGGCGCCTATCGTGGGCTCCGCGACGCAATCCACGAGATCCCGTTGACGGAAACCATCGGGATCGAATCCGGTAGCGCGGAGGCAAAAACCCGGCAGTTGCTGACCTATTTCCTGCACGACCGCAAACTCAGCGGACACTGGTCCGATGACCCGGGAATGTTGTCGGTCTTCCTCCCGGCCACCCCGGCCGTGGCACCCCAATGGGTGATTCGAATCAATCCCCCGGCGGCGGACCCGGCCATCCCGGCGGGAAAATTCGGGAACCTGACCTTGGAGCGGGCCGATTCGTCCAGTCGATAGCTGCGCTCCGCGGTCGCCAGCGCCCGGCGCCGCGCGCATGGTCTTGCCACTTGACGCTCCAATCTGAGCCTCGAATAATGCCCCTCCCCTTCGATCTGTCATCCATCCCAAATCCTCGCACCCCATGATTAAAATCGGCATCAACGGCTTCGGGCGTATCGGCCGCCTCGTCTTTCGCGCCATCTGTGACCAAGGCCTGCTCGGCACGGAAATCGAAGTCGTCGCGGTCAATGACATCGTCGCCGCCGATAATCTCGCTTATCTCGTCAAATATGATTCCACGCAGGGCCGAGCAAAAGAGACCGTGACGAGCGGGAAGAGCAACCCCGCCCTGGCGGAGGATGATTTGCTTATTGTTGATGGCCACAAAATCAAATGCCTCGCGGTCAAGGAAGGCCCCGCGGCCTTGCCGTGGAAGGAGCTGGGCGTCGACATTGTGATCGAGTCGACGGGGCTCTTCACCGAGGCCGAAAAGGCAAGGGGCCACATCACCGCAGGCGCCAAGAAGGTCATCATTTCGGCCCCGGGCAAGAACGAGGACATCACCATGGTGCTGGGCGTGAATGAGCAAAAATATGACGCGGCCAAACATCACATCATCTCGAACGCGAGTTGCACGACGAACTGCCTCGCGCCGGTGGTCCATGTGCTGCTCAAGGAGGGCTTCGGCCTCGAGGAGGGCATCATGACCACGGTGCACAGCTACACCGCCACGCAGAAAACAGTCGATGCCCCGTCGCGCAAGGACTGGAAGGGCGGGCGTTCCGCGGCGATTAACATCATCCCGTCGACCACTGGCGCGGCCAAGGCCGTCGGCCTCGCCATCCCCGAGGTCAAAGGCAAGCTCACCGGCATGTCGTTCCGCGTGCCCACGCCGACCGTGTCGGTCATCGATCTCACTTTTCGCGCCGCCCGGGACACGTCCTACGAAGAGATTTGCGCGGCGATGAAGAAGGCGAGCGAGACGTACCTCAAGGGAATCCTCGCGTATACCACCGACGAGGTCGTCTCCACGGACTTCATCCATGACACGCATTCGAGCATCTTCGACGCGGGCAGCGGCATCGGGTTGAACAGCCGGTTCTTCAAGCTCATCAGCTGGTACGACAACGAGTGGGGTTACTCGAATCGTTGCGTGGACCTCGTGCGCTTCATCGCGAAGAAGGGTCTGTAACCGGACCGGCCACCGGTGGAGTTCGACCGGCGAGGCGACGTGTCCGGCCGTGCGTCCACAAATTTCAATCCATGTCCTTGCTGAGAAAACTTCATCTCTACCTCGGGTGCATCTTCGCGCCGGCGCTCATCTTCCTGGCGTTTTCCGGGGCGCTGCAGTTGTACGACCTGCACGAAAGCAAAAAGGACGGTAGTTATGTCGCGCCCAAGCTGGTTGCGGCCATGGGCTGGATTCACAAGCATCAGAATCTGCCGGGCGATCCGCGTGGCAGCGGCAAAGTGATGAAAATCTTCATGGTCGCGGCTTCCACCGGCCTGATGTTGACCACGTTGCTCGGCATCTTCATGGCATTCCGCCTCAGCCGCCGGTCCGGTCCGGTGCTGGCGTGCCTGGGAGCGGGGGTGACTCTGCCGCTCCTCATGTTGTTCCTGATCCGATAATCATCCGTCGTCACGCCGCCCGTCATCCTAACCATCCCCCTGCGCTGCCATGAAACTCTCGCTTCGTGATCTCGATGTCCGGAATCGCGCCGTGCTCGTCCGGGTGGATTTTAACGTTCCGCTCGAGGAAAAGGACGGCGCGCAGGTGATCACCGACGACACCCGCATTCGTGAAACACTCCCCACCATCCAGTTCCTGCGTGACCGGAGCGCAAAGGTCATCCTGATGGCGCATCTCGGCCGGCCAAAGGGCAAGCCGACCCCGAAATATTCCCTCGCGCCGATCGCGAAACGTCTGGCGGATTTGCTCCGCGCGCCGGTCGATTTCGCCGCGGATTGCGTGGGCGCGGAGGCGGAGGCCAAAGCGGCCGCACTCGCTCCCGGCGGCGTGCTGCTGCTCGAGAACCTGCGCTTTCACGCCGAGGAGGAGGCGAATGATGCCGCGTTTGCCAGGGGGCTCGCGCGGCTCGCCGACTTCTACGTCAACGACGCCTTCGGCGCGGCGCACCGCGCGCACGCCTCCACGGCCGGCGTGGCGGCGCACGTCCAACAGGCTGCCATGGGCCTGCTGATGGAAAAGGAGTTGAAATATCTGCACGGCGAACTGGCCAACCCCGCGCGTCCTTTCGTCGTGATTCTCGGCGGTTCAAAGGTCTCCGACAAAATCGGCGTCATCAAGGCGCTCATGCAGAAGGCGGACGTCTTCCTCATCGGTGGCGCGATGGCGTACACGTTTGATGCCGCGCGCGGGATCCCCGTCGGGAAGAGCCGCGTGGAGGCTGACAAGCTCGATCTCGCGAAGGAGATTCTCGCGCTCGCCGAATCGAAGAAGGTGAAGTTCCTCCTTCCGGTCGACAGCGTCGAAACGCAGGAAATCAAAGCGGGCGCCAGCACCAAGGCCACCGGCGCGGGCGCCGGCGTCGACGACGGGTGGATGGGCGTCGACATCGGCCCCATCACGATCGAGCGCTTCAAGGCGGAGATTGCGCGCGCGCAAACCGTGTTGTGGAACGGACCCATGGGAATTTTTGAAATCGACGAGTTCAGCCACGGCACGTTTTCGATCGCGCGCGCGCTCGCGGAGTGCGAGGGCATCAGCATCATCGGCGGCGGCGACAGCGTCACGGCGGTGCAGCAATCCGGCCTGGCCCAACACATGACTTTTCTTAGCACGGGCGGCGGCGCCTCGCTTGAACTGCTCGAAGGCAAAGATCTGCCCGGCGTCTCCGCGCTGACGGAGAAAACGTAGCGAACTCCACGTCCCATGCGAAAAAAAATCGTCGCCGCCAATTGGAAGATGAACAAGATCGCCGCCGAGGCTCGGTCTTTCATCGAGTCACTGCTCGTCGAACTCGGGGAGGCCACCGACGTCGAAGTGGTGCTCATCCCGCCGTTCACGCTGCTGCCGCTCTGCTCGGAGATGCTCGGCGAAAGCCCGTCGGTGAAGCTTGGCGCCCAGAATATGCACCCCGCCAAGAGCGGCGCGTTCACCGGCGAAATCAGCGCCTCGATGCTGCGCGACCTTTACGCGCGCTATGTCGTGGTCGGACACAGCGAGCGCCGCCAGTTTTTTGGCGAGTCGGACGGATTTGTCGGCGAAAAGGTGCGCGCCGCGCACGACGCGAGCCTGCGACCAATTCTTTGCGTGGGTGAAACCCTCGAGGAACGCACGGCCGGTCGTGTCGAAAAGGTGATTGATCGGCAGCTCGGTGCCGGCTTGCACGGCGTGGACGCCAAGGAGATGGGCGAAACCGTCATCGCGTACGAGCCCATCTGGGCGATCGGCACCGGCCATAACGCGACCCCCGAGCAGGCGCAGGCCGTGCATGCCCACATTCGCGAGGTAATCGCCAGCCTCTACGCCGCCCCGGTGGCAGAGCGCGTGCGCATCCAATACGGCGGCAGCGTGAAACCGGACAACGCGGCCGAATTGCTCCGGCAAGCCGACATCGATGGGGCCCTGGTCGGTGGCGCCAGCCTCGACCCACGCAGCTTTGCCGCCATCGTCCACGCGGCGCGGGCCGCGAAGGGCTAGGCCGGGCTCTCCCCCGCCAGCAACGATGAGCGGCGGCGCGGCGCAACGGCCGCGATCACCGCCACGCCGAAGAGGCCGAGCGTCGTCAGCCATTTCATCCAGCCAAACGGCGCGGCACGCACAGCGACGTCGATGCCGGCGGAGTACCCGCGCACTTGTCCCGCGTCATTTAGCGCCACCACGCGCAGGCAATGGGTGCGCCCGCCCTGAAGGGAGCAAATCCGGGCGAGGATCGACCCGTCGGCTGGCTGCGATTCGAAGCACGCCGGCACGGGCATCCAACTCACCTCGAGACGCCGCGCGGTCGCCACGGTCCGACGCTTTTCCACGCGGTACGCGCCAGGCCCCGGCGTGGTCGCGGGCCAGCGCAACAAAACGTTCTCGCCGGTCGCGGCCAACGCCACGACCTGGACAATGGGCGACTCTCCGCCCGGCTCCCGCGGAAACCACTCCGCGGAGTTTGCCGGACCACCCGGCCAGCCTTCCGCGCCTGCTTCCTCAGCCAGCGGCATGGCATCCGCCGGCGTGGGCGTGGGTTGCGTCTGCACATTTTCCGGTTCAGAATTTACGGGCGGTACCGCCGGGTTGCCGGGCGGACCGGACGGCGCCGGAGCGAGTCCAATGCCCGAGAGGCGGACCGCTTGGTTCGCCTCGGTCCCGAATCGGAGTTCGCTGCTGAACGTTCCGGCCGCGGACGGCTGGAAGACGAGTGCGAAGGATTGGCGCTCACCCCTGCGCAACCGGTAGCTTTGCGAGCCCTCGACCCGCCAGGGCCGCGGCGGCGCCACCCAGCCTTCGCACACGCCCCCGCCGAGGTTGACCAGCACCAACGATTGACGCGCACCCACGTCGCCAGGATTCACCGCCCCAAAATCCAGTTGCGTCATCGCCACAACGAGGAAGGAGGGCGACTCGACGATCCGCACGGACACCGTCGCGGGTGGCGAGACGGGTCCGCCCGCCCGCTGCACCGTGTAAGTGAAAGTATCGTACCCCGCGCCCAGGGACGAATTGTGGGTATACGCGACCGTGCCGCCATCCCCCGCAATCGAAACCTGGACGGGGTCGAGCCGCCCCTTGCTCGGACGCAGGCGAATTTGGATGTCGAGCGTTTTCCCGCCAGGCGAGCCGGACGTCCCCAGCCGGATCTCGGTCCGGCCACCGTCCGACACCTCAACGGAGCGCGTCATGGCGCTGGGGGGCGCCTCGAAGGCAGGCAGTTGGCCACGACTGACGATGACTGTGAGAAAGAGCAGGGCGGACCGCGACAGAAGTTCCGGCCAAACTCTCATCCGGCACGTTCGCGACCTGGACGGGTGCGGCAACGCCGATTTTGAGGTCCGGGCATGACGTTTGAGAGGCGCCCTCGCAAAATTTCAGTTTGGATTGACCGTCACCCCCGAGGCATTATTCTGTGAGTCTTAACCTGTGTATTCATCCCGCCGCGTTCTCGTATTTTCCCTTTTCTGTCTCGTCCTCGCCGGCACCACCGTGGCGTCGGGCCAGGAGGTCAGGCGTGCCGTCTACGTGCAGCCACAGCCGCAGAAAGCGCCCGGTGATTTGATCCGGAAACAGGATGATCCGCGCATCACCGTAAGACTCATGTCTTCGACCGGTCCGGACAACTCACGCGTGTACGTTTCACTCACCAAGCAGCGCGCCTATCTCATCAACACCACAACCGACGAAATCGTGATTGATTCCCCAATCTCCAGCGGCAAGAGCGGGCATACGACCCCCAAGGGAAGTTACGTGATCAAGCAGAAAGACCGCGACCACCGCTCGAGTATTTATGGGGATTTTGTGGACCGCAGCGGTCGCACCGTCCGGCGCGGCGTGAGCACGAAGATCGATTCCGCGCCCAGCGGCACGAGTTACGTGGGCGCGTCAATGAAATGGTTCATGCGGCTGACCAACGAGGGCGTCGGCATGCACACCGGCTTTCTCCCCGGCTATGCTGCCTCCCACGGGTGCGTGCGGATGCCCGAGCAAATCGCGCAAATGTTTTACGAGCGCGTAAGAGTCGGGACGCCCGCCGTGGTCGCCGATTGACGACTCCCCCCGCTTGCGATCGCAGCGCGAGCAGGCCAGCGTCGCAGCGTGGTTGCCGCCTCCGCCCATGACGCGCATTGATCATCCCGAGCCGCTCAAGCGCCTGGCGGTGCAGCTGCGCCGCCTTCCTGGCATCGGACCGCGCGGCGCCGAGCGCATCGCCCTCTGGTTGCTCGGAGGCAAGGATCGCACACGGCCTGGCGACCTCGCCGCCGCGGTGAAAGAGGCGGCCGATTCCGTTCATCCGTGCGTCCAATGCGGATTTCTCACCGACACGCTGATGTGCGCGATTTGTGCGGATGATTCCCGGGCCGCGGGACCGCTTTGCGTGGTGGAACAGGCCACGGATATTCTTCCACTGGAACGCACGGGCGTCTTTCGCGGACGCTACCACGCACTCGGCGGGCGCCTCTCGCCGCTCGATCACGTGGGTCCGGACGACTTGCGCATCCCGTCGCTGCTGGTCACTGCCGGTCGACGCCCGCTCCGTCCGAGATTATTCTTGCCCTCGGGGCCGACGTCGAGGGCGAGGCGACCGCCCGCTACCTCGCCGAAATTTTGCGCGGCGAATTCCCCCCGCTCCCGATCACGCGCATCGCGCAGGGTCTTCCCGCCGGCGGCGGTCTCGAATCGGCCGACGAGTTGACGCTCGCACGCGCGCTTTCGGGCCGCGTGGTGATCGGCTGAGGCACGCGAGCGCGCGTTGACACCTGCCTGCGCCGCGGTTTGTTGCGGCCTCCGCCATGCCAACCGCCCTGACCCCCGAAGAGTCGCTCGCCCGCTTGAAAGCAGGCGCGGCCCATCTCGTCAGCGAGCACGAACTGCTGGCAAAGCTGAAACTAGGACGCCCGCTCCGCGTCAAACTCGGGGTCGATCCTACCTCGCCCGATCTCCATCTCGGGCATTCGCTTCCGCTCGAGAAGCTGCGGCAGTTTCAGGAAATGGGCCACCAGGCCGTGCTGATCATCGGCGATGTCACGGCGCTGATCGGCGACCCGACCGATCGCAGTTCAACGCGACCACCGCTCTCGCGC
>JANMQT010000399.1:0-6338 GCA_031370675.1 Verrucomicrobiota bacterium
CGCACATTCCGAGATAACCGGAATTGTTGAAGTAAATGACGCCGAAGGCGCAATCGGGGCGGTGCGGCGGGCACAGCAGCGCGCCGACGACCGGGTCGGATCCGCGCGGTTCGTGGACGACCGCCGAGCGGTAGCGGTCGAATTTTTCGCGGAAGCGGACCACGCGTTCCTCCCACGGGCCGTTCCCGAGATCCGGCCCACCCGCCACGACCACCCGCGTCGGCTCGCCGCCGGTGTGGGAATCGATCACGTGCAAACGCTGGACGACGGCGGACATGGGCTGGCAGCTTCCACGCTTTGGGGGAAATCGCCAAGTCGAACCCACCCGGAAACTTTGCCCAGGAATTACCCCTCTGCGCCCGCGGCCGATCCCGAGCCGGCTTTCCGCCCACCCGGACGTGCGAAATTGCATTGACGAGTTGTGCGCGGCTCCGGCAAAGTTTTCTCGCTGCGCGGTCCGGGGAAAAACGACATTTGGCACCGGTCGTTTCTCTGCCAGGTCAGCGCGGCGCGGTTGAACCAGTCTGCATCCCCGGCGGCCCGAAGAATTTCCGAAGCGACCATACCCGATGAGTTCCACGCCTCCACTCTATGCCGCCGCCCTTATTCCTGCGTTGCACCATATCCAGGATGAATTTGGCTACCTGAACCGGGAGGCCA
Source organism: Verrucomicrobiota bacterium (assembly GCA_031370675.1). GTDB lineage: Bacteria > Verrucomicrobiota > Verrucomicrobiia > Chthoniobacterales > SZAS-18 > SZAS-18. The sequence goes on from JANMQT010000399.1 coordinate 661, forward strand.
TGGTGCGGTGGGCCAAGGACGCCGGCGTTCCCCTGCATCGCCTGCAGGCTGTCGCGAGTTTCTTCCCGTTCTTCCGCTTCGCCAAGCCACCTCGCGTCACGCTCAGAGTCTGCCGCGACATGGCGTGTCACGTGGCGGGCGCGGTTCCAATCATGAAGGAGCTGGTATCGCTCGCCGGCGAAAATTTCGCGGTCGAGGGCGTGTCCTGCCTCGGCCGTTGCGATCGCCAACCCGCGACCTTCGTTGCGATGCTCGGCTCGCACCACGAACGCTATTACCTCGGCCGCACGGCGGCGCAGTTGAAGCAGATCGTCGAGGCGTGCCTGAACAACGCCCCGCCGCCGGATGACAAGGACATCGATTTGCCTTATTCCGGCGCCCACTGGAAGGCCAATCCCTACGGCGCGAATCCCTGCGACTACGCCGGGGTGAGGAAGGCCGTCGCCGCCCGCGATGCCTCGATTGCCGCGGCGGAGCAAATCCTGATGACAAAGCCGGGCTGGTCGCCGGCGCGCCTCGAACGCTTCCGGCATGCCGCCGCCGGCCAGTTGCGCGGCGATTTCTCCGGCGATCCAGAGCTTGTCGCGGCCGTGCGCGCGTGGCAGACGGATTCCGACTGGGCGAAGGGCCCGACGCTCGGCAACTGGACCGAGAGCCTGTTGAAGGAATTCACAGAGGCGGACCTGCGTGGCATGGGCGGAGCCGGCATTCCGGCCATTCAGAAATGGCGTGACGTGCGGGAGGCGGTGCGCGGCGCGCGCCGGCGTGAAAGTGACGATCGCGCGTTCATCGTGGTCAACGGCGACGAGAGCGAACCCGCAACATTCAAGGACCGGGAGCTTTTGCTGCGCACACCGCACCTGATCGTTGAGGGGGTGATTTTGGCGGGGATGATCACGGAGGCGACGCAGGGGTTTATTTACATTCGCCACGAATATCCGGAGCAGATAGAAGCCTGCTGGGCCGAAATCCGCCGGGCCGAGAAGCTCGGCTATTGCGGCGAGAATGCGTCCATGCTCGGGCGATCATTCCACATGTCGGTGTTTACCAGCCCCGGCGGCTACATTTGCGGGGAGCAGAGCGCGCTGATCGAGGCGATGTCCGACCACCGCGGCGAGCCCCGCAACATGCCCCCGAAGCTTGAGACGAACGGCCTCATCGATCTCCCCACGCTGGTCAGCAACGTCGAGACCTACGCGTGGGTTCCATTCATCATCGTGAACGGAGGTCAGGCTTGTGCGGCGCTCGGCACGAACGGCTGGAAGGGCGGGCGGTTCTTCTCCATCTCCGGTGACGTCAAGCGCCCGGGCGTATACGAGGTGCCGATGGGCATGACGTTGCGCGAGCTGATCTTCGGCGAGCAGTACTGTCAGGGCATGTCGGGGAATCGAAAATTGAAGGCGTTTGCGCCGTCGGGCCCATCGGGCGGATTCCTGCCCGCCAAACTGACGGCGACCGGGGGACTGCCGCGCGAACACAACAAAAACAAGACCTGGCTGGCGGTCGCGGGCCGGCGCGGTTTCGATCCGGCCGCCACCGAGATGGATCTGCTCGACCTCGAACTCGAGCTTAATGTCTTCCGTGGACTCAGCCCGACACAGGCGCTCGGCGCGGGACTCGTCGTCTACGGCGACGACCGGGACATGGCGGAGCAAGCGGTCAATTCGATGGAGTTTTTCCGCAACGAGTCGTGCGGCAAGTGCGTGCCCTGCCGGACCGGATCCCAAAAAATGGCCTCCCTCGGGTCCCACCTCATGGGCGGTCAGATCGGGGCCGCGCGCTGGAAAGACGAGATCGTGCCGCTGGTGAAAGACATGAGCAAGGCGATCGAACTCGCCTCGATCTGTGGACTGGGTCGTTCGGTTCCGGTCCCGCTCCGCACCGTCATGAATTATTTCCCAGCAGACCTCGCGAAACATCTCGGCGGACACAACGGAACCTAAACCAAGGAAGATTACCATGGCCGAAGAAGTCCAAAACCTATTCATCCGCGACGACGACGAGGGCTTGTTCAGCCGCGACGTCGACGGCCAGCTCGTCCGCGTCGATGCCCCGACGGAGAATGACTACGAGAAAATGGTCACGCTGCAGATCGACGGACAGTCCGTCACCGTGCCGCTGGCGGAGCCGTTGAAGGACGCGAACGGCAACATCGAGCTCGACGTCGATGGACGGACGACGCCGAAGTACACGACGATTTACGACGCGGCGGTGAAGTTGATCGTGAAGCAGCCGGGCGACGAGGCCAAGATTCCGATTCCGATTCTCTGCCATCAACCGCACATGACGCCCGTGGCGGTCTGCCGCATGTGCATGGTGCAGATCTATGGCCAGAAGCGCGGCGCACGGGCTGCGGAAAGAAAACTCATGCCCGCCTGCCAGCACCCGGTGAAGGACGGGATGGAGGTCTTCACCATGGCCGATCCGGGAGCGGACGGCGATCGCGTGCGCGGAGCGGTGAAGATCGTCACCGAGTTGTTGGCCGCCGATCACTTGAAGCCCGCGCCCGCGCCCGCGCCGGCCGAGGAACTCGCACCCTTTAATGAACTCGGTCAGATGACCACCCGTTGCAGCGCCGACGCCGCGCGCTTTCGCGTCGCCGAGATGTCGAATCCGCCCCCGGTCGCGCCGGCTCATGTGGGTCGCCGCAAATTGGACGCATCGTCACCCGTTTTCCTCGTCGACCACAGCGCGTGCATCGTTTGCGAGCGCTGCATTCGCGCGTGCAACGACGTGAAGGAGAACCGCGTCATCGGTCGCACCGGCAAGGGCGCCAACGCGGGCATCGGATTCGACCTGAACGATCGCATGGGCGATTCCAGCTGTGTGCGCTGCGGCGAGTGCATGGTGTCCTGCCCGACGAGCGCGATCACCTTCAAGCCCGTGGCGCAGGTCAAGTTGCCGACGGGCGACCGTCACGCCGAAGTGCTGCCGGCCAAGGAACTGATCGCAGATCCGCTTTTCGCCGGCGTGCCGCCGAAATTCCTGCTCTGGCAGCAGGGTCTGGTGGTGCGGCGCAAGGTCAAGAAGGGCGAAGTCCTCTGCCGCCACGGCGAGGCGGGCAACACCGCGTTCATCATCAAGAGCGGCAAGCTCGAGGTTGCCGTGTTCCCGCCGCCCGCGCCGCCCGGCAAGGGCCTGCTGGCCGGGTTCTTCCCACCCGCCGAAAAGGCAACCCTGCGCTTCCAGCAGTCGGCGAACGACCTCATCGTCGGCGAAATGGCCTGCCTCAGCGGGCTGCCCCGCTCCGCCGATGTCACCGCTCTCGAAGCCGGCGAAATCTGGGAACTGCGGCGCAATGTCCTCGACCGCCTCATGCGCCTGCCCAGCCTGCGCCAGAAATTTGAAACCATCTACCGCGAGCGCGCCCTCGATCTCGCGCTGCAGAGCTCGGAATTGTTCAAGGGAATTCCGCACGATCAATACAAGCACATCGTCGAGTTCCTGCGGCCTCGGGTGAAATTTGTGCGTGTCAGCCGCGGCCAGACCCTTTTCCGCCAGGGCGACGCCGCGCGCGATATGTACCTCGTCCGGCTCGGCCACGTGCAGGTCGCAGTGCAACGCTACGGCAATGCCCCCACCCTCGTCTCGCGCGCGCCCGGTGCCATCCTCGGCGAAATCGGCCTGCTCGGCATTTCACCCGGGGATATCCGCAAGAGTCCCGCCGACGTGGACGCCGCCATCGGCGCGGCACTCGCGAGCGTGAGTGGCGACGACCTGACCGGCGCGATCGCGACGGGGTTCCGTACCGCGACGTGCTCGGCGTTGGACAACTTGGAACTGGCTCGGGTCAGCCGCGCGGACTTCCTGCACATGGTGAAGGAATTTCCGGTCCTGCGGCGGCGCCTGGTCGACCAATCGCTTTCGGCCCTGCAGAGCGACACCGCCCCCACCGCGCTGGTCCAGAAATATGTCGACCAGGGACTTTACGAGGGCCAGGCGTTGCTCGTCATCGACATGGAAAAATGCACGCGCTGCGACGCGTGCACCAACGGTTGCATCGAACAGCACGGCAGCGATTCCCATGGCTTCCCGATTCCGCGCATGCTGCGCGATGGCCTGCGGCTGGAGAATTTCCTGATCGGGACAGCCTGCCGCTCATGCAAGGATCCGTACTGCATGGCGGGGTGCCCGGTGGATGCGATTCATCGCGGCCGGCACCTCCAGATTGTGATTGAGGATCACTGCATCGGTTGCGGACTGTGCGCGGCGAACTGCCCGTACGGCAACATCAACATCGTGCCGAACGAGCGCCGGATGATCGAGATTATCGACCCGGAGCGCCCGGGCAAGAAGCTGAAGGTGGCGCAGCCCAAGGCGTCGACCTGCGATCTCTGCGACGCCGAGGGCGAACTGGCGACACCCATGCCGCGCTGCGTTTACGCCTGCCCGCACGAGGCGGCCGAGCGCATGAGCGGGGAGCAACTGCTCCACATCCTGACCGAAAAGGCCGCTCACGCGAAGTAGACTGTCGATTGGCAGGCCGAACCGCACTTCACCGGGGCGCGCATCAATCCGCTCCGCACTTGTTCCCAGTCAATCGGGTCCCTCGCATCCATTCGCTTCATTGCGCCTAATGCGATTTCGACCCCGACGCCGTCGCCCTCAATCGGCCGGTTCCGGTCCCGCGCCCCAGTGCGAAGTTTACGAGCTCCTGGCCTGCACGGTCTTCGGTTCATCCCAACGCCTGGATGCGCAGGTCGCGCAGAGTCCACAATCCACCCGCGTCCAACTGGCGCATGGACCGGGCCCCGGTCTTTCGCGTGGCGGCGAAGCGCCGTCGTTCAGTGTGGAATATTTGATCGACAAACTCCCGGGTACCCAGCGCCACTCCATCGGAAAAATACCGCACCCTGCAGCGCAACATCTGACCCCAACTGAGGGTGCCCCTGGCTTTGAGCACCGCCTCAATCTGTTCGCGGCTGAAACCGCGCCGCAGCGCGCGCTGCGTGTCCTGGTCAAGGCCCTCTTCCTCCCCGGCCACGAAGAGCAGCGTCCGATATGAACCGAGAACCTGCTTTGCGTGCGGCACGCGTTGCGCCCCTTGGGCCTCTACCACCACGCGCAGGCCCTGCTGCGCCGCCTTGCCTCCGGCGAGACCCGCTGCATAACCGCACCAGCGATAATCCTTGGGGTCCTCTACCATTCCCGCGCGCACCGGGTTCAAATCGATGTACGCCGCGATCGCCCACAATGCTTCGCCGGCTCCTTCCACGAGCACGCTCTTGAAGCGCTCCTCCCAGAGGGTGCCCTTGCGTTGATGCACCCGGTTGAACCACTGGCTGAAGCGCTGTTTGACCAGCTTCATGAAGCTGCTCACGTCCCACATGCGCGCCAGGATGCTCGCCTTGTAAGCGTCCGCCGCCTCTTTCGCGCCTGAGGCGCGAAAGAGAGTCAGCTGAGCGCGAACCGAGGCCAGCTGAAAGGGACTGTAGATCGAACGCAAGTGCGTGACGATGACTTCATCGGACATTTCGACCTCGGCGGGTCGTTGCGGGACCTCCAGCAGCACATGGAAGTGGTTGCTCATCACGCAGTAGGTGATGACGCGCACCTGGCAGAAGGCTTCGTACTGGCGGAGGAGTTCGACGAATTTTTCGCGCTCCAGGTCGCCGAAGACAAACTGCCGGTCCACCACACGTGAAAGGCAATGGTAGTAGGCGACCGGTAGGTCCGCC
>JANMQT010000400.1:0-4438 GCA_031370675.1 Verrucomicrobiota bacterium
AGGTGGACTTCGCCTTCGTGCGCGCGGAAGTGGCCTGCACCTACGGGCAGAACGGGCACGTGTCGGTGGACCCGGTGATCCTGCTCAAGCTGATGTTCCTGCTCTTCTTTGATGACCTCAAGAGCGAGCGCGAGCTGATGGCGACCTTGCCCGAGCGGTTGGATTACCTGTGGTTCCTGGGGTTGGGCCTCGATGATGAGATTCCCAATCACAGCGTGCTCTCGAAGGCGCGGCGGCGGTGGGGTCCGGAGGTTTTCGAGCGGCTCTTCGTGCGCACGGTCAGCGCCTGCGTGGCAGCGGGTTTGGTGGATGGCCGCAAGCTGCACATCGACGCGAGCCTCATCGAGGCGAACGCCTCGCGCGATTCCGTGCTCAAGAGCAGCCCTGAGCTCATCGCCGCGCTCAAGGCAGCGTATCAAGCGCAGGAGAGCAAGTTGGAGGAGACCACTACGCCGGAGGGATATGCAGCGGTCAACGATCGGGCCATGAGTTTGACGGACCCGGACGCCAGTCTGGGAGGCAAGCGACATCGCAACGGGACGCGTCCGCGTTACGCACATCACCGGGTGGTCGACGACCAATGCGCGGTCATCACCGCGGTGGAGAGCACGCCGGGTACGATCGCAGAGCACAAGAAGCTGCTGGAGCTGGTGGAACAAGCAGAGGCCAACACAGGGAAGGCGGTGCAAACCGTGGTGGCGGATCGCGGCTATGGTACAAGGGAAAATTACGTGGCCTGCCAGCAGCGCGGACTGCGCACACACCTGGGAGATCGGGACGCCGGAAAAGCCAGTGTCGAAGCGCGACGAGAAGCCGCCGGACTCTTCGGGGAGAGTGCGTTTCGGTACGAGGAATCGAGCAACAGTTTTATCTGTCCGGCCGGCGAGCGATTGCGGCCGCGAGTGTTTAATAAAAAGCGCGAGAGCTGGGAGTGCGCCACCGCGCGAGGCGTGTGTGGCGCCTGTGCGTTGCGCGCGCAGTGCACGCGCTCGCGCACGGGACGAACCCTGAAGAGACACCGGGAGCAGGCGCTCCTGGACAAAGCGCGCGCGCAGGCGCATTCCGCGCAGGGGCGCGCGGATCGCCGTCGCCGGCAGCACCTGATGGAAGGCAGCTTTGCACAGGCCGCCAATGAACATCATTTCAAGCGCTCACGCTGGCGACGCTTATGGCGCCAGCGCATCCAGGACTGGCTCATCGCCGCCGTGCAGAACATCGGCAAACTCATCCGCTACTCCCGTCGGTCGCCCGGCCACGCGCAGAACGCCGTGGAGGCCAAGATGCTCATGCTGACGCTCAACACGCCTCTTTGCTCGCTCCTCAGCCGTTTCTGTCGGTCCTTAAATGCAAATCTGCTCGGCCTTGCCAAAGAATCCGAACTCAGCGTCGCGGCCGCTCACGGTCCTCTCTAACATCACACGCTTTCGCCAACTACTCTTTCGGCAACAGGCCCGTGACAATTGACATTTGTGTGTGAAATAGCGGTCAGGACGGAAATCGTGACACTTAATCAGTTTGGAAGCATCGCGCTCGGTGTGCGGCGACAAACGGGAAAGGAAATAGGGGTCGGGACGGAAAACCTGACATTCCGCGTACGCTGGATGGACAGACGCCGTTTCGTCAGGGGCCGACTGAGGTCACACCGTGATGGCATTGCGGCGGCCAACCGCCCCCCCGCGTCGCTCGCGGAAAGCTCACCGGGCGGCGAGCTGCGCCTCCAGTTCGGCGATCCGCATTCGCAAGGGAGCGGCCAGCGCTTCGACCCCCGTCTCGCTGTAGCGCGGGGTGATGTACTGGGGGCAGTTCCAGTCGAATCCCACGAGGTCGATCAGGAACAAGCGCTCGGTCAGCCTGCGGTGCTCGGCCGCAGGCGAGATCTGGTCGGCCAACTCAGGGTGCGCGCGGGCGTCCAGCACCCGGGCGTGACCGAGAATTTTCAACCGCGTGCGGTGCGGGTAATCCATCAAGAATAGCGCCACGCGGTCGTTGCCATCGAGGTTCCCGACGCTGAGGAGTTGGCGGTTGCCCTTCAAATCCGCGAAGCCGAGCAGGTGCGGCCCCAACACTTTCAGGAAGCCCGTCGCCCCACCCCGGTGCTGGATGTAGGGCCAGCCGTCGGCATTCGTCGTCGCCAGGTAAAAACTGTCGCGGCTCGCGATGAACGCGACCTCGTCCCCGGTGAGAGAATCGCGCTCGGGCGCATCGGGCTTCCGTTGCGGCCTTCCGAAATATCGCTCCTGCGCCTCCTGCACCGCGGGCGTGAGCATCAGCTGCATGAACTTTGCGGCCATGGCGCGTTACGGATTGCGCTCCCAACGGAATTTGCGCTCCGCCTCGGCGATGGGTTGATCGTTAATGCTGGCAAAGCGGCGCGCCATGTAGCCCTGCTCATCGAATTCCCAATTCTCGTTACCATGGCTGCGGAACCACTGACCGGCTTCGTCGTGCCATTCGTATTCGAAGCGCACCGCGATGCGGTGGCCGGTGAAGGCCCAGAGCGTCTTGCGGAGGCGATAATCATGCTCCTTTGCCCATTTCCGACGCAAAAACGCCACCACCTCTTCGCGGCCGTTGAGAAATTCCGCGCGGTTGCGCCACTCGGTGTCGGGGGTGTAGGCGAGGGCGACGCGCTCGGGTTCACGAGAGTTCCACGCGTCCTCGGCGAGTTGCACTTTTTGGCGCGCGGTTTCCTCCGTGAAGGGCGGAACGGGCGGGCGGGGCGGTTGGTTGGGAGTGTTCATGGAGGAGTCGAACCGATAGGCGGTTATCGAAAACGCAGTGGAAATTTAGGCTGGCGGCATGGCGGACGCGAGCGTTCTGCCATGCCGCGCCGGAGAACTTATTTCGACTGTTTGGCCTGCAGGCCCGGCCAGTTTTGGTTCGCCTTGGTGACGTTCGACTCGAACTCGGCATTAAACTGTTTCAGGATGTCGTGGTTCAAGTTCAGGTAGAGCTTGCCGTTGCGCACCTGCCAGGTGGTGACGTCGACCGGGAACAGCTTGTCCAGCACCACGCCGAATGCGCAGTAACCACCGTATTGCGGCGCGTACTTTTCTGGGTTCGCGACGAAGAGCTTCTTGTGCTCCTCGCTCGCAAAGTAGTACGTCGCGCCCCGGTAATCTGCCGCGATGAAGGGCGAGCCGTTCACCGGCCGGGCGTCGGTGAAGAAGGCGACTGGATCGAAGCCGTCAATGGCGGCCTTGCTGGCGCCGGAGACGTTGACGAGGTCGGCGGCGTGGGTGGAGGCGGCGGCGAACAACAAGGCGGCGGCGAGGGTTTGGAGGATGGTTTTCATGTCTATGATGGTTGTCTGACTGTTTTTTATGATTTGCGGCGCCGGGTTTTCCGTTCGCCTGACGCGATGGGCGTCGTGAATGCAACTACTAGACAGACCTGTCTACTTTTTGTCAAACAGAAAATAGACAAATCTGTCTATTTACGGGTTGATGGGACGCGCCGGGGGTGGAAGCTTGGGGAATGACCGCCGGGAAACAAAAGAGCGCCAGGCCCGCCGCTTCGGCGAAGCGTCGGCATCTCCTGTCGACGGCATGGCGGCTATTTTATCGAGACGGCTATCGAACGGTGGGGATCGACACGCTGCTCGCCGAGGCCGACGTCGCGAAGATGACGCTCTACAATCACTTCGCGTCGAAGGAGGATCTGATTGTGGCGGTCATCCAGAGACGCAGCGACGAGGTGCTGGACGGGCTCGTCGGTGCGGTCAAGGCGGCTGGCCGCTCGCCGGAGCGCCGGCTTCTGGCGGTCTTCGACTGGCTCAAAACTCTCTTCGCAAGCGATGATTTTAAGGGCTGCGCCTTTGTCCGGGCACTTAGTGAATATCCCGATCCCGGGCATCCGATTCACCATGCGGCGTGGACTCACAAGCTTGCCGTGCGGAAGATGCTTGCTGTTCTCGCGGCGGAGGCGGGAGTGAAGGATCCCGGGGCACTGGCCGATGCCCTCCGCCTGCTGATCGACGGCGCCCTTGTTGCCGCGCATGCGACGCGCAGCGCCAAGCCCGCCATCGTGGCGCGTCAGGCCGCCGCGAACCTGTTGAAGGCCGCCCGGTAGTCTGAGGGGTCCAGTATGAGGGGTTCCACAGCGTTGGGGCCTGTAGCCCAAATGGCGTTGAGAGGTTGATGAGGATCCAATCGGATTGACTCTGGGGTGTGATTTGGGTATTCCGAGTGTCCCATTATGATGGGCATTCACCAGGCGCACGACGAGCTGTTTCACTATCAAGTCAACCTGGAGAAGCGCGTGCGCGCGAACCATCCGCTGAGAGCGGTTTTGTCGCAGGTGGACTTCGCCTTCGTGCGCGCGGAAGTGGCCTGCACCTACGGGCAGAACGGGCACGTGTCGGTGGACCCGGTGATCCTGCTCAAGCTGATGTTCCTGCTCTTCTTTGATGACCTCAAGAGCGAGCGCGAGCTGATGG
>JANMQT010000377.1:0-14963 GCA_031370675.1 Verrucomicrobiota bacterium
CGGCGCGCGCATTCCATCGCGGCGCAGGGCGGCATCAACGCCGCCAAGAATTACCAGAATGACGGCGACAGCGTGGACCGCCTTTTCTACGACACGATCAAGGGCGGCGACTTCCGCTCGCGCGAGGGCAACGTCTACCGCCTCGCCCAGGTGAGCCGGAACATCATCGACCAATGCGTCGCGCAGGGCGTGCCCTTCGCGCGCGAATACGGCGGCATGCTCGCGAACCGATCGTTCGGCGGCGCGCAGGTCAGCCGGACATTTTACGCCCGCGGAGAAACCGGTCAGCAACTCATGCTCGGCACCTACCAGGCACTTTCGGCGGCCATCAAGTCCTACGGCGTGCAGATGTTCCCGCACACCGAGATGCTTGACGTCGTGATGATCGACGGACACGCCAAGGGCATCGTGGTGCGCGATCTCTACACCGGCGAGATCACGACGCACACGGCGAACACGGTGGTGCTCGCGACCGGCGGCTACAGCAATGCGTATTTTCTTTCCACCAACGCCCGCGGCTGCAACGTCACCGCCACCTTCCGCGCCCACAAGCACGGCGCCTTCTTCGCCAATCCCTGCTTCACCCAGATTCATCCCACCTGCATCCCCGTCGGTGGCGACTACCAGAGCAAGCTCACGCTGATGTCGGAATCTCTGCGCAACGACGGCCGCGTCTGGGCGCCGAAGAAGCGCGGCGACAAACGGCCGCCCGCGGAGATTCCCGAGGGCGAACGCGACTACTATCTCGAGCGAAAATATCCGAGCTTCGGCAATCTCGCGCCGCGCGACATTTCCTCGCGCGCGGCGAAAGAGGCTTGTGACGACGGCCGCGGCGTGGGCGAAAGCGGCCTGGGCGTGTACCTCGATTTCGCGGATGCGATCAAGCGTCTCGGCGAACCGGTCATCCGCGAGCGATACGGGAATCTCTTCGAAATCTACGAGAAGATCACTGGTGAAAATGGCTACGAGCGGCCCATGCGCATTTTCCCCGCGGTCCATTACACGATGGGCGGCCTGTGGGTGGACTACAACCTGATGTCGAACGTGCCGGGCCTGCACGTCATTGGCGAGGCGAACTTCTCCGACCACGGCGCGAACCGCCTCGGCGCCAGCGCGCTGATGCAGGGCCTGGCGGACGGCTACTTCGTGCTCCCGTACACCATCGGCGTTTATCTCTCGAGCGAGGGCGGCAAGAAGCTGCCGCCCGCCGATCATCCGGAGGTGCTGGGCGCGAAGGAAAAATCATCCAGTCGTCTCAAGAAGCTCCTGTCGATCAGGGGTCAGCGCACGCCGAGTTCCTTTCATCGCGAGCTCGGCCTGTTGATGTGGGAAAAATGCGGTATGGCGCGCAATCGCGATGGCCTGCAACAAGCCCTCCAGCGCATCCCGGCGCTGCGGGAGGAATTCTACCAGAACCTGAACGTGCCCGGCGAAGTGGGCGGCATCAATCAGGCACTCGAGGTCGCCGGCCGCGTCGCCGACTATCTGGAATTTGCCGAACTCATGTGCTTCGACGCGTTGCAGCGCGAGGAATCCTGCGGCGCGCACTTCCGCGAGGAGTACCAGACGCCGGACGGCGAGGCCCAACGCGACGACGAGCACTACGCCTACGTCTCGGCCTGGGAGCACAAGGGCGTGGGCACCGCGCCGTACCTGCACAAGGAGCCGCTCGACTTCAAGAAGGTCCACCTCGCGGTGCGCAACTACAAATAGGTCCGCCCGGCCTCGCCATCGTTCCTTCATCCCTGTTCCTTCCGCCTTTTCTTCCGATGAATTTCACGCTTAAAGTCTGGCGCCAAAACGATCGCCACGCGGAGGGTCGTTTCGAAACGTTCGAGGCAAAGGACATTCCGGCGAACGCCTCGTTCCTCGAGATGCTGGATATCGTGAACGAAGGCATCATCGCGCGCCACGAGGAGCCGATTCAGTTTGAATCCGACTGCCGCGAGGGCGTCTGCGGCACCTGCTCGATGGTGATCAACGGCTACCCGCACGGTGGCCAGGACGGCACCACGGTCTGCCAGCTTTACATGCGCCGCTTTTCCGACGGTGACGTGATCACGATCGAGCCGTGGCGCGCGACGCCGTTCCCCGTGATGCGCGATCTCATCGTCGATCGCAGCGCGTTTGATCGCATCATCCAGGCGGGCGGCTACGTGTCCGTCCGCACCGGTTCCGCAGCGGAGGCAAACTCGCTGCCCGTGCCCAAGCAGAACGCGGAGCTCGCCATGGACGCCGCGCTTTGCATCGGCTGCGGCGCCTGCGTCGCCGCTTGTCGGAACGCGTCGGGCATGCTCTTCATGTCGGCCAAGATCGGCCATCTTGGCTATCTCCCGCAGGGCCAGGCCGAGCGCAGCCGCCGCGCGCTGGCGATGGTGCGTCAGCACGACGCCGAGGGCTTCGGCAATTGCACCAACCAATACGAATGCGAGGCGGTCTGCCCCAAGCAAATCAGCGTCGCGTACATCGCGCGCATGAATCGCGATTACGCCCTCGCCTCGTTGAAGGAAATCGCGGGGATCGAGTAGGGAAGGGACACGAAGCCGAACGCGCCGATTGTAGCTGGCCTCGCTGAGGGCGGGGCAAACAGGATATTTTCGATCACACCGTCACTGAAGTCCATTGGGCGCATCGTATCCGCCCCGGCCTCAGCGACGCCGGCTACGGGGATCCTCCTTCCCGCGCGGGAAGCATTGCATTCCCGGCGGAATCTGGGATTTAAAAGAGCCTTATGGACGCGAGGGAATCACTGCAACAATCGGCCACCTCGTTCGGCTTCACGCTGAATGGCAAACCGATCGTCGTCGAGGATCTTTCTCCCAATGTGACCCTCCTCGACTGGCTGCGCGCCAGCGGTCGGCCGGGCACCAAGCAAGGGTGCGCCGAGGGCGATTGCGGCGCCTGCACCGTCGCCTTTCTCGAGCGCGACGCCGCCGGCACACCGACGTATCGCTCCGTCAACAGCTGCCTGGTGCTGATGCCGATGGTTGCCGGAAGAGAGATCATCACCGTGGAAGGACTGGCAAACCCAAAGGAACAGGGAGCAGGGACGAAGGAACAAGCCGGGCTGCATCCGGTGCAGCAGTGCCTGGTGAATTGCCACGGATCTCAGTGCGGATATTGCACGCCGGGTTTCGTGATGTCGGCCTTTGAGGGATTTTACCGGGACGATCTGCAGGAGCGCTGGCAAATCGACGACCAATTGGCGGGCAATCTCTGCCGCTGCACCGGCTACCGGCCCATCCGCGACGGTGCCTCGCGCGCTTACGCGAAACGCGGTGCGCGCGCGGAAGATCCGTTCCGGGACCGACTCGCGGCGCCTCAAGCGGATCTTTCGCGCCTCGACTACGGCGTCGCCGGCGAGCGATTCCTCCGTCCGGCGAGCTTGGCGGATTTGTTCGATGCGATGGCGCGCCATCCGCAGGCCCGCCTGATCGCCGGGGCCACGGAACTCTCGCTGCTCGTCACCAAAAAGTTCCAGCGCTTCGACACGCTCATTTCGCTCGAAGCCGTTCCCGAGTTAAGCGCGATCGAAATCACGGAGACGGAGTTCCGCTTCGGCGCCGCCACCACGCTGACCCGCATGGAGGAAGTCTTCATGCGCTCAATCGACCCCGCTACTTCGGCATTCGGCATTCTCAATTCGGCCTTCCTAAATATTCTCTGGCTCTTCGGATCCCGGCAGATTCGAAACCGGGCGACGATCGGCGGCAACCTCGCCAACGCCTCGCCGATCGGGGATCTCGCGCCCGTCCTGCTGGCCCTCGACGCGCGCCTCGTGCTCGCTTCCGCCTCCGGCGAGCGTTCTCTGCCGATCGCGGAATTTTTTCTCGCGTACAAGAAGACGGCCCTCCGCTCCGACGAGATCCTGCGCACCATCGTGATCGACAGGTCTGCGCCGGTTCCTGCGGGCGGACGGCGGCTGCTGGAGAGCTTCAAGGTCTCGCGCCGGCGCGAGATGGATATCAGCGCAGTGTGCGCCGCGTTCCAAATCGAGCTTGATGCCGCCGGTTGTGTCACGAAGGCACGTTTTGCCTATGGCGGCGTCGCGGAGATTTCCAGGCGCGCAAAAAAGGCCGAGTCCGCGCTGCTGGGCGAGCCGTGGTCGCTCGAATCTGTTCGCCGGCTGCGGCCCATCCTCGAGGTCGAGTTTACGCCGATCAGCGACGTGCGCGGCGGGGCCGAATATCGGCGCGGTGTCATCGGCGATTTGCTCGAGCAGTTCCACGCGCACGATGGTCGGCAGACCCTGGCCTTGGACCGTTTGCCGATCACCCAACCCGATCCCTGGCCAGGCCGGGACCCATGGCCGGAGCCGCACGAAAGCGCGGTGGGACACGTCACCGGCGGCGCGCGCTACGTCGATGACCAGGCGCCGAAAAAGGGCATGCTCGAAACATGGCCGGTGTGCTCGCCCCACGCGCACGCCAGGATCCTCCGCCGCGACGCCACGGCCGCCCGTCGCGGTGCGGGCATCCATGCCGTCCTGCTGGCTGAGGACATTCCAGGCGCGAACGATGTCGGCGCCGTGCGACACGACGAGATCCTGCTCGCGGATTCCGAGGTTAGCTATCACGGCCAGCTCGTCGCTCTGGTGGTGGGTGAGACCCAGGAGCAATGTCGGGCCGCGGCCGCGCTGGTGGAAGTGGATTACGAGGTCCTGCCCTCCCTTCTCTCCATCGAGGAAGCGATCGCGGCCGAGAGTTTTCACACGAACTTCCACCGCATCCGCCGCGGGGACGCGGCGGAAAAACTCGAAGCTCGAAATTCGAAACTCGAAGAGGACTCAAACGGTCAGAAATCCGAAAATCCCATTTCAAAAGCAATCTTCCAATCGGACATCTTGCCCTCGACCCTCGACCCTCGACCCTCGACTCAGCTCTTCAGCGGCGAGTTCCGCATGGGCGGGCAGGAACACTTCTATCTCGAGACGCAATCGGCGTGGGCCGAGCCCGGGGAGGAGCCGGGCGAGATGCTGGTGCACTCCTCCACGCAGCATCCCTCGGAAATCCAGAACGTGGTGGCGAGCGTGCTGGGCTGCGAGCGGAATCGCATCATCGTGCAAAGTCCGCGCATGGGCGGCGCATTCGGTGGCAAGGAGACCCAGGGGAACACTTTCGCCGCGCTGTCCGCGCTCGCGGCCCAGCGCACGCGTCGCGCCGTGCGCGTCTGGCTGAATCGCGACCAGGACATGATGCTCACCGGGAAGCGCCATCCGTTTCTCGCCCGCTTCGAGGTCGCGTTTTCGCCGGACGGATTCCTCGACGCCCTGCGCGTGGAGCTCTTTTCCGACGGGGGCTGGTCGCTCGATCTTTCCACCGCGATCTGCGACCGCGCGCTGTTCCATCTCGACAATGCCTACTACATCCCACACGTCGACGTGTGCGGGCGCGTCTGCCGCACCAACTTCGCGTCGAACACGGCCTTTCGCGGCTTCGGCGGCCCGCAGGGCATGCTGGTCATCGAGGAAATTATCGATCGCGTGGCCCGCACCCTCGGCCTCCCGCCCGAGGTTATCCGGGAGCGAAATCTCTATCGCGGCGCGGGTGAAACGAACACGACGCACTACCAGCAGGAAATCGGCGACAACCGAATCCAGCGGATCTGGCATGAGTTGAAATCGTCGAGCGAGTTTGATCGGCGGCGGGCGGCCTTGCGCGAGGAGAACGCGCGCTCGCCGCACGTCAAGCGCGGTCTCGCAATCACGCCGGTGAAATTCGGCATATCGTTCACGGTCCGGCACCTCAACCAGGCCGGCGCGCTCGTGCTAATTTACCAGGACGGCAGCATCCAGGTGAATCACGGCGGCACCGAGATGGGCCAGGGGTTGCACACGAAGATTCTCGCGGTCGTCGAACGCGAGCTCGGCGTCCCGCGATCGATACTGCGGGTGATGCCCACCCGGACCGACAAGGTGCCGAACACGTCGCCCACCGCCGCGTCGAGCGGTTCGGATCTCAATGGCGCAGCGGTGGCGGACGCGTGTCGAAAGTTGAAGGCGCGGCTGTTGCCCGGAGCGGCCGAGCGATTGCGGATAGCGGATGGCAGATTGCGGATTGAAGACCCCGCGCGTGAAATTACCTTCGAGAATGGGCGCGTGTTTCATCGCGATTTCCCCAGCGTGGATCTTTCCTTTGCCGAAGTGGTACAGGCGGCCTACCTCGCGCGCGTACCACTTTCGGCCACGGGTTTCTATGCAACGCCGGGCGTGGGGTACAACTGGGACGAGGGGAGTGGCAAACCGTTCCATTATTTCGCCTGTGGCGCGGCGGTGAGCGAGGTGGAGTTGGACGGATTCACGGGTGCGATGTCGGTGAAGCGTGTCGACATTCTCCACGACGCCGGCGACTCGCTGAATGCGGGGGTGGATCGCGGCCAAATCGAAGGGGGCTTCGTGCAGGGCATGGGCTGGCTCACGGTCGAGGAATTGAAATGGGACTCGCAGGGACAGTTGCTCACGCATTCACCCGACACCTACAAGATTCCTGCGATCGGCGACGTGCCGACGGATTTCCGGGTGACGATGCTCTCGGGCGCGGCCCAACGCGGAACCATTCACGGCAGCAAGGCGGTGGGCGAACCCCCACTCATGCTTGCGATTTCCGTGCGCGAAGCCGTCCGCGATGCGGTGGCGGCATTTGGGGGCGAAGGTCCGGTGGAGCTTTCGTCGCCCGCCACTGCCGAAGCCATCTGGACCGCGATCCGGCGGCGGCGCTGAGACTCAAAGCGTTGCCAGCATCGCTCGCGCCTTGTCGCGCTCCGCATCGGGCGCATCCCGGCAGGCGATGTAATCACTCAGCACCGCGCGGGCATGGGCACGTTCGCCGCGCTCAATCCTCATTTCGGCCAGCTTCTTCGCGCTCGGAAAGTCAGCCCGGTAATAATTCCTCGCTTGCAACAGGTGACCCAGGGCTGCGCCGCCGTGACCGCCCAGCAATTCCGCCTCGGCCCATTTCGTGTGAAGGATGGCAGTTTCCCGCTGGAACCGCTCGCCGTGTGAAAACGGACGCTGCCAGGCGAGCTGAAAAATGGGACTCACCACTGCAAACCCCGCGGGATCGGCTGTCTCGCGCAATCGCGCCGCCACCTCGGGTGATTCGATCAGCATGGCCGGATGGGCGCTCGCGACGCGGCGCGCGGCCTCCAGCCGGCCCATCTGGAAGAGCCTCAGGCAAAGGGCCGCGGGAAGCTGGCGACGCAATTCCGGACGAAGGAGAAAATCCCCCGCGATGCGCCATGCCGGTTGCTCAAGCACGTCTTCTTCGGACGCGGCCAGCAGGTCCAGCAGCGGGGCCAGATCGCGGGCCGACGGATTCCGGTACGCGGCTTTGACGAGCTTGCGCGCACCGGCCGCGTCGCCTGCGGCCAGCTTTAGCCGCGCGAGCGCGAGATGGTTCTGTACGGACTCGACATCTGAATCGCGCTCGATCGCGCGCTCATACACTTCGGCGGCGCGCGCGCTCTCGCCCAGATCCTGCCACGCGGCCGCGATCTGGCCCACCACTTCCGGCCGGACCAGCCACGTGGGCTCAAGCTTCTCGAAAATCTGCTCTGCCTCCGCGCCACGGCCCGTCCGATGGAGCGCCGTCGCCCGCGTCAGGGCAAACATCGAATTCTCCGGAAACCGCCGGACCAGCGGCACCATTAGATCGGCGATGATCTCCGGACATCCCGCGCGCTGGAGGGAATCCGCGAGTTGGAAGAGCAACTGCCCACCCGCCTCCGGGCTGGCGTCCACGGCATCGGGCCGCGCCAGAAATTCGCGGGCGACCCCGCGGAGTTCCTCGTCCCGCTTGGTGCCCGCGAGCAACAGCATGAGTTTCTGCCCGGCCATCGCGTCACCCGCGCCTGCGCGCCACTCGCTCCGCAAGACTTTCTCGAGCGCCGCTTCGGTCTTGTGCTTGCGGGCGAGCGCCAGGCGCACGTTTTGAAACGCGAGTTGCAAGCGCGGCTCGCTCGCGGCGATCTGCCGCAGGCGGCGCAGCTCGCGCGCATACGCCACCGGGTCGGCGGCTGGAGTCAGGTAGTTTTCGAGCAGGGTCTGCGCCAGATTGAAACGGAGCTGTGGCTCGCGGCATTTTTGAATTCCCAGCCGCAGTAGATCCGCGGCAAACCCGCTTTCACCCTTGTCGGCCAGGGCCTCCGCGACCCGGGGGAGATACGCGTAGTGGCCGGCCCGGACCATCGCCGTTGCGACCGACCGGGCCCGTGGAATCTGGTTCGCCCGGGTCAAAATAGCCACCATGCGCGCGGTGAGCTCACCGGGGCTGCCCGTGGGGCGGGACTGCAATGTCTCGAGCAGCGCGAGCGCTTCCGCGACGTTGCCGCGCCTTTCCTCGATCTGGGCCAAGGCGTGCACGGCGATCGGGTATTCGGGTTCCGTGCGCAGCACCTCGCGAAAAATTTCCGCCGCTTCCTCGACGAAACCATTTCTCTCCAGGAGTTGGGCGAGACGAACGCGGAGGAAATTCTCGCGCGGGCTGAGCTTGATGTGGGTCTCGAGGACATCGCGGGCCGCCCGGATATTTCCAGCCTTCTCGTCCAGATCCACCAGTTGGACGATCCACTCGCGGCGACCCATGCCGCTGGGGGTTGGGGCCACCCGCGCGAGCTGGCGTTCGAGCGCATCGCGCAGGGCCACGCTATCGCCCCCGGCCCGCAATGCCCCCAGCATCGAGCGCCAGTGCTCGCCGCTGCCGGGTTCGAGCGCGAGCGTGTGCTCGCGCAGGCGCAAGGCGAGACGATGATACTGGCGCGCCGCCAGCCCGGTCGCGAGATTGGTCACCTCGTCAAGCGGCGGCTTGGTGGAAAGAAATTCCGCCACCATCAACTCGGCCTCGCCCGGCGGTTCGGTGGTCCATTCGTTCAACCGGAGACGCTGACGAATCTCCCGGACCACTTCGCGGGCGCGCGCATCCTGCAATTCTGCGACCACCGGATCCGCCAGGGCTCGCTTCCACAAATGCCGCGCCAGTTCGTGAAGATTGCAGGCTTCGAGCCGCGTCCCGTTTGCCAGCACCGCCGCCCAATAGCGTGCTGCCGTGGAGGTTTCGCTGCCCATGAATCCATTGGCGGCGGCGAGCTCGACGTCACGAGTCAACGTGGGTCGCAATTCCACCCAGCGCTCGAGCGCGCTGCGCGCCACCTCCAACCGGCCGTCCAACCCCTCGAGGAAGGCAGTGACCAGCGCCACCTGGGCCTGTCCGCCCGCCGCGGCGCCGCTGAGCTGGCCTTTCACCCAGGCCGTGCGCTCCACCGGAGGCAACAAATCGTGCATCAAGCGCAACGCCTCGAAATACGGCGCGTCGAGCGAGTCGCCGCCGTTCGTGCCCTCGAGCGAGGAACGCAGAATCGACCGGGCCTTGTCCTGGTCGCCAAGAAAGAGCTGCCACCGCGCAATCTCCACGCCGTACGTCGTTCGATTCGTCCGGATCTCGGCCAGAAAACGGGCACCCAATTCCGCAGCCTCGGCATAGCGATGCTGGGCGACGAAAATCCGCGCAACCGCATCACCCCAAAGCGAAAAGCGCGAACGGAATTGGGAGGGGAACAACGCGTCGATCAATCCCGCCGGCGTCGGCCTGCCCCCGCGCGCCAGCAGGAACGCCTCGAGACCATCGAGCATCTGGTCGCGGCGCCGGGAAACACTTTCCCCCTCCGACCAGACCCACGTGCCGAGTCGATCGAACTGGCCGGCTGACAAGGCGACGCGGACAAACGCGCGCGCCGCGTCGTCCGCGAATTCCGGATGGCGCATGCGCTCGACGAGCAGGTCCAGCGCGAGGTCCGCACGGCCCGCGTGCACGAAAGCGGCCAGCGCCTCGCCCGGCTGTTGCGGGGAGTCGCGACGCCAGCGCTCAAGCCAGTTCCTCGCGGCGGTGTTGTCACCGGCGCCGCCGGTCTTGACCAAGCGGGAAATTTGTTTGATGGCCTCGTAACGCCAGCGAAGATCACCCTCCGGTGAGGGTACCATGGTCGCGACCGGCGTCGGCGGAGCCCCGCCAGGCGTGACGATCGGCCCGCGCGCACGCGGCACGCGGGAACGGACCGGAACCCGGGTTGGTTCGGTCTCGGTGTCCGGAATCCGCAGGACGAGCCCGGCTGGTTCCGGCTCCGAGCGGGCCAGGATTCCCTCACTCACCGCCCGCGCGGAATCCAACGCCCCATCCTGCAAATGGATTTGCGCGAGGCGCGATTGCCGCGCCAAATCCGTGGGGTCGAGCACGACCAGTCGCTCGAGCACCTCGCGCTCCCGCGCGGGCAGTTCGCCCTTGCGGAAATAATCCGCGGCGCGCCCCATCACGCCCGCATCGCGCGGAAAGCGATTGACGATTTGCCCCCACGTTCGCGCCGCACCTTCGAAGTCCAGGTCACTTTCCTCGAGGACGGCCAGGCGCTCGAGGTTCTCGGCGGTCAACTGCCCAGGCACGTGCAGCAGTCGCCGCTGATGTTGCAGCGCACCCTTGGCGTCACCGACATCATCGGCCGTGCGCACGAGATTCTGCAGCGCCGCGGCGGGATCCGGCGCCCCATAGTAAGCGCGGGTCAGCAACTCGTAGGCGTCCGCCTCGCGACCCTGGGCCCGCCGCAGCTCGGCCAGCGAGAGCAGCGCAAAATAGTCGAGCGGCGCGGCGCGCAGGCGGGATTCGCCCCGCGCTTCGAGCCAGTCCATGAGGCTCCAGCGCTGCGCGTAGGCAACCAGTTCGCGATACAGGTCGAGGCGACGGGCCGGATCCGCTTCCTCGTCCGCCGCGGTCGCCAGAATTTCCGCGGCCCGCCGCATGGCGCCCGTCTTCTCCAGCGCGATGAGGAACGGCTGACGGATTTCCCCGCGCGTCTTGGCGGAACCCGGCAGCGCGTAGACCCGCTCCCAAGCGGCGACCGCCTCGCTCCAGCGTTCGGCGCGCTGCAAGGCGGTCGCCAGATCGGCGATGGCCTCGGCGGAGCCAGGGTTCAGCGATTCAATTTCGCGGAACAACGCAATCGCGGCCGGAATCGCCCCGTCCTCAAGCCGGGCGTAACCAAGCCTGCGCAGGTGAATTGTGCGACCGGCGGGATCAAGCTTCACCAGCGCCTGCAATTGCTCGACGAGCAATTCGCGCCGGGCGGTCTCCGTCGCCAGCCGGACGAGCAACTCGCGCGCAGGTAAAAAATCCGGCTGGGCCCGGACCACGCGCAACGCCGCTTCGATCGCATCCGCCGGGGCCCCACCGCGGGCATAGAATCGCGCCAGGCGCAGACCCGGCTCCGGGTTCCCGCCCGATTCCCGCGCCGCGTAGTCGAGATCCCGAAGGAACTCGCGCACCTGCGGATTGTCACGGGCCGGCACCAGCGTGCGACCGCTCGGCGAGGACGTGGCTGTGGCCCCGGGCACGCTCGCCGCGGCGACCGTCTGCAGCACCATGTACAGCTTGTCGTCCATCTCATTGCGTTCCACGTCGGTCTTGGCCAGCGCGTACGCGGCAGCCAGCTCATTCCGCGCGGACTCCGTCTCTCCGACCGCAATCAACGCATCCGCAAACGCCACGCGACGGGCCGCGCCCGAGCCGGGATCGATGGCCACCGCCTCCCGCAGACGCGCCGCGGCGTCCGGCGCCGCGCCGTGCGCTTTAAGCACGTCGGCCGCGCGATCCAGCCGCGCCGCCCGCGCCGCCACCGGCTCACCCGGGCGCGACGCGCTCCAGCGATCGAGAGCCTCGCGGGCGGGCGCGTTTTTTTTCTGTCCAAAGTAGAATTCCACCAGCGCCAGGCTCGCCTCGTCACTCCCGGACATCCGGTCACATTCCGCTCTTAGTAAGGCCTCGGCCTCCGCATCGAAACGATTGCGCTGGAAAAAGGCGAGGCCCGCCGCGCGGATCGAATCATCGCTACCGGCGGTCGCCAGCAGCTTGTTGACGCGCGCGACGGCGTCCTGAAATCGACCAAGCTGCAGATCCACGTCCGCCCGCGCCAGGATCCAATCCGGCGGGGTCCGGCCCGGTTCACGCAGGAGCGCGTCGTAGTGCCCGGCGGCGCGGCTGAGTTCGCCGGACTCCGCCAGGACGCGCGCCAATCGCAAGCGCAGGTCGCGATCCCGCGGCGCGAGATTCACCGCTTTTTCCAGCCACGCGGCCTGCTTGTCCGCTTCGCCCGTCTCATCGTAAAAATTGGCGAGCGTCAGGATCCCCCCGATGTCGCGTGGATTGCGTTCCGCCTCGGCGATCGAGCGTAGTTCCTGTTCGGCGCTGCGACCGGCGCGCAGATGCAACCGCGTCAGCTCCCGCTCCAACTCCAGGCGCATCCAGTGTCCGCGCGCGGTCAGACCCAGCGCCTGCTCGAGCGCGGCGCGCGCGCCGTCAAAATTATCCCGGGCCTGCTCGAGTCGCGCCATTTCCCGCAACGCCGACAGCCGGTCGTTGGCCGGCGCGCGTTCCGCCAGGAATCCGTACGCGGCCACCGCCTTCGCGCTGTCTCCGGCCTTTTCGTAGGCCTGCGCCAGTCGCAGGCGGAGATCGAGGTTGTCGGGGTCCCGGGCGGCGACCTCCTCCCAGGTCGCGGTCGCGCGCGCGTTCTCGCCGGCGGACTGCCAGGCCGCGCCCAGCTTGAGCAGGATTTCTGCGCGGCCGGAATCATCCGTTGCCAGGCGGGACAACGCCACTTCGTAAGCGGACGCCGCGGCCCTCGTATCGGTGTCGGCCAGCAGCTCAGCCAGCGCGAGGAACGGGGTCGGGCTGGCGGGGTCGAGGCCCGTCGCGCGTTGATAGGCCGCGCGCGCCTCGGCGGCGCGCCCGGCGCGCCGGAGCAGGTGACCGTGCACCAGCGCCGCATTGGGACCCGGCGTGCGCGCAAATTCCGCCAGCAGTTCCGCGGTGGCGCCCCGCTCCAGCGCACCCTTCCACAAGCGATCGAGCACGACCGATTCCGCCGGATTGCGGAGGGCCAGTTCGCGATACCGCAAGGCCGCGCGATCGAGGGATTCCGGGCTCTGCGCGAGGAGGCCGCAGGGGAGAAGGATCGACGCGGCGAATCGAAGCAGGCGAGCTCGGGGACGGCGTTTCATGCGGTACGACGGGCGAATGCTACGTCCCGGAACCGGTCCGGGCAAGGCGTCCGGGACATTGTGACTTTGCGGAGGCGGACGACCGGTTAGATTCGGCGCGACCCGCGATGCTGACGCCCTCGAAAAAGAAGCACTCCTACCCGGTGTTGCCGCCGTTGCGGAATTACCTGGCGGCCTACACGCGCGAAATGTCGCTCCCGGTCGACTACGACAGCCTCACCCACTATTCGGACAACTACCCGCTGCTGGATCGCGACGGTCGCGACACGCTTTGGCGCACGGTGACCTTCCCGCCGACGGAGGCGCGCGAAGTCTTCAAGGGCCTGCGCGACATTTACGCGTTGCTGCGGTCGAGCGGGGACGTGAATCGCATGAGCCATCTCGCGGTGAGTCGCGTGGACTACTGCGAATTCGGCAACACCAAGCCGTTCCGCATCCGCATCGTCAACCTGCTCAACGACAACCAGGATTATTTCTACGTGAAGCGAGCCGACGCCTCCCGCATCTACGGCCTCGAGCTCGAACATCTGCTCTCGCCCAACCGGATGCATTTTTACGTCTGGGGCGACACGTTGATCGAGGAACACGTGGTGGGGCTGCCGGGCGATCAATTCATGCGCGATGAGCTTGGGCGGCCCGGTTTCAAGGAGGTGCGCATCGCGAAGGAATTCGTAAAATTCAACGAGCGCTGTTCCATCCGCCTGCTGGGTGACATGCGCAGCTACAACTACGTGGTCGACATCACGCCCGACTTTGAGGAGGTGCAGTACCGCATCCGGCCGATGGATTTCGACCAGCAGTGCTACGACGGACGCCGGAAGTTTTACCTCCCGCAGTTTTTCACGGAGAACAACCCGCTGATCAAGTTCGGTTTCCAGCATCTCGACCGCCTCTCGGTGGCGCAGTATGAGAGCGAGGAGCGGAGCCTGATCGCCCTGCGCATCAAGGTGGAGCGCAACCGGCTCGGCCAGTTGCTCGAGGCGATGTGCGCCGAGCCGCTCGCGCCCCCGGAGAAGATCCTGCAACTGCGCGCCGAAATGGCGGAGTTCCATCAGAACGCCGACTTCCACTTCTGCCGCAACATGGGCGAGATCCTGAAGAAGAACATGCAGATGAAAATCCCCGAGGCCCAGCAGCTGGATTGAACGTCCCCGATGCAATTCACCGAGAACACCATCCTCTTCGGCATCGACCCGACGCCGGGCATCGTGGCCATCGAGCCAAGCGGCAACGCGGCGATGAAGGTTTACCGGCGTGAGACCGGCGGTGAGCCGATCATCGAGGAGGCGGAATTCAAACCCTTTCTCTGGCTAAAGGAGCCGGTCGACGCCGGCGCGGACCTAGCCTCGCTTTCCGGTGATTTGCCCTTCCGCGTGCTCGCCCGCAGCGCGGGCTGGCGAGAGTTCCAGGACCTGCGCAGTCACCTCAAGGAAGCAAACATTCCGCACTTCGCCTACCCCGATCCGGTGCAGCAATACCTCGCGGAAACGGGGCGGACGCTCTTCAAGGGGCTCGTGTTCGAGGACCTGCGCCGCATGCAGGTCGATATCGAGACGTATTGCGCGGACGGCTTCGAATTCCCCAACGCAGAACGCGAGACGGATCATCTCATGGCCATCGCCGTGGGTGACTCCTCGGGCTGGGAGGAATGGATCCTCGTGGATCGCGCCGACGTGGCCGCGTCCGAAACCGCCGCGCTCAAGCGCCTCACCGCGCTGATCCGCGAACGCGATCCCGACGTGATCGAGGGGCATAACCTCTTCAAATTCGACCTCCCGTACCTCGTCACCCGGGCCAAGCTCCGGAAAGTGAAGCTCGCGTGGGGGCGCGACGGGTCGATTCCCTTCACACGCGCCTCCCGGGTGCAAATCGCCGAGCGCACCATCGCCTATCCAAAGTGCGAAATCTCAGGCCGGCACGTCGT
>JANMQT010000163.1:0-5975 GCA_031370675.1 Verrucomicrobiota bacterium
CGAAACTACAAGCTGGTCATATTGCCATTCCGCCCATTCCGTAAGTCCTGCCCAACCTCGTAGCATGGTGACCAAAGCTGTTTTGCTGGCCGCGGGCCGCGGCACGCGCATGCGCGAACTGACGCAGGACCTGCCGAAGCCCATGATCGCGGTGCGCGGCCAGCCAATCCTTGCGCATATCGTGAGGGGACTAAGCTCCGCCGGAGTCACCGATTTTTTGATCGTCGTGGGCTACCGCGCGGACGTGGTGCGTGGTTATTTCGGGGATGGATCCACGTTCAATGCGCGCGTGCAATACGTCACCCAGGAGACGCAGGACGGGACCGGCCGGGTGGTGGAACTCGCGCGCGATTTTGCGGGCGTCGATCCGTTCGTGCTGAGCTACGGCGACATTCTCGTCGACCCGGTCAATTATCACCGCATGGTCGCACTGGAAGCCGCGGATGACGCGCTGCTCACGGTCAAGCGCGCGGACGATGTCTCGCAGGGCGGCGCGGTGTTCATCAACGAGCGATGGGAGGTGATCGATCTTCGCGAAAAGCCGAAGCCGGGCGAGCCGACGAGCCCGTGGTACAACGCGGGTGTCTATACGTTTCGCCCGAGCCTCTTCGAGTTCACGGCGAAGTTGGAGAGATCACCGCGCGGCGAGTACGAATTGACCGACGCGATTCGCGCGCTGGCCCAATCGGGCCGGCGCGTGCGCTGCCTCGAGCTGACCGGTGAATGGGCCGACGTGCGAGATCCGGAGATCCTCGCCGACCTCAATGCCCGGCCCGGCTCCCCCTAGGGTCCGGTCTTGGGGCGCAGCATGTGCCAGATTATCAGGAGCAAAATGGCGCCCACCGTGGCGCCGAGGAAGCCGGCGCCATCACCCACCTTGTACCAGCCGATGGCCTGGCCGACGAGCGTCGCCACCCAGGCCCCGGCGATGCCGAGCAGGATGGTGATAATGAATCCGCCCGGATCGCGGCCGGGCGTGAGAAACTTTGCGATGAGTCCGGCAAGGAAGCCGATGATGATCGTGCCGAAGATTCCTTTGTTAGGCATAAGTGGGTCGGGTGACTGGGTTGAGGTGAAAGTATGCGTCGCAAACCCGATGAAGCTCAAGTCCTTTCCGGGCCCCGGCCGCGACAGGTGCGGCTAGCGACCTAGCCGGAGATTGAACTCGACTCCAAAGCCCTTCTTTTTCTTGCGGGCTTTTGGCTCGGCCGGAGCAGTGAAATTCATGCCGAGTTGATCGAATAAGAACGCGTAAACATCCGCCTGCTGCGCGATCCGTTCGCTCAGTGACGTGCCGATGCCATGGCCGCTGGCGCTGCTCACGCGCAGGAGAACCGGCCAACCCGACGCGCTGGCAGCCTGCAAACGCGCCGCGAACTTTCGCGAGTTCGCGGGATTGACGCGACCGTCGTTTTCACCCGCCAGCAACAGGACCGCCGGATATTTCACCCCGTCCTGCACGCGATGGTACGGGCTGTAGGCGTAAAGGGCCTGGAACTGCGCGGGATCCTTCACGGTACCGAATTCCGTGACGTTGAAGGCGCCGTTGGCGTCGAGTTCGACGCGCAGCATGTCGAAGATCCCAACGTGCGCGATCACCGCGCGGAAAAGCTCGGGCGCCTGCGTGAGCGCCGCACCCATGAGCAATCCGCCATTGCTGCCACCCTCGATCGCGAGCCGGGCGGGCGAGGTGTAGCCACGATCGACCAAATGCCGCGCGCTGGCGACGAAATCGTCGAACACGTTCTGCTTTTTTGTGAGGTTGCCGCTGAGGTGCCATTCCTCACCAAACTCCCCGCCCCCGCGGAGATTCGCAATCACGTAGATGCCGCCGTGCGAAAGCCAGAGATGGCGATTCAACACGAAACCCGGCGCCATGTTGATGCCGTAACCGCCATAGCCGTGTAGGATCGTCGGGTTCTTGCCATCGAGCGCGACGCCCTTTTGTTTGAGGATGTTCAACGGAATCCGCGTGCCGTCCTTGGACGTCGCGAATTCTCGCACCACCTCGATGTCCGCAAAGGAAACCGGCGAGACGGCGCGCAGCCTGGTCGCGGTGAGACGCTCGGATTCGGGCGCGACGGGATCGAAGCGGTACCACGTGGTCGGTTCCGTGTAGGTCACCTGGCGAAACCACACGTCGTCAGCCTGCCCATCCACGCCCGCCAGGCCGTCGATGGTGGCGACCTCCGGAGAAGGCACCACCATTTTTAGTACGCCGTTGAGATCGAAGACCCGCAGGCGTGAAGGGCCGCCGAGCATTTCCACGATGTAGAGCTGGGTAGCCAGCGCGCGGAATTCCGTGATGACCCCGTCGCCCTGCGGCACGATCACCGGCACATTGGTCAGGTTTGGCTTCACGCCCGGCTTGAGCGTGTCTGGATCAAGGCGCAGGACCTTTCCGCGCGGCGCGCCCTGCCGGGAAAGCAGATAGAGCTGGCCGTCGCGCCCGACATGCACCGCCTTGACCTCATCCTTGAAGTCGGAAATCGTGGTCCAGTTCCCATCCGGCAGCCGCAGGTAGTGGGCGAACTCGCCGCCGTCGCCATTGGCCACCGTGACGAGGATCCGGCTGCCGTCGTCGCTCGTATCGATCACCGTCTCGGCAATCCGCGGAAATTCCTTGCCCAGCACGTAGGTGTCGGCGCTCTGCGGCGTGCCAAAGCGATGATAAAATACCTCCTGATAAAATTGCAGGTCCGCCGGCGGCCGCTCATCCGCCTTCGGATAACGGGTGTAATAAACGCCCTCGCCGCGCGCATCAAACGCCGCGCTGCCCCCGCCGGTCGGGAATTGCACGCGCTCCAACCGATCCGCGCGCTGCCGTCCGGTGGCGACATCAAAGAAATACAGCGTGCCCTGCTCGCTGCCCTTGTCCGACAAGCAGACCGCGACGGTGCGGCCATCGAGCGAGGGCACGAACCAGTCGATGGAGGTCGCGCCCGCCTTGCTTCGCGTATTCGGATCGAGCACCACGCGCTCGGTCCGAGGGTCCGCACTGGTGGCAAGTGTGACGATCAGGGGTTGCTGCTTCGGCGGCTGGTTCTTGAAAGCAAACAGCCGGCCTCCCCGGCTGATCAAGCCACCGTAGTTTGCCGAGGTCTGGGAATTCAACGTCGTGAGTCGGGCCGCAATCTGTTTTCGCACCGGCAAGCCATCCAGAAAGGCGCGCGTCCGCGCATTTTGCGCGCCGGTCCAGGCCTTCACCTCCGGCGTGCCGCCGTCCTCCAGCCAGCGATAATCCTCGGCCACCGCTACCGCGTGAAAACTGTCCTGCACCGGACGTTTGGGCGTTTCCGGCGGAGGCGGGACGTCGGCTGCCGAAAGTAATCCGGCCGTCAGCAGGCCAAGCAACGGAAGCGAGAGGGCACGGGTTCTCATGAAATCCATCATTCCAGAATCGGCCACAGAGGCAATGCCGGAGGGGCGTGATTTGCCGTTTCACACTTTTACCCGTCGACACTGGCACTTTCCTGCATTCAGGCGCATTTCTCGCCGCTCCGGATTATTTCCCCCGTGCCCGCAGTTTTCACGCCCAAGCCTGTAGAATCAGCTGTTTCCAGCGGGAAATATCAGCGGATTACCGAGATTTTGATTTTGACAGTAAGACTGCCGATAACTACCAAAGCGTCATGGTCGCGCCTGTCCATCCCACCATCTCCATCAGCGACCTCGCCGATCTAGTGAATCAGTGGTGCGATGAGTATCAGGTGACCCCCGCAAACGGCCAGGCGGGTGAACGCATCACGGAGCGAAACATTCGGTATTACCGCTCGCGCGGACTGCTGGACGCGCCCGGAGGCGACGATATCGGGCGCAAGCGGGGTTTCACCGAAAAACACCTGCTGCAATTGAAGGCCATTCGTCTGTTGCAGGCCCGCGGGTTGCCGCTCGACCAGATTCATGCGCGCATTCATGGCCGGAGTCTCGACGAGCTGAGAGGCCTGGAGCGGCTAGAGCTGCGCCAGCTTGCGGGCGACGCGGGCGATGGCGGTTTGCCCGGCGCGGTCAGCGGCGGGGAGTTGCTGCCGGGCGAAGGCGAGCGCTGGGGTGTCTCCGCCTTGGGCGCGGAATTTTTCCTCGTCTCGCGCCGCGGCCGCACGCTGAACGGCGTCCAACGCAAGATGGTGGCCGCGGTCCTCACCGGCGCGTTGGAAGATGGTTCTGCGTCCGACAAATTAGTCGACGGGATCCCATTCTAGCGACCACCCTGCCGGGGAGAGACGAATCAACCTGCGACCTGCGCCGTCGAACAACGGCGTTATCCCCTGGAATCCATCTCCTTTCGCCATGAACAATCGCGTCCGCCTTCTCCCCATACTCGCCGTCATTTTGATCGCGGCCTTCACCTATTTCAATGCGGAGAAATTCACAAATCCGGAAACCGGCAAGACGGCGCGCGTCGCACTAAGCGAAGATCAGGAGTCGAGACTCGGGCTGCAAAGTTACAACCAGGTGATCGCCGAATCGCAAGGAAAACTCCAGAACAGCGGCCCAGACTACGACCGCGTGGTGCGCATCGCACGGCGTCTCTCGCAGTCCACGGGTAGCGCGGGCAAAAACTTTCAGTGGGCGGTGAGCCTCGTGCGCAGCGATCAGGTGAACGCGTTCTGCCTGCCGGGCGGGAAAATTGTGGTCTACACCGGCATCCTGCCCATCGCCCAGAATGACTCGCAGCTTGCCACCGTGCTGGGCCATGAGATGGCGCACGCCACCAGTCGGCACGGCTCCCAACGCCTATTGCGCAACAAACTCACCAATGAAGTGCTTTCTGGTGCCCAGTTTTCTCTGGCGGGCATGGACTATAGCCAGCAACAAGCCGTCATGGGAGCACTCGGCGCCGCCACGCAGTACGGGGCCACTCTCCCGTTCAGCCGCGCAAACGAAGAGGAAGCCGATCAGATAGGACTGCTTTACATGGCGCGCGCCGGCTATGACCCGCGGGAGGCCCTCAAATTTTGGCAGCACATGTCGCAGGTCGGCGGGGCTGGCCAGAAGCCACCGGAATTTGCCTCCACCCATCCTTCGGATTCCACGCGAATTCAGCGCCTCAGCGACCAGATGCCGAAGGCGATAGAGGAATACAACAAGTCGCCCTTCCGCGGGCAGCCGTAGAATCCACGGTCGGCGGACGTGGGGAACTCGAAATTTGAAGTTCGAAATTCGAAGGAAGTTGGAAGAATCGAAGCTTCGAACCTCGGCCGGGTCGCGTCCTACGGCGTCTTCACGCGGTAGAACCGCTGCGTGAAAGTCGATGCGTTCGCGTCATCAAATTGGAACGTGCCGTCGGCCGCGCTCACGGCGGTACCAATGGCGGCGAACGACTGCACCAGATCCGGACTCGCCTGGATGGTGTAGATGGTGTTCGCCACCCCTGTGCCCTGCAAGCGAACGGTGCTGGCGGAAATCCGCGTCGTCGAAAGAATGCTGACATTTTGAAACGCGTGGATGTTATCGACACCCAGCGTGGCGATGACGATGTCGCCAATCACCGCGTTTGGACTCACCAGATGCAGAATCCGGAATTCTGCGGGACCCGTTAAAAAAGTCGCGAGCGGCGCGGGCGGTGTGGGCGGGATAGTGTTGGTCGAATTAATCGGCACCAGCGACGAAAAATTGAAGATGAAATGGTGCCATAGGCCGTCCGCCGGAATGGTCGCGCCTACCGACGACACATAACCGGAGGCTCCACCGCTGGTCAGCGCCCCCGTGGCCGAACGGAACGCAATTCGGATGGTCAACGCGGAGATACCGTTGCGCGGGTCAATGCTGATCGCCTTTAAGTCCATCTCGACCGCATTTACTCCCGCCGCGATAAAGTTCCCGGTCCATTGAGTGGCGTTGAATCCCACCAACTTGCTACTCGGACCACTGAAACCGCCGGCCCCGATCACCAAGTAATGATCGCCCGCTCCACCCGGCCCCCCCACGGTCACGGCCAAATCCCCAAGACCATTCACCCAGAAGTTAGACGT
>JANMQT010000005.1:0-2318 GCA_031370675.1 Verrucomicrobiota bacterium
CCGTGCAGATGAACATGACCGCCGAGAGGTCGTACTCGACGTCGAGGTAGTGATCCAGGAACGTGTGGTTCTGTTCCGGATCGAGCACTTCGAGCAGGGCGGCCGACGGGTCGCCGCGGAAGTCCATCGACATCTTGTCGACTTCGTCGAGCAGGAACACCGGGTTCATCGTCCCCGCCTTCTTCATCATCTGGATGATCTGGCCGGGGAACGCGCCGATGTAGGTGCGGCGATGGCCGCGGATCTCCGCTTCGTCGCGCACGCCGCCCAGCGACAGGCGCACGAACTTGCGGTTCATGGCGCGGGCGATCGACTTGGCGAGCGACGTCTTGCCGACTCCGGGAGGTCCGGAGAAAGTAAGGATGGTCGCCTTCGGCTTCTTCACCAGCGCGCGGACCGCGAGGAACTCGAGGATGCGTTCCTTGATCTTCTCGAGCCCGTAGTGGTCTTCGTTCAAAATTTCTTCGGCGCGCTTCAGATCGCGGCTCTCGCGCGTCTTCTTGTGCCATGGCACGGCGATGAGCCAGTCGAGGTAATTCCGCGACACCGTCGCTTCGGCGGACATCGGGGGCATGGCTTCCAGCCGCTTGAGCTCCTGGATCGCCTTCTCCTCGACCTCTTTCGGCATCTTGGCCGTTTCGATCTTCTTCTTCAGGTCGTCGACCTCGTTGCCCTTTTCGTCCTTGCGGCCCAGTTCCTTCTGGATCGCCTTCATCTTCTCGTTGAGGTAGTACTCCTTCTGCGCCTTCTCCATCTGCTTCTTCACGCGAGACTGGATGCGGCGATCCACCTGGAGCTTGTCGACCTCGATCTCGAGAATGCCGGCGATACGGTTCAGACGTTCGAGCGGCGAGATGATTTCGAGCAGGTTCTGCTTCTCGTCCACGCCGACGAGCAGGTGCGCGGCGATCGTGTCAGCCAGCTTGCCTGGATCATCCACGCGCACGGCGGCAATCATCGCGTCGTAGTGCAGGTTGTTCGACAGCTTCACGTACTGCTCGAACAACGACACCACGCGGCTCATTGTGCTCTCGGCGTCGCCGCCGGCCTCGCGTGCCTTCGGCAGCACCTTGACGACGACGCGGTAGAACCCCTTGTCTTCCTTCCACTCGACCGCGCGCGCGCGCTCCACGCCTTCCACGAGCACCTTGATGTTGCCGTCGGGCAGCTTCAGGCTCTGGACGACGTTCGCCACGCACCCCATCGTGTAGATGTCCTCGGGACGCGGATCGTCCACCGAAGCATCGTGCTGGGCGGCGAGGAAGATGCGTTTGTCCTTGAGCAGCGCATGCTCGAGGGCCCGGGTTGATGAGGGCCGTCCGATCACGAACGGCATCATCATGTGCGGGAAAACGACAACGTCACGAAGCGGGACGATGGGGAGGGTCTCGTACACTTCCAACGGGTTTGACTCCATGAAATTCGCTAGCCGGCCTTCTCGATGAGCGCGATCGGCTGGTCTTTCGCCATCACGACTTCACGCGTGATGGTCACCTCGCGCACCTTCTTCTGGTTGGGCACCTGATACATGAGATCGAGCATCAGGTCTTCGATGATCATGCGGAGGCCGCGCGCCCCGATCTTGCGCTCGAGCGCCGACTCTGCAATCGCGTCCAGCGCATCGTCGGTGAAGCGGAGCTTCACGTTCTCGTACTCGAACAATTTGACGTACTGACGCGTGATCGCGTTGCGCGGCTGCGTGAGAATCTGAATCAGGGCCGGCTTGTCGAGCTCGTGCAGCGTGCCGATGACCGGCAGGCGGCCGACGAACTCCGGAATCAGGCCGTATTTGATCAGATCCTGCGGCTCGAGCTGTTCGAGCGTCGTGCCGATGTCGCGCGTGCGCAGCGACTTCACGTCCGCCTTGAAGCCGAGCGTCTTCTTGCCGATGCGGCGGTCGATCTGTTTGTCGAGACCGACAAACGCACCGCCGCACACGAACAGGATGTTGCTCGTGTCGACCTGGAAGAATTCCTGGTGCGGATGCTTGCGCCCGCCCTGAGGCGGCACATTGGCGACGGTGCCTTCGAGAATCTTGAGCAGCGCCTGCTGGACGCCCTCACCCGATACGTCGCGCGTGATCGAGGGGTTCTCGTCCTTGCGGCAGATCTTGTCCACCTCGTCGATGTAGATGATCCCCTGCTGGCACTTTTCGATGTCGCCGCCAGCGGCCTGCAGCAGCTTGAGGATGATGTTCTCGACGTCTTCACCGACGTACCCCGCTTCGGTGAGCGTGGTCGCGTCGACGATCGTGAAGGGAACGGAGAGGAGCTTGGCGAGGGTCTGGGCGAGCAACGTCTTGCCGGTGCCAGTCGGGC
>JANMQT010000019.1:0-21797 GCA_031370675.1 Verrucomicrobiota bacterium
CCAACGCCCGCACCGGCGACATGAATCAGCATGCCGTCATACGCGCGGCGACCCGATTCATCGGCATTGAAGCCCTGCCGCAGGAAATGGCGCAGGAAGCGGCCGCTTTGCGAGATGCCCAGCGCGTAGACGCGCACCGCGGGCGCCACCGCCGAGGTGTCATGCTTGAAGTAGGACGCGAGATCCCGCACCGCAGCGAGGCTCAGGCCCGCGACAATCGGGTCCTGCACGCGATAGACGACTTCATAGATTTTTCCCGGTTGAAAGCCGCCTTGCAATATGAGCGAGCGAGCGTCCGGGACGCTCTTTCCGTCCACTACGCGGGCGAATTGCCATTGGTCACGTGGGATCGTGTGGCGCGATGCCATGGGAGCGTCACGCACGGTCAGCACATTGACGGGGTCGTCGGGATCGGAAACGGCGTACTCGGTGCCGCCGATGTTCCCGGTGATGACGTGCCCGAGCGGATGCTGATTGACCGCTTCGGTTACGACAAAATCTGAACGCAGAAGGCCAGCGATCGACTTGCCGCCGGCGCCGCGCGCGAGGGGCGCCGTCAGGCGCATCAGCCCGGGCTCGTCGCGGACGTCAAACTGCCAGCCGACCCAGACCAGCGTGACCCCGCGCCGGAGCAGGAAGCCGTCGCCGAATTCCTCCTCCGTTGTCGGATCGAGGGTCGGCTTCCCACCCTGGAACAAACGGATGATGCCCTTGGTGCCGCGATTCGGAATTTCCACCAGCAGCGAACCGCTCGCGCGGGCCGGATCCTTGGGCCGTAGAATGTAAAGATCCGACGAAAACTCCACCTCACCCGCGGCGTTCCGAGGGGCCTTGTCGAGATCGACGATGATGCGGTTGTGCAGATCTTGGGGACGCACTTTGAAATGCACGCGGCCGATGATTTTCTCGTACGGCCCGGCGTCCCCAAACGGTTTCCCCTCCAACAGATCCGCGCGCGAGAGGATTTCCACCCGATCGACCCGGGCCTGGGCGACGGGTGCGAGCAGAGAAAACAGCGCGAGCAGGACGATGGGGCTAATTGGACGTTTCATCGGTAACGGCGAGGGCCTGGTACGATCCTGATTTCACCACAGGTCGGATTTTGTAACAGCGAAAAGCGCGCGTCCTTGGGGCAAACTGTCGAAGCCGACGCGATTCTTCCTCGCTATTTTTTCGCCACCTGCGTTTTCTATGCGGGTCTCGCCCGCCAAGAAGCACCTCCGCATGTTGTTCAATTCGCTCACGTTCGTTGTTTTCTTCATCGTCGTTGTCAGCATTTATTGGACGCTGAAGTCGTGGAATGCGCGCAAGAACGTGCTCCTCGTCGCGAGTTACATTTTCTACGGCGCGTGGAATCCGCCGTTCGCCCTGTTGCTCTTTGCCACGTCGGCGCTGGATTTCTACCTCGGCGCGCGCATCGCCGCCGCCACCGAGCCGCACCTCCGCAAGGCGTGGACCACCGCCAGCGTGATCGTGAATCTCAGCATGCTGGGCTTCTTCAAGTACGGGAATTTCCTCCTTGAGAATACGCAGTGGCTGCTCGCGCAGGTCGGCATCATTTACCAGCCGCCGCACCTCAATCTCTTCCTGCCCATCGGCATCTCGTTTTACACGTTCCACTCGCTTTCCTACACGCTGGACGTGTATCGCGGCGTGGCGCAGCCGACGAAATCGCTGCGGGACTTCGTGCTGGCGGTTTCCTTTTTCCCCCAGCTGGTGGCGGGACCGATCGTGCGTGCGGCGGATTTCTTGCCGCAATGCGTGGCCCCGCCGGAGCCACGCGCAGGCCGCTTCATCTGGGGCCTGCTCCTCATGACGTTCGGACTGTTCCAAAAGACCGTGCTCGCCGACACCATGCTCTCCGGGTCGGCCGACAGCGTCTTCAACTACGCCGGACCGCTGAATTCGCTCGACGCCTGGATGGGCGTGCTGGCGTTTTCCGGCCAGATCTTTTTCGACTTCGCGGGTTACTCGACCTGCGCGATCGGCGCGGCGCTCTGCCTGGGTTTTGAGCTGCGCGACAACTTCCGCTTTCCGTACGCCGCGATCGGTTTCTCGGATTTCTGGCGGCGCTGGCACATCTCGCTCTCCACCTTCCTGCGCGATTTTCTCTACATCCCGCTGGGTGGAAACCGGTCGGGCCCCGCGAGGGCCGCGGTCAATTTGATCAT
This sequence comes from Verrucomicrobiota bacterium, assembly GCA_031370675.1. Classification (GTDB taxonomy): domain Bacteria; phylum Verrucomicrobiota; class Verrucomicrobiia; order Chthoniobacterales; family SZAS-18; genus SZAS-18. The sequence continues at coordinate 2,172 of JANMQT010000019.1, forward strand.
CGTGATGTTCCTCGGCGGCCTCTGGCATGGCGCGGCCTGGACCTTCGTGGTCTGGGGCCTGATCCATGGCGTCCTGCTGGTGATTGAGCGTGTCTGTCGCGCAATTTTCAAGGACGCGGCGTGGACCGAGAGTCTCGGCGTGCAGGTGCTGATCGCGCTGGTCACTTATGTGGCGGTTTGCTTTACCTGGGTCTTTTTCCGCGCCGGGGATTTCACGACGGCCGCGCGCCTGGTGCGGGCGATGGTCGGCTTCTTCCCGAATGGCGAGGCCATCCTGACCACGCGCGAAATCCTGCAGGTGGCCATCGTGAGCGCCGGGTTGCTCCTCGCTCACTGGCTCATGCGGAACACCACCATCGAGGCGGTCGTTTCCCGCACGCCGCGCTGGCTGGTCACGGCGCTCTGGGCGGTGATGCTCTTTGCCATCATCCTCAACCAGGGAAGCGGCAGCGCATTCATTTACTTTCAATTTTGAACCGAAATTCTTTTTGCGGCGCGTGAAATTCTCCCATGGCTTTTGTTCCCTTCGATTTTAAGCGAACGATTCCGGATCACTCGTGGCGCGGCATCCTGATCGTCGTGGTCGCGCTGACCGCCGCTGCGACCGTCGCGTGGGAGTGGTACGCACGCGCCGCCAGCTACCGGCCGACGTTGAACGACACCAGCGATCTCTGGGCGCAGGAACGGGAACGGGTCAAGCCGGACTCAATCGTCATCATCGGCGACTCCCGCGCGTTGTTCGACATGGATCTGGATCTCCTCGGGCAGGGTCTGGGCTCGCGACCGGTGCAACTCGCGTTGGTGGGCAGTTGCGCCTATCCGATTCTCGTCGACCTGGCCGCCGACCAAAAATTCCGGGGCACGGTGCTTTGCGGAATCGTTCCGCGAATGTTTTTCGCGCCCGGCGGCCCGCTGGTTGAGGCGTCGGAAAAGGCGCTGAAACGCTACCGATCGTGGACGCCGGCGCAGCGCGTCTCGCACCAACTTGGCATGCTGGCGGAGGAGCGAATCGCTTTTCTGAAGGAGCGGGATCTAACGCTGGCCAAGTTGCTGGAGAGACTGCCAATCCCGAACCGGGCCGCACTGCCGACGCCGCGGATTCCGCCGCCTTATTTTCAAACCACGGAGCGCGACCGTCGCACGCGGATGGTCGAAGAATGCGCAAAGCCAGGCCCGTTGCAGACCCGTGTCAAGGAAGGCTGGCCGTTGCTCTTCACGCCGCCGCCGCCGCCGGGCTACGTGCCGAAGGACAAGTTTCTCGAAGGCATGGGCAGGGCGATCGAGGCGCGCTTTGGCGACACCGCCGCGGCGGTGGAGAAGATTCGCGCGCGCGGCGGAAAGGTCGTTTTCGTGCGCTTCCCCATGACCGGCGTGCTCAAGGAACTAGAGGACAAGGCGACGCCGCGGGCCGGCCCGTGGACGCGCCTGCTCAAGGAAACCGGTGCGCCCGGAATTTATTTTGAGGATTATCCCGAGCTCGCGGGCTTCGATTGCCCGGAATGGTCGCATCTTTCCGGGCCGGACTCCGTCGAGTTCACCCGGCGGCTCGTGCCATACCTGAAAACGGCATTGGCGGGGAAGGGGAAAGAAAGTGAGAAGTGATGAGTGACGAGTGATGAGTTGGGGAAGCATCGTCCTTGTGGGACGATCTGATTTTCTTCCCTTTTGCCTTTCGGCGTTTTCTTCGAGACTGCGGCAGGTACAGGGAGGCGGGGGTACATTCGAGTTTCGGTCTCCGAGTGTCCTTTGCGGCCCGCCGGCCGCTCACCCACGGCGGATTTCCGAGCCCGGAAAGCGCACCTGGATGCGAAAGACCTTCTTCACGCGGCAACTGATTAATCCGGTGGCGACATCGAATCGCTCCGGGATCTCGATGCGGTGCAGATCCACGGTGGCGTGAAAGCCGCGCTCGGAAAACACATCGATTAGCATCGCCAGGGCCAGGGGATCCGCGAGCAGCGCATCCTCCGTGTTCACCGACGCCACGCCGGAGATGGCGTGCCGGATGATGATCGGCATCAGCTTCTTCTCAAGAAACGCGGTCACCTGCCCGAACAGGTCGGAGTGCTCCAGCTCGTAGCCGTCGAGCCGCTTGACCATTTCCTGGCGCGCGTGGACCACGATCTGGCTGGCCAGCGGAATCCCGCGCAGTCGGTCGAACGTGCGTGGATCCAGCTCGAGGGTGCTCTGATACTTCAACTCGTGCAGGATGTTTTGCTGCACTTCCTCGATCGGACCCTGCGCGTTGATGAAGTGATAGTGGAAGGTTTCCTTCAGCGATTGCAACGCGTCCCACGTCTGCTCCTTGAAGACGCGATAGCGGCGCTGCGCGAGTTCCTCGTCGTAGTCGGTGGCGCGCTCCTCGAGCAGGGAGCCCACCCCGGTGCGGCGGACCTCCTCGTTGTGTGCCTTCACTTCGCGGCCGCGATGGAGTTGCCGCTCAACGGACGTCTGTTCATCGACGAAGAGCACCATAATCTGGATGGTGGGCTGGCGGAAATGGAGGCTGAGCGGGGAGCGGTAATATTCCTGCCGCAGCGCGACCATCCTGTTCACGAGCAACTTGAGGCATTCCACCTGCGTCTTGGTGCGCGGAAAACCATCGAGGATGACGCCGTCGCGATAGTCCTGGACGAGCAGTTGCCGGAACAGCAGGCCGATCACCTCGCGGTCGCCGACCATGTTACCGGCGTCCTTCAGTCGCTTCGCCTCGGGCGAATCGAGCAATGAACTGATCACGATGGGTCCGCAGGTGAGGCCGCGCGTGCTGGCGATAAAATCGGTCTGCGTACCCTTGCCCGAGCCCGGAGCGCCGCCGAGGAGGATGATCTCCTTGGGGAATCGCAGATTTTCACGGCCAAATTCCTCCTCCAGGTCGCGCCAGACGGCATCGAAGATGAGCTGGGCATCCTTGATCTCGAGATCGGGCAGCTGCTCCGCGGTCAGGGCGGTCAACCCGGCCGTTCCGGTGGGGGAGGATTTCGGCATGCGGGAGTGGAGCGCAGATTGGGGGTTTTTGCCCGACGATTCTTTCGACCGCCGTGATTTGAGACGACCTCGTTGCTGTCTCAGCACGCCACGCGAATGGCCCGGGGCAGGATTTCGAAGCTCGCCGGCAGCCGGCCCGGCGATTCTCCGTCCACCTCCAGCAAGACCGCCTCGACGTCCGGATTCGCGACCGGCTCGGCCGTGATTTTCTTCCCCCGGACGACCGTGACCTTCGGATTATCCAGGTGTTTACCGGCGTAAATCTTTCCCAACTCACGCAGCAATTCCGTCCGGCTGACCCCGCGCATGATGACGACATCGAAGAGGCCATCCGCCGGGTCGGCCTTCGGCGCGACCCACATCCCGCCGCCGAAATACTGCCCGTTCGCCACCGCGACCGTTGAAACGTCGACGATATCATCGAAGGCATCATCGACCCGCAGGCGAGCCGGCAGGTTTCGGTAGCCGAAGGTGGCGAGCGCGCTGTTCCACCGGAAGGAGAGTCGGCCGCCGAGGACCTTGGAGAAGGTGGCTCGATTGACCCGGAGCGCGACCGCGCCCGAAAGTCCGAAGCTGGCGATGTTGATAAAGAGCCGCTCGTTCGGGTTGCCGTGTTCGTCGACGCAAGTGACGCGTCCAAGATCGATTTCACGGGTTTGGCCGGACGCCAGTCGCGCGAGCTGCGCCGCGATGCCAGTCTCGATGCGGAAGGTTCTCCCCAGATCGCTGCCGGTGCCGGCCATCAGAAATCCCAGCACGGCCTCGCGGTTGATCGGCGCCCGATTGAAATGGAACCCATTGGCGACTTCGCTGACGGTGCCATCACCGCCGACGGCAATGATGCGGTCGTAACCAGCCTGGAGCGCGCGCTGCGCGATCGCGACGGCTGCAAAATTTCGCGTGGTGAGCTCTGACTGGACGGGGCCGAGGGCCTGCTCAAGCTGAAGCAGAATTCGGGGCCATAACCTACCGGTGCGTCCGCCGCTCGATGCCGGATTGACGACGCAAAAAGTTTTCATGCGGTCGCGCCAGGGCGGCGGCGCCCCTGCCCATGGCCTCTAGCTTTCCGTCGACTCCGGGACCGGCATGCGGATGACCTCACCGAGGGCCTCGCCACCTTTTTCGGCGGCGTCCGCGTTCGCCCAATAGCGCAGTCCCGACGTGCCCTCGCGCTCATGCGGTGCCCAACCGGCGGCCGACACGAAACCCTTTCGGTGCAGCACGGCGGTGACGATGGGATCGCCCACGTCGGAATCCGCCACGAAGCCGTGCGGATCGAAATCGGTCACGTTGATTTCCTCGAGGTATTCTCCGAAGCCGGTGTTTTCCGGCATTTGGTAACGCTGTGCTGCCATGGGTTTATCTTGGACCGTCTGAAATGCGTTGCGACGTTTATTTCTGGTTAATGGGCCCCCGGCTCGTGGCGCTGGTTCGGCGACTATTCCCTAGAAGTTGGGCCGACCGACCAAACCGTGGATCGCGGATTGATCAGCGAGCAGAACAAGTTTTGAAAACCGGCAATTGCGGATTCAGGCTGGCCTCCGTCTCGTTCTCGATTTAGGAGAGAGAGTGCAATTTCTTCGGCTCGACGGCGATCCTTCTCCAGCCGCATTGCCGCTGGTGGCGACCGTCTCCGGGGAGCGGGCATCGCCCGGCGCCGGCCCAGCTCCTACCGTTTTTAGTGGGCCGCTGCGTCGGTGGCCCGCGCTACTGGTCGCTCTCGCGGCGTTCGCTACGTTCGCAAATTCCATCGGGAACTACTTCATGATGGATGATTACTGGTTGATCGACTGGTCGGCCAATCATTCGTGGTCCGCAGTGATCGAACCTTACCGCGTGGGCGGACAGGAGGAGTACAAGCGCTACTGGTTCAACGCCAGTCGCATCGACGCCCATGTGGGTGAGGGGTATTTTCGACCGCTGGTCTCCCTTGTGTACAAGGGAGTGTGGTCGATCTGGGGACTCGACGCGCGGGCGTATCACCTCAGCAGCATCGCGTTGCACGTCGCGACCTCCTTGACCGTACTCTGGCTGGCCGGACAATTTTTTCGGAGGCGCGGCCCGGCCATTATCGTCGGCCTCGCCTTTGCGGTTCATCCGGCAAAAGCGGAGGCGATCCAGTGGGTGGGTGGGAACGCCAATCCGCTGGTCGCGGTGTTCTATCTGCTGGCCGTGACGCTCTTCATGCGGTCACGCGATGCCGACAGTCCACCGTGGTTTTTTGCGGCGTCGGTCGGCAGTTTCGTGTTGGCGCTCCTGGGCCACGAACTGGCCGTCACGTTGCCGGTGTTGTTGGCGGTGGTGGACGGGTGGAAAACGGGCTTCGGTCACGCTGCGGACGGCGGAACGGGTTTAGGGCGTTGGCGCTCCATCGGGAAGCGTTTGACTCCATTCGTGGCAATCGGGGCGGCGTATGTCGTATTTCACGCGGGAATCTTTTCGGACATCCAGCAGTACCAGGCGAACAGCGTGTACCTGCACCAATTTACAGATCCTCCCCTCTTTGCGCGGTCCGTAATCTTTCAGTGCGCGTACTTGCTGTCGCACCTTTTTTTACCACTACCCTTCGTGCCGATCGATCTCGATAACCTTGAACCCCTCCTTGGCAAGCTTCCGCTCGTGGCGCTGAGCGCGGGCGTCCTCGCATTTTTCGCCTGGCTTTGGCGGCGGGTGGGTGGACGCGACCCGCGAACGTGGGTCGCCGCAGCGTTCTTTCTCGTTCCCATCCTCCCTGCTTTTTTGGTGACTCCCACGGAACGCCAACTGTACGTACCCTCGGTCGGATTCTGCCTCCTGCTCGGTCTCGCCTACGAGCGCCTAACCGCCCACGGCCGGAGCCTTCGCGTCTACGTCGCCTTCCTGTCGATGCTCGGGATCGTCCTCGCTTGGACCTACAACGTGATGTGGTCGTTTCCGGCCGGCATCGCCCGCGGTCAGATTCGGGATTTGCAGCGTCAGCTTCCCGCCCCTGAAAAGGGCATCTCTGTTTATCTTCTCAACCTTTGGTCTCCATCGTTCGGCCTCGAGATGATGCCCGCGCTGCTGACCGGCGATTCCACGCTCGACGTGCAGGTCCTGAGCATCCACCCAAAGCTGCTGCCGATCGGTGATTTTCAGACGGACAACGCGCTCATGCAGCGATTTTTTGCGGCGGTACTGCCCGGGTGGACCGGGAAGGCACCGGTGACGGCCCGATGGGAAGCTCCCGACGTATTGTCCGTCCGGATCCGAGACGGTCGCTTCATGCGCAGTCTCGTCGAGGAGATTCATCCGGCGGCCGAATCCGTCCAGGTCGCGGGCGCACGAGTCGAGTATCCAAATTTCAGCGTCGAGGTCTTGGAGGCGGACCCCGACGGGGTGGCGGCCATGCGCTTTTTTTTCAAACCCGGCGTCAAGCGCGTCGTGTTCGACTTGCAGGACGGACGCGTCAGGCGTCTCTCGCCCGAGTGAACTGCGAAGGACTACATTTGGATTTCGACGGGGCGTGGCCAGGGGTTCTGGGTGACTTGCCGCGGATCGATCTGCGGCCCTGGGGACCTCGCCTGCGCTTCATCGCGCCACGCTCCGCGATCGAGGCGTTCCACCGGGAAATTACGCCGGTCATTTCGCGGTCGCCGTACCTGCTTTTTGGGTCGGGCGATTTTCATCATCTGACCGCGCTTTGGCTGCAGAGATTTGCGGATCAACCGCTCTCGTTGGTCTCCTTTGACAATCATCCGGATTGGGATGTTCGGCCGCCCCGTTGGGCGTGCGGCGGCTGGATCAATCGCGCACTGGATTTGGCGCCCGCGCTCACCCTGGCAAGCGTCTGGGGATTGAGTGGCTTCGAATATTGGTGGCCGGCCCGCCTCTTTGCAAATCATCGGGCCTTGCGCAGTGGACGCCTGGAGGTGCATGCGTGGGCCGATGACCGCCACGGACGCCGCCAGTCCAAGTTGCTGGCCGCCGCGATGCGTCCCTCGGACTGGCGCGATCGCTTCCGGGCGTTTGCGCGGCGGCTGGCGGGAAGGCGTCTGTATCTTACGATCGACCTGGATTGCCTGCGCGAGGACGAGGCCGTCACAAACTGGGAAAGCGGTCAGTTTACGGCGAGCGATCTCGTTTGGGCCATCGCGGAACTCCGAGCCCATTCGAACATCGTGGGGGCCGATCTCTGCGGCGCGTGGTCGGCCCCGGAATTCGCGCGCCGCGCGCAGGCCCTGGCTTCGCGCTTCGACCATCCTAGACTCGCTGTGCGCGATGTCGCGGTGGCGCAAGCGGTCAACCGTCGGGCGTTCGATGCGATCTGGCCGGCCCTGACGGGAAACCCGGGGGTGGCCGGTTCACCGGGCTAAAGCGCGCGTCCGCCAAATCCTGGGCCCCTCGTGCGCGCGGGGTGCCATGTCTTGCCGGCTTCGAGTTTCTCTCGTCCTGAACCACCTATGCCAGATCCGCCGCATTGCTGAATTTTGGGAGAAACTTGTCGTAGCGAGTCGGCTCGAGGAATGGCAGCACGCGTCCGAAAATCGGATTAATCGCCCGGTTCAGATGCTTGACGTACAGATCGAGTGGGGCCAGGCGGAAGTGCATACGAAGCTTGGGCTCGTAATCCAACGGCGTGCTGTAGTAGGTCGTGACGCCATTTTGAACCGCCCAGTTGAAGATATCGCGCAGGGTCACGAAATAGAGGTGCCTTTCGTGCGCGACGGCATAGTCCAACCCGAGGTAGTTGTCGTACAGCTTGCCATCCACGACGAGCGTAGCGCTGACGGCGACCGGCCGGCCGGCCACCCGCCAAACGAAGAAACGCGCGGTGTCCGGCATCTGACGGCTTAACGCACGGAAATAATCCGGCGTTAACGATTCAAAGCGGAACTCGCTGCGTTCGTATACCTGACGGTAGAGCGCGCACAGTTCCTCGGCCTCGGCCGCGGGGTCGCGGAGCACCTCGAAGGTAAGGGAAGGTTGAATCCCGTCCGCCGCGCGAAACTTTCGGCGCAGGCTCTTGCGCGTCGCCTTCCCCACGTTTCGCGCGAGGTAGTCATCGAAGTGGGGGTAATCCGACACATTAATCACCGTTCCCGGGAAGCTCGGAATGCGCTTGTAACCTGCCGCCAATGCCGCTGCGTCGAGCCGCGCCCGGTTCAATTTCGGAAAGTCCTTCAACGTCACCATCTTCGCGCCCTGCCGGCGCCCGTATTCATCGAGCGCCTCAAACAACATGGCCGCCGACTCCGCCGGCTCGCCCAGCAAGCCGGCATGACCTTCGCCCGCCGCACATCCCGCCATGAGCATAAGTTGCATCATGAATCGCGGAAACACCTCCCGGATTGCCGCCGCGGCCGATCGGACCACGGCGGGCACGCCCACGAGCAGGTCCTGGTTCGTGAGGAAGAAAGGTTGCAGCACGCGCAGTCGTCCGCGGTAATCGCGGACGGAAAGGTATCGGTAGGTGAAATCGCCACGGATCGTCGATTGCACAATCGAGTGATAGCGACCGTCCTTCGCTTCCCCGAAAAAGGCCTCAGCCCACTCCTCATCGGAAAACGCGGACGCGCTTTGCTCAATCCGGGCTTCCCCCCCCGTCACCGCGAAACACGCTTCGGCGGTGGTGGGTGCGGGCGGCTGTAGTTCCGTTGCGACACGCATGCTGATGGTACGTTGCGACTCAACCAGGAGAGCTTACTATTTGCACTGAGATGTTTACGAGCGGATATCCGGAAATCAAGAGAGCGGGCGCGTTTCATTCTGCTGCCACGGACAACCGTTGACGTCACCGCGACTCCTCCGGATATTCCGCGGTCCGGATGAAACCGCCTAATCGAATTTTTGCCCACTCCGCGACGGATATCTTCCCCGCGCTCTCCGGATTGCTGCATTTCGGCTATGTGGTGGCGCTTTATTTTCTTTTCCCGGTGCTGCCGTGGTGGTCGCTGATTTGCCTCGGGTTCACCTATTCGGTCAGCGTCTCCTGGAACATCAACGGCGTCGCGCACGCCTTTCTCCACAACCCGTTTTTCCGTGCGCCCGCGCTGAACCGACTCTTTAGCCTCCTGGAATCATGGACGATGGGTTATTCGCAAACGTTTTACGATCGCGTGCATACGGAGCACCACATGGGCAACAGCGACCGTCCCGACGAGGAAGGCAAGACCATCGATCCGCTTTCCATTTACCGATTTGGTCACGATGGCGAACCCGAGAACGTCTGGTCGTATGTTTTCTGCGGTTATTTCCGGGATGATCCCAAGGCAATCTATCGCCAGATTCGGCGGCGAAGTTCAGCGGATGCGCGGTGGGGGATCTTTGAGATCGCGAGTTTCGTTTTGCTTTGGGCAGCCGCCTTCTATTTCAACTGGCGGTTCATGGTCTACTTCCTCCCATTTTACTATTTCGGGCATTGTCTCTCCTATTTGAACGGCTATTTCCTGCACTTCGGCGCCAATCCCGATGTTCCAATCGCGTGGGGCGTCAGCAGTTATCACCGGCTTTACAATTGGCTCTGGTTCAACAACGGCTACCACGCTGAGCACCACTTCCGGCCCAAGATGCATTGGACACAAATGCCGAGGTTTCACGCGCAGATCAGCGATGCGCAGCGTTCCGCCGGCGTTCGCGTCATCGTTCCGCCTCACGCGCTGGGCTTTCTCGATTCGAGTTTGGACCCGCGGAATGACGGCGTCGCGGCGCCAGGGTCGCCCGCCCCGGTTGTGATGGCGACCGGCGATTCCCGGCGGCAGCGCTGAAATCCGCGGTTGAATCGTCGCGCGGGTTTTTATTTCAGGGTTTTACCAATCGATAGAAGACCGGCCCACTTGGCTGCGGCAGCGTTACGCCGAATCCCGCGGCGCTGCTCGGATACAAACCCGGGAGGACGGACCAGGCCACGGTGCCATCGAGCGTGCTCACCTGTTGCAACGCGAAGCCCGATGCGGTCAGGGTCCACGCCAGCGTTACGTTCCCACCGGCCAGTTGCGCGCTGAGCCCCGGCAGGGGCGAGAAATTGTATGCTCCGAGACCGGCGCCGGCCGTCGTGCTCTCGAGGGCGCCAAGGTCGCGCGCGGTCGACCGGGTCCGGAATTGACGCGTCAGAGTTTGGTTCTGGAAATACTCCCGGGCCGGCGCCAATCCCACGGGCAGCGCCGCCGCCGTTCCGATCGCGGTGCTGCCGGCCGTGAGTGAATAGTCGAAGAGCCCGGCGTTTTGGAAACCCGGCGTGGCCGAGAAAACCGACGAGGCCAGGCCGCCGGGTGCGACGCCTGTCTTCAGCCAGTTGTTCGTGCCCAGGACGGAGCCATGGACCGCGTCCTCAATCAAAATCGGCAGCGTGGTGCCGAAAATGATGTTGTTCGAGACCTCCGCACTCATCGTCGTGCCATCCGCGTTGGAGAGATGCACGAACGCCGCGCCGCCACCGTTGCCGGGAATGCCGTTTCCCACGTACGTGTTGCCGATGATCTGCATCGACATGTTCTCGTTGGCGAGTCCGACGTCGTTGTAGATCACCAGCACCTGCGAGTGATTGCCGGGATTGCTGCTTTGGATGAAGACGTTGCCCCGGATGAGCATCGTCTGAGTGAATGGTCCGCTGCCGGTAAAATCGTCGTTTGTCATCAAATCGCCCTCGTAATTCCTGGCGCGCGCGAACCAGTTGTACTCGAGGTAGGAGGTGTGGCAGCGGATGTGGAAATTCTCAGCCTGCACGCTGTCGTGCACGTAGGAATACCGGAGCGCAAACGTACCGCCATAGATGTAGAGATTATGGGTCGCCGCGCTGGCACTGACGTTGCCGTTGCGGTCGAACTCGCAGAATTCAAACACGGCGTCGCTTTCCTGCGTGCCGCCGGTGACGCCGTTGTCGTTCAGGCTGAACAGGCAATCCGTCACGTATAGCCCGGTGGTGCCGTTGTAATAGCGGATGGCCGCGCAGTTCTTGTCCGCGTTGCGACCGTTGATGATCACGATTCCGGAAATCTGGTAATACGCGCCGCCACTGATCTGCCAGCCGCCGCGCCCGCGGTCGCCCGCGCCATAACTCCCGGGCGCACTCTCCACCAGACTCGCGCTGAAGTCCCAGACCGGTTTGTTGTTCGGATCCAGCGCGCGAATCTTGATCGGACGCAGTGGCGTGCCCTGCTGGGTGAGATAGACCCGGAAGCGATAGGTCCCGGGTGCAATCACCACCTCGTCGCCCGCCTGCGCCGCCTCGATCTTCGTGTAGTTGTCGGTCGGCGTGATATTGATGATGGCCGCGCCGGCCCGCGGCGCCAGCGCACCGAACATCAATGCGAGCGCACAGACCGGGAGAACGTCGCATCGGCGGGACATGCTCATCCCACGCAGCAGCAACAATGCCGGATTTCGCGGTTCAACCTGGCGTCACGCCGGACTGACCACGGGGGCTTCCGGGTCCGGCTTCAGGTCCCGCAGACGCGTGCGGAACTGGCCGCGCAGCAGCCAGAGACTCGTCAACATCTGTAGCGTGACGGTGGCGACCGACAAATACCACAGTTGTTCGAGTTTGAATCCCGCCTGGCGCGAAAGCCAAAACGCCGGGATGGCAAACGTCGCGAGGCGCGAGGCGCTGCTGAGCAACGACGGCCACGTGTTGCCCAGACCCTGGAAGGTGCTTGAGCAGGTAAAGATGACGCCCGTGGCGATGAAATTCCACGAGATAATCCGGAGGTATTGCGCGCCCACCTCCACCACCGCGGCATCCGTCGTGAAGCACCGGATGAACCACTCCGCGCGCCACTGGCAGACGAGGGTGAGCGCGAGCATGATCACCGCCCCGATGATCGCGGCGACGCGAAACGTCTCGCGCACCCGCTGCGGATGCCTGGCGCCGAAATTCTGTCCGACGATCGGCGCGGCCGCGAACGCCACCGCCATGGCGGGCAGAAAGATGGATTGCATCACGCGCATGCCCACGCCGAAGCCGGCCTGTGCGGCCGCGCCGAAATGCCGGATGATCCAAAAGATCACGGCCATGTAGATGAACATGAGACCGAACTCGCCGCCGGCGGGCAGGCCGATCTTCAAGATGCGACCCCACGTGGCCGGCCGCGGAATCCATTGGTCGGGATGCAGCGAGACGTATTTTTCCAGCTTCAAGAAATAGAGCGCAAGCACCACCACGCCGATCGCGATCGAGATGGTGCTGGCCAGCGCGGCACCCGCCACGCCCAGCGGCCAGCCCGTGCCCCAGCCCGCGATGAGCACGGGCGCGAGGATGATGTTCAGCAAAACGGTCATGGCCTGCACGATCATGGTGGGCTGCACGATGCCCGTGCCCCGCAGCGCCGAACCCATCGCCACCATCGCAAACTGCAGGGCGAGTCCGGGCAGGAACCAATAGAGATAGCGGGTGCCCGCGGCGGCGGTCGCCTCGTCGGCGCCGAGCGTGCCCATGTACACGCGGGTGAAGGCATAGCCCGCCGCGAGGGTCACCAGCGCGCAGAGACCGGAGAGCACGAGTGACTGGTTGAAGATCAGGTTGGCGTCCGGCTGGTCCTTGCGTCCCACCGCGTGCGACATCAACGCCACGATGCCGACGCCAAGCATCTGCGTGAGCGAGAAGACGACGAACATGAGATTGCCCGCCGCGCTCACCCCGGCGATCGCGGCGTTGCCGAGGCGCGAGACAAAATACAGGTCGACGACGTAGTACAATGTCTGCAAGAGCATGCCCGCCATGATCGGCACGGCCATCTGCACGAGCTGCTTCGGAATGGAGCCTTGGGTCAGATCTTTCATGCCTCGGGAGTCTTGCTTGTTCGACCCCGTCAGGAAAGGCAGGAAAAGAGGCGCGCAATGGCCTTGGGTCTTCGCTATGGTCGCGCCATGAGTGAAATCACGCGCGAGAAATTAAACCAGGCAGCGGCGATCGTGGCCGCTTCCGAGGTCGACGTCTGGCTGACATTCGTGCGGGAAACCTACGGCGCCGAGGACCCGGTCGTGGGCTTTCTGGTCGAGGGAGGCCTGACCTGGCAAAGCGCTTTGCTCGTCTCGAAAACCGGCCGGAAGCTCGCCGTGGTCGGTGCGTACGATGCCGATCCACTGCTCGAATCGGGCGACTGGGACGAGGTGATTGGTTATCACCAGAGCATCAGGCAGCCGCTGCTCGCCGCGCTGGACGCGCTGGTGCCGGCGGAGATCGCGCGCCCAGCGCTAGCCGTGAATTTTTCCGAGAGCGATGACAAGGCGGACGGACTGACGCTCGGCATGTACCAGCTGCTTTGGAGCTACCTCGTCGGAACACGCTTTGCGGAAGGGTTCGTGACGGCGGAGCCGATTCTCCGGGCGCTGCGCGGGCGCAAGACGCCGACCGAGTTGGCGCGCATGGGCGCGGCCATCGTCGAGACCGACCGTCTTTTCTGGGAGATCGGGGAGATGGCGCGACCTGGCGTGTCCGAACGCGCGATCTACGATCAGGTTCACGCGAGGATGCACGATCGCAAGCTGGGCTGCGCGTGGGACGCGGCCGGCGATCCGATCGTGAATTGCGGGCCGAACTCTCCCATTGGGCACACGATGGCGTCGGACCAGCGCGTGCTCGGTCCAGGTCACCTGCTGCACGTGGACCTCGGTGTGACCAAGGACGGCTACTCCTCTGATCTGCAACGCTGCTGGTACCTTGGTCCGGCCGTCCCGGAGCCGCTGCGGCGCGCGTGTGACGCGGTGGTCGGAACGATTCGCGCGGGTTTTGCAGCGCTAAAACCAGGCGTGACGGGATGGGAGGTTGATGCCGCGGCGCGCGCCTTTCTCACCTCAGCGGGTTACCCGGAATACATGCACGCGCTGGGTCATCAGGTCGGGCGCATGGCACACGATGGTGGAGGACTGCTCGGGCCGCAGTGGGAGCGCTACGGCCAGACGCCGTATTTTCCCGTCGAGGCCGGCCAGGTCTACACGCTGGAGCTGGGCGTCGCTGTCGACGGCTATGGGCACTTCGATCTCGAGGAGATGGTCATGGTGACCGAAACCGGCTGCCGCTGGCTCTCCACGCCGCAGACGGAAGTGTGGTGCGTGGCAGTGTGACTTCGAGCGGTAGATCTCGCTGGTTCGTTTCGGGTCTTTTGAACTAAATTGGTAAATTGTCCAAATTACCGAAATGATCTTTGTGGATGGAGTATTTGGTGGCGGGAGACTTGAGCCAAATGTCCGCCGGCGAAAACCCCCAAGTCTTTATCCCAGTGAAGCTCGCCAAATTAGCAAATTCGGTCATCCGATCGTCGCGTTTCGTGCTTCGTGTTCCGTAGAACACACACGCAAACTGTTTTGATTCGAACTTCCTCGGACCTTGCTTCGAGTTTCGAGTTTCGGATTTCCAGTTTTTTTCTCCGCCCATGCCCGCCGCCGCCATCGAAATTCGCGACCTCCGGGTGGACTACGGAAACTTCGTGGCGGTGTCCGACGTGACGCTTTCCGTGCCGGCCGGCGAGATTTTCGGATTGGTCGGCCCGAACGGGGCGGGCAAGACGAGCACGTTCCGCGTCCTCGCGACCTTGATGGAGCCGACCTACGGCGAGGTACGACTCGGTGGCATCGACATCTTTGAGGATCCAGAAGGCGCGCGGCGCTTGATGGGCTACATGCCGGACCTCGCGCCAGTGCCCTCCGATTTGAAGGTTTCGGAGTTTCTCGATCTCTTCGCCGACGCGCACGGCATCGGCTCCGCGGCGGCAAGACGGGCGCGCGTTGATGCCTGTCTCGAGCAGGTCGCGCTGACAGATCGCAAGGAGGCTTTCTGCAAGACCCTCTCGCGCGGCCAGACGCAGCGGCTGGTGCTGGCCAAAACTCTGCTGCACGCGCCGAAGGTGATGATTCTCGACGAGCCAGCCAGCGGGATGGATCCGCTCTCGCGCCGGAATCTGCGCCTCGCGCTCCGCCGCCTGGCCGATGCCGGCACGACGGTCTTCGTCAGCTCGCACATCCTGAGCGAACTCGCGGAGATGTGCTCGTCGATCTGCGTGATGAATCGCGGACACCTTCTCGCGGCGGGGACGGTCGACGAAGTCCGGCGTCTGCTCGGGCGCGCCGAACGCACGCTCACCGTCGCCGTCCTCGAGCGCGCGGACGCTGCGGCGGACTGGCTGCGGATCCAGCCCGCGGTATCCGAACTCAAACTCGCCAGCGAGCGCCTTTCGTTCACGTTTTCCGGGACGCACGAGGAGCAGGCCGCGCTGCTCACCGGCCTGATTGGCCAGTCTTTGCGGGTCACCGTCTTTGAGGAGCAGAAATCCACCTTCGAGGAAATCCTCATCGAGGTATCCGAGAACAATTCACCCGCATGACTGCGCCCGCTTCCCCATCCGCCGTCGAAGCGGTGCATCCGCTGCCCGCCTGGAAGATCTGGGCCAACCCGATCTGGCGTCGTTATGTCCGCGCCCGCCTGCGCGCGAAGCACCTGACCATCTGGCTCATCCTCACGCTCGTCCCGGCGTCGTTTCTTTTCTTCATCATCCGTACGACGGCGGTCTATCGCGCGGATCTTGTGCTGTCCGATGCCGAGCGTTCGCCCCTGGTTCCGCTGCTCGTCATGCAGTCGATCATTCTTTTCGTGCTTGGCACGGGACAGGTGGCCGGCGGCATGACCGGGGAGGCCGACGAAGGCGTGCTCGATTACCAGCGTCTCACGCCGATGACGCCGCTGGCCAAGGTGCTCGGCTATCTCTTCGGCCTGCCGGTGCGCGAGTACGTCATGTTTCTCGCCACATTGCCGTATACGATCTGGGCGCTTTGGCGTGGCGAGGTGCCCGCCGCGACCTGGCTGCCGCTCTACCTCGTTTTCCTCAGCTCCGCGGTGCTCTATCACCTCACGGGGCTTGTCGCGGGCACCGTCGTGAAGAATCGCCGCTGGGCGTTCCTGCTTTCCATTGGCATCGTTTTTCTCCTCTACACGGTCATCCCGCAGGTCTCGCGCTTTGGGCTCGTCTTTTTCAAGTACTTTACGCTCTCGCCGGTCTTCCAGGAGTCGTTCGCCAATCTGATGCCCGAGACGGCGAGTCGCGCCCTGCGGGCCGCGCGCGCTTTGACGCAGAACGGCGCGCCGCTGGCGACCGAGGTCCGCTTTTTTGGGCTGCATTTCTCGGAGTGGATTTTCACGCTGTTTACGCAGGGCGCGCTCATTCTGACGTTTGTGGTCATGCTCTGGCGGCGCTGGCGCCGCGCGGAATCCCATCTGCTCGGGAAAATCTGGGCGGTCGGACTCTTCGCCTGGACGCAAATTCTCCTGCTCGGAAACGCGCTGCCGCTGATCGAGCCGGGACTGCTTTTCCCCTCGCGCGAAATTGGCCGCCGCCTGCGCGTTTCCGCAGGCGCAAACTGGAAACCGCAGATCGAGGAAGCCGTCGGCATGATCGGGCTGTACGGGCTTGTGACGCTTTGCCTCATCGCCGTCCTCACGATGATCATCACGGCGACCGAGGACGAGCAGCTCCGGGGCGTGCGGCGCATGCGCAAGCTTGGCTGGGCGCACCTGCCCCGCTTTTCCGACGCCGCCGGCTCTTTTTGGTTTGTCGTGATCATGGCGCTGATCGGCGCGTTGGGCTGGACGTTGTTCGCGCGTGGACTCGTCGAGTCAGCTTGGTTTGCCGGCACCGTTTTTCCCGCGCACGGTGGCTGGACGTTTGCGCTGGTGCTGCTCGGCTCGGGACTCGGCTTCCAGGCGATGCTCGAGGCGCGCGGCGGAAAGTGGCCATTTCTCTTCGGCATCTTCGTGGGCGTGGTTCCCGCCATGGTGGGCGCCGTCCTGGCCGCCGCGCAGAATCCCTTTCTCAAGGCGGCGGTCTGGCTGGCTGGCGTTTCCCCGTTTGCCGCACCTTTCTTTGCGGCCCAGACCCTGATTCCCGTACCGATCCCGTTGGACGTTGGCAAAACGATTCCGCAGGCGTTCTGGTTCTGGCAGTCGGTCAATGTGTTCGTTGTCGCCGGTCTGATCCTCCAACTCTGGCGCGTCCGGAGACAGCGCGCACTTTCCGCGGTCGAACCGCCAACCCTGTCGGCGCTTGGGTCGAGTGTGGTGGCCCCACCGTGAGCCAAGGAACAGGGAGCAAGGAGCAAGCAGGAAATTGAGCTGGAAAAACCAGCGGCTGAACATCCGTCTTGAAGCTTTGTCCTTGGAACTTTCTTCAGGTCTGGAATTTTGGATTTCGAGTTTTGATTGCCCGCTCTACGCGTCCCCGCTCAAACTCTCGTGATGAAGAAAGTGATGCTCGTGACCGGCGGCAGCCGCGGCATCGGTGCGGCCACGGCACGGCTCGCGGGCGCGCAGGGCTATGCGGTCGCGGTCAATTTCGTCCGAAATCGCGCGGCAGCCGAGGCGGTCGCGACCGACATCATGAAAGCCGGCGGCTACGCCTACGTGGTGCCGGGTGACGTGTCGCGCGAGGAAGACGTCACGACCATGTTTGAGCTTGTGGATCGCGAGCTGGGTCCGTTGACCGCGCTCGTAAACAACGCCGGGATCCTCGAGACGCAATCACGCCTCGACGCGATGGACGCGGCGCGGTTACAGCGGGTCTTTGCGACGAACGTCACGGGTGCATTTCTCTGCGCGCGCGCGGCCGTGCGGCGGATGTCCTCGCTCTACGGCGGCGCGGGCGGCGCCATCGTGAATGTGTCGTCGGGGGCCGCGCGCGTTGGTTCGCCGGGCGAGTATATCGACTACGCCGCGACGAAGGGCGCGCTCGACACCATGACGATCGGTTTGGCCAAGGAGGTCGCGACGGAGGGCATCCGCGTCAATGGCGTGCGGGCGGGATTCATTTACACGGATATTCACGCGCTCGGTGGGGAGCCGGATCGCGTGGATCGCGTGAAGGAATTCGTCCCGCTGAAGCGCGGCGGCCAGCCCGAGGAAGTCGCCGCCGCCATCCTGTTCCTGCTTTCCGATGGCGCGTCGTATATTACCGGCTCGTTCATCGAGGTGACGGGCGGGCGATGAGGGGTTCGGTCGGCGTGCTATGGAAAAGCGCCGCAAGCGCGGCGCTTTTCACCATCATTATATTCTTTGGTTACCCTTTCACCGCTTCCACCGGTACCAGTTTCGGTTCCGACTTCGGTCGCTTGGGGAAGAAATTCCCCTTCTTCTCGGACGCAGCCTTTTGGTCGGCCGCCTTCTTGGCGGCCGCTTGATTGTTTGCAGCCCGGCGAGCCGCATCGGCGCGGGCGCTTTCGGCTGGAGTCGGGACCGCTGCCGCCGGCTTAAGCTTGGGAGTCTGGACGCGAGCAGGTCCCGCGTTGGCCGCGGCGGCCGTCTTCTGTGAGGTGGTGGTCGTGTTCCGGTACTGCGGAGGAGTGGCAGGCAGCGCGTCGGTGATTTTCTGACGGGGCGTGAGGGTGGTGGTCGAACTCTTTTGCACGGTTGGAGAAACCTTTGCGACGGGAGCTTGCGCCGGCTTGATGGTTTGAACGGGACGGGCGGCGGCCGCGGGCGCGCGATACACGGCAGCAGGCGCGGCTTTGGCGGGTGCAGGCTTGGGGGCGGGTTTCGGTGTGGGCGTTGGCGTGGCATCGGCAGCGCAGAGGGACGCCGAGACAGAGCAGGCAAGGACAAAGCTGAGGCAGGTCTTGAACATGGGGTGGTTTTCTAGTGTATGGGCGTTCTCCACGGCTGGAGATAAGCCACTGCGGCACCACGATTTGTGGCGTCGCTCTGTTTAAAGCATGGGCCGTGCCGAAATCCGCTGCGCGCATTTTCGCATTTCTCGAAATCCGCTCGAGGCACCGCTTCTCGCGCGATCCGCCAAACCGGTACTTTGCCTCGACCGCCCTGGGTTAATCTGGGAATGTCCCGCTCCCCTCATGGCCAAGACTCGCGTCGAAATCGTCCAGGAAAATCTCGCGGCCTATCTCGCCTCCGCGCCGGGGTCCGCGGCGGCGCGCTTGTCGGCCGACGAAGCGCTGGCCCCCGGCTCCTCTCTGACCGCGCAATCGGCGCGCGATCTTTTTGAGGACCAAGTCACCAGTCGTTTGCTCGATGTCGCCGCGAGAGAACTGCGCAAGACAAACCAGTCCTTCTATACCATCTCCAGCGCCGGTCATGAACAGAACGCCATCGTCGGCGCGCTGCTGCGGTTCGATGACCCGTGCTTCCTGCATTACCGCTCCGGTGGACTGATGATGGCGCGCTCGCGCCAGCTTCCCGGCATCGACCGGATTCTCGATGGCGTGCGCTCGTTCTGTGCGTCTGCCGAGGATCCGATCTCGCACGGCCGGCACAAGGTCTGGGGCAGCCGCCCGCTCTGGGTGCCGCCGCAGACCAGCACGATCGCCTCGCATCTGCCCAAGGCCGCCGGCCTGGCCTTCGCGCTGCGTCGCGCGCACCGCCTCGGCATCGCGAACGACCTGCGCGCGGATTCGATTGTGTTGTGCTCCTTCGGCGATGCCTCGGCCAATCATGCAGCGGCGCTCGCGGGAATTAATTCCGCGCGCTATGCCGTGCGGCGTGGCGGACAGGCGCCGATTGTCTTTTTGTGCGAGGACAATGGCATCGGCATCTCGGTCGAAACGCCGCGCAACTGGATTCGCGATTCGTTCGGCCATCAGACGCATCTCGCTTACTTCGAGGCCGCCGGGGCGATGGATGAAATCTGGGCGGTGGCGGACGCCGCGGTCCGGCATTGCCGGGCCAACCGCACGCCAGTCTTCCTGCAC
>JANMQT010000035.1:0-9110 GCA_031370675.1 Verrucomicrobiota bacterium
CGCAAGCTGATCGCGGAGGAAATGCAGGCCAACCCGACCCTGGAGGAGGAAACGACCGAGCCCGAGCCCGACGAAAAGACGACCGACACGGCCGACGACGATTTCCAGGAGGAGTTCGAGCAGTTGGCGAAACTGGACGACGAGTGGCGCGAGTACATGGCGCAGACGGGCACCTACTCGTCGCGCGGCGAGGAGGACGAGGAACGCCGGCAGTTCTTCTTCGATTCCATCGCGAACCAGGAAACGCTGCAGCAGCATTTGATGGAGCAGCTCAAGGGCACGGAGCTGACCGAGGGCCAGCGCAAAATCGCGGAGCTGATCATCGGCAACATCGACGACAACGGTTTTCTGCAAACCAGCCCGGCCGAGATGGAACAGAACACCGGCATCCCGATGGCCGACTTTCTGCCGGTGCTCGAGGTCATCCAGGGCTTTCATCCCCCCGGGGTCGGCGCGCTCGACCTGCGCGACTGCCTGCTCATCCAGCTGCGCCGGCGCGAACGGCAGAATTCACTCGAGTATCAGATCATCGACAAGCATATCGAGGCACTTGGCAAGCGGCGGTTCCCGGAAATCGCGCGCAAGCTCGGAGTCGGCGTGCACCAGATTCAGGCCGCCGCGAATTTAATCGCGGGACTCGATCCAAAACCCGGCCAGATTTTCGCCCCGCCGCCCAACAACTACGTCCTGCCCGACGTGACAGTCGAAAAGATCGACGGCGAATATCTGATCACGCTTAACGGCGATCAGATTCCGCATCTGCGCATCAGCAACACGTACAAGGATCTGATGGCCCAGGAGGGCGGCGGTGACGTGAAGGAATACATCCGCGAAAAGATCCGGAGTGGAAAGTTCTTGATCAAGAGCATCCACCAGCGGCAGCAGACCATTCTGAACATCGCGAACCAGATTGTCTCGCGGCAGAAGGAATTTCTCAACCGCGGCAGCGCCCATCTGAAGCCGCTGACCATGGTGCAGATTGCCGATGCGGTGGGCGTGCACGAGACCACGGTGAGTCGCGCCATTTCGGGCAAGTACATGTCCACGCCGCAGGGAGTGTTCGAGATGCGCTACTTCTTCACGCCCGGTTACCAGACGGCGGGTGGCGAATCCATGAGCAACACGAGCGTGAAGGAGGCGATCCTGGACTTGATCAAGGGGGAGTCGTCGCAGAATCCGCTGAGCGACAAGGAGGTGGTCGCCATTCTGTCCGAGCGTGGCATCCCGATCGCGCGCCGCACCGTGGCGAAGTATCGCAACGAGCTGAATATTTTGCCGAGCAATTTGCGGAAGGAATACTAGGGGGCTAGAGCGTCGAAAGACGAAGGTCGAAGGTCGAAAGCTTGCGTTTTGACCGGGAGGTCGTTGGTTCGCGCATGCAACGGTTTCGCTTTGAGAAACTTGAAGTTTGGCAGGCGGCGCGCGCCCTAAATCGACAAATATATCGCTCAACCATGGCGTTCCCAACGAGCGAGCAATTCGGCCTGACATCACAAATCAGGCGGGCGTCGATTTCAATTTCTTCGAATATTGCCGAGGGCGCCGGGCGAAACTCCGATCGGGATTTCGCCCACTTTCTCGAGCAGGCCTACGGCTCCGCGATGGAAGTCGCATCCCAAGTATTTCTGGCACTGGACGAATCCTACCTGAGCGAGGAGACCGCCGGAAAATTACTGGATTCTGTCCAGAGACTCCCGGCGCAGATTGGCGCCTTAAATCGCTCCCTCAACGTCACAATCTCGAAAGTCGTGTTGCCCAAACCCGGAACCGATGCGACGCGTCCGACCACGCCATGAGCTTTCGACGTTCGACTTTCGACTTTCGACGCCCCTCCCCCCAATGACTGAAGACCAAATCCGCGAAGCCCTCAAAGCCGTCCGCTACCCGGGCTTCAGCCGCGACATCGTTTCGTTCGGCATCGTCCGCGGCGTCAAGGTCGACCCCGACAACGGCGATCTCGTCGTCCACCTCGTCGTCGCCACGAACGATCCCAACATCCCCAAGAAAATCAAGGAGGACGTGACCGCGGCCCTCGCCGATCTGCCGGGTGTCTCAAACGTCGACATCCAGATCGACATCCAAAATCCTCCCGCCGCCACCGGGGTCGCCGCCGGCGCCGAGCAAAACACCATCGCCGGCGTCCGGCATATCATCGCGGTCGCCAGCGGCAAGGGCGGCGTCGGCAAGTCGACCGTCGCAGTCAATCTCGCCGTCGCCCTCGCCAAATCCGGCGCCAGCGTCGGCTTGTGCGACTGCGACATGTACGGCCCGAGCATCTCGATTATGTTCGGCAACCGCGAACCCGCCGTGGCGGGCGAGGACGAGCGCATCGTGCCGAACGAGGCGCACGGCGTGAAGTTGATGTCGATGGGCTTCCTGCTCAGCGGCGACGATTCCCCCGCCATCCTGCGCGGACCGATGGTCTCGCGCCTGACGCAACAATTTCTCCGCCAGGTGAACTGGGGGGAGCTCGATTACCTGCTGCTCGATCTTCCGCCCGGCACCGGCGACATCCAGCTCACCATCGTGCAGACCGTCGCGCTCTCGGGCGCAATTCTCGTGACCACGCCGCAGGAGGTCGCCCTGATCGACGCGCGCAAGGGCGCGGCGATGTTCGCCAAGACGAACGTCCCGCTGCTCGGCATCGTCGAAAACATGAGCTATTTCATTTGTCCCGATAACCAGAAACGGTACGATATTTTTGGCAGCGGCGGCGGGGAGCGCGAGGCGGCGCGACTGAAGACCAAGCTGCTTGGCAATGTGCCGATCGACATCGCGACACGTGAAGGCGGCGACCGCGGACTCCCCATCGTCCTCGGCGAACCCAAGGGCGCCGTAGCCCAGGAATTCATGAGAATTGCGCACGAATTGCAGGAGGCACTCGACGCATAGGCCCCAGCACCCGCCAGCGGGAGTACATTCCTTCGAATAGCAAAATTTCCCGCTCGTCAATATTGCATCCAATCGTTACTAAGTAACGTTCAGCGCCGATAGCCCCTCTCCCCGCCCCTATGAGCCAAGTTTCCGACGCCCCTCGATCGGGACAGGATCAAAATTCCGGAATCGTCAAAAATTCGATGCTCTATAAGGAGTTCCTCGCCGAACGCGAGGAGATCCTGAAGCACAAATGGATCGAGAGCGAGAAAGCCGGCTACGACATCGGCTTTGAGAAGGCGCTGCTCGACTGGATCGTGAAACACCGCGCGCACTGGCGCGACAAACGCAAGGAAAGCCGCGAGAACACGCCCGCCGCCTGACCCCTGATTTTTTCCAAGCCTTTAATGCGATCCCGCGAGGTCGCCAAGGCCAAGCCATGAGCCAGATCCCAGCCGACGCCCATCTCGCCCTCGACGCCGCCGCGATCGCGCGAGCCTTGCGCCGCGTGGCGCATGAAATCGTCGAGCGCAACGCGCCGCACACCGGCCCGGGCCGGCTCGCGCTGGTCGGCATCCAGACCCGCGGAGTCGAAGTCGCCCGCCGGCTCGTCGAGCACATGGCGCAGGTCGATTCCGCCCGGCCGGATTTCGGCACGCTCGACATTTCGATGTACCGCGACGACCTGCGGCGGCGCCCGCGCATGACGTCGATGCAGCCGACCGATCTCCCGTTCGCGCTGGAGGAACGCACGGTGGTGATCGTGGACGACGTTTTCTTCACGGGCCGCACGATTCGCGCGGCGATGGACGCGTTGAGCGATTATGGCCGCCCCGCGCGGATCCAGCTCGCGGCGCTGGTTGATCGTGGCCATCGCGAGCTGCCGATCCGGCCGGATTTCGTGGGCAAGAACCTGCCGACCTCGCCGGAACAGCGCGTCTTCGTTCGCTTCGAGGCCATTGACGGCATGGCCGACTCGGTCTGGCTCGAGAAGAAATGAAAGCGTACCCCTCACCCGCTTCGCCGATGGATCTTCCTCAAACCGAAATCCGCAATCCGCAATCCGAAATTCCGTGGACCCGCAAGGATCTCCTCGGCATCCGCGAGCTTTCGGCCGCGGAACTCAACCACATCCTCGACACCGCCTCCGCCTTCAAGGAAGTCGGCCAGCGCACGATCAAGAAAGTTCCCGCGCTGCGCGGCCTGACCCTCGTCAATTTCTTTGTCGAGAACAGCACCCGCACGCGCACCTCGTTCGAACTCGCCGCCAAGCGGCTCAGCCTCGATGTCGTCAATGTCTCCGCCACGGCGTCAAGCCTCGCCAAGGGCGAAACGCTTAAGGACACCGCCCACATCTTCCAGGCCAATGGCGCAGACATCATTGTCATGCGTCACAGCAGCGCCGGCGCCGCGCATTTTCTCTCCACGCGACTCGCCGCGAGCATCATCAACGCGGGCGACGGCGCGCACGAGCATCCCACCCAGGCCCTGCTCGACACCTTCACCATTCGCGAGCGACTCGGCCGCATCGCCGGCCTGAACGTCGTCATCCTGGGCGACATCCTCTTCAGCCGCGTGGCGCGTTCGAACATCCACGCGCTCCTCAAACTCGGGGCCAAGGTGACGCTCTGCGGACCCAGCACATTGGTGCCGCGCGCCTTCGAACAAATGGGTGTGACCGTCACCCACGATCTCGATTCGGTGCTCGCGGAGGCCGATGTCATCAACCTGCTGCGCATCCAGCACGAGCGGCAGCGCAAGGAATATTTCCCCAGCCTCGGCGAGTACACGTCGCTCTTTGGGCTCACCAAGGCGCGGGCCGCCCGGCTGAAACCAAACGCGCTCATCATGCATCCCGGACCGATCAACCGGGGCGTGGAGATCGACAGCGACATCGCCGACAGCGGCCGCAGCGTCATCCTCGAGCAGGTTACCAACGGCCTGGCAGTCCGCATGGCCGTCCTCTACCTCTGCGCGGGGGCCCGCTGACTGCGCTTCAAGTGGCACGAAAGCTGGTCCCTTCCTATTTCCCTCCCCGACAATGAATCACCCAGCAACACGATTGCCACCCGGCGGCGCATCCCGTACGATGCCCCCGGTGTCGACGCCCTCCTGATCTCTCCTCACCGCTCGTGGCCATCCGATTCCAACATTACGAAGTCCCGCAGCGACCTGATGGCAGCCCGTGGGAACTGGGTCGGGGCGCGATGGGCGTCACCTACAAGGCGTTCGACACGAATCTCCGCAGCCCGGCCGCGTTGAAGGTGATCAACTCGGCCTACCTGCAAAACGACTCCGCCCGCCAGCGATTTCTGCGCGAGGCTCGCGCGGCCGCCCAGCTCCGCCATCCGAACGTGGCGACCATTTTTCACCTCGGTCATGAGGGCGTGGAAAATTATTTCTACGCGATGGAACTCATCGAGGGCGAAACCTTCGAGGAACTAATCGCCAAGGCCGGCCCCCTGCCGGCCCCGGATGCCCTCGAGCTGACTCTCCAGGTCACGCGCGCGTTGATCGCCGCGCACGGGGTTGGGCTGATCCATCGCGACATCAAGCCGTCGAATCTAATGCTCACGCGCCAGCATGGCGAGCCACTCGTGAAGGTGATCGATTTCGGCCTGGCCAAGGCGATCGGACCAGACGGCGAGGCCGCGCCGGGCGATTCGACGGGCTCGGGCGCGGCGCTCACGCGAACCAGCGGCGGATTTGTCGGCACGCCATTTTTCGCCAGCCCGGAGCAGTTGGAAAACCTGCCGCTCGACACGCGATCGGACATCTACTCGCTCGGCATTACGCTGTGGTATCTGCTCACCGGCACGCCGCCGTTCAACGCAACTTCCCTGGCCCGCGTGATGAGTGAGCACCTCTCGAAGCCGCCGCCCTTTGAGCGGCTCACGAATCAGCCCGAGTGCATCGTCCGCCTGCTGCGCCGGATGCTCGAGAAAAATCCGACTCAACGCCCGCAGACGCCCATGGATCTTCGGGATGAGATTTTTGCGTGCCTGCGCGAGCTTCCCGCCTCCCATTTGACCGACCGCGCCGGCGCCGCGGCCGCGGACGCGGGCGGAGATCCGGGCGCGACGTTGATGCAGACGCAGCCGATTCCCCTGCCGGCGACCTGCGAGATTGGCCCCCTCAATCTGGGCGACACCCTCGATGCGCGCTTCCGGCTGGACGAGCGCGCGAGCACCGCGACTTTTCGCGCCACCGATTTGACGAGCGGCGAGCTCGTGGCCATCCGGCCGTTGCCCACGGTCTCGATGCCCAACGTCACCGCCGCGATGGCCCCGTGGCGCGCCGCCGCCGCCGCCTGCCCGTCGTTGCTCCGTCCGGCCGGCGCCGGAATCACCGCCGACGGGACCGGCTATGTCGCCCTGGAATGGGTGAACGGCACCGCCACCCTGCTGGATCTGATGCGCCAGCGCGGCGCATTGACGCTCGGCGAAACGCTGGCGCTGCTTGAACCCATCGCAGAGGCCGACATGGAACTGCAGAAACAGGGGTTGAGTGGTGCCCACCTTGAGCCATCCCGCATTCTTCTTCCGCCGCCCACGGCCGACGGCGAACCCGGATTTTTTCCCCGGCTAGCGCCCGCGGAGATCTTCCCCGAGACCGGTGCATCCTCCCGGCGAGGCGATGAAACCATGCTGGCCCCCACGTCGACCGCCGTGCCCTCCCTGGCCACCGGCGGAGATCCGCGAGCCTTCGGCCGTCTCGCGTGTGAATTACTCGGTGGGCCTGCGCGCAACTGGCTGGAACCCGACGCGGCGAAATACACGCCACTCTCTTCACTCAATGAAGCCGGCAACGTCATGTTGCGCCGCTGCCTCACCTCATCCGCCGCCGCCGGAGGTGATGGTTATCCCAATGGCGTGGACTTCGTCGCCGCGCTGCGTCGCAGCGTCGAGGGTGTGGTCGGACCAGGCGGATTCGCCCATCCCATGCCGGGCACCCACGTGCCCGTCCGACCCGGCACCAACGTCCCTCTCCAACCGGGCACGAATGCGCCCGGTCGCAGCACGACGCTCTCCCCCAAAGCGCTTTCCGGATCGACGGCACCTCCATTTGCTGGGGCCGGCACCAGCGCCGCGGCGGCCCAGCCGGCGGCGGCCGCGCCTGGCGGTGGATTTGGCGTGATGCTGGGCCTGCTCGCGCTTCTCGTTGTGGCCGTCGGCATCGGAATCGCCGTCTGGAAAATGCGCAGCACGCAGGGCGATACCGTCATCACCAACGTCAGCCAGGCGCCTGCGCCACCCCTGGCTTCCAGTTCCTCAATCACCGCGTCGGTCCCGGCTCCACCGCGCGCCACCGCGGCGACGACTGCGCTGGCCGCCGGCAAGGCCTGGACGAACAGCCTCGGAATGAAGTTCGTTCCGCTCGGCAGCGATGCGAAGTCGATTCACGTCGGTGTCTGGCCCACGCGCCTCGCCGATTTCACGGCCTTCATCGACGCCACAAAATACGACGCGATTGGCGGCATGTATTCGGTCGGAGGGGACGGCAAACGGCGTCCGCTCGGAAAATCCTGGAAGGATCCAGGCTTCGCTCAGGATCCCAATCACCCGGTGGTGGGCGTGAACATCGCCGATGCCGAGGCATTCTGCACGTGGCTGACCAAGGTCGAGCGTGAATCAGGCGCGTTGCCAGCGGGCCGACGCTACCGACTGCCCACCGACGACGAGTGGAGCCGTCTGGCGGGTTTGAAAAATGACGCCGCCGGCGTCACGCCGGAACTGCGGGGCGAAAAATCTGTCGACGTCTTTCCCTGGGGCTCAACCTGGCCGCCGCCGGCGCGCGCCGGGAACTACGCGGGCGTCGAGGCCGGCCTGCCGCCCGCCGATACCCTTCCCAATTACAACGATGGATTCGCCCGCACGTCGCCGGTCGCTACGTTCCCGGTCAATGCCCTCGGTCTCTATGATGTGGGCGGAAACGTCTGGCAGTGGTGCTCCGACCGATACAAGGTGGCCGCCAATTGGAACACGGTCCGCGGCGGCTCCTGGCTCACCGCGGCGCGACCCCTGCTTCGCCTGGGAGCGCGCCAGGGCTACAATCCCGAGTTTCGCCAGGATGACGTCGGCTTCCGCTGCGTGATATCAGCCGAACCGTGACGCGCGCCTGTTGATTTTTTCTCATTTTCCCGCTGCTCTCCAACTCCAAATCCGCCCAGCCATGACGCGCCTACTCCTCAAGTTCAATCTCTTCTTCCTGCCGTTGATGGCCCTGGGCCTCGCCGCCGCGGGCTACATCGTGCGCGAATCGCTCCTGCGCAACGCCGAGCAGGAGGTGCTGCAAAACGCGCAGGTGATGATGGAGACCGCCACCGCCGCGCGCTCCTACACGACCAAGCAGATCGCACCCATCCTGCAGCAGGAGCGCTTCAAGGTCGACCGCACCACCGGCGCGCTTCAGCAGACGCTGGATCAGCATCTGCCCGCCGCGCTCCAGCAGGCTTCGGATCGGTTGAACGATCCCAAGGAAAAGCGGCTCATGCTCGCGGCCCAGAAGCAGGTCATTGACACGGTCAAGGCGCAGCCGCGCGATTTGCCGGCGGCCGAATTTTACGCGCAATCCGTCCCGGCCTACGCGGCCACCGAGATCTTCAATTACTTCCGCGGCAAGTATCCGGACTACACCTACAAGGAGGCGACCCTGAATCCGACCAACCCGCGCGACAAGACGGTCGACTGGGAGGCCGACGTGGTGAACGCATTCCGGCAGGATCCCAGCAGGACGAACCTCGTCGTGCGCCGTCAGTCCGCCGTGGGCGACACGCTTTCGCTCGGAATTCCCCTCAAGATTGCCAACAGCAGCTGCCTCACCTGCCACAGCACGCCCGACAAGGCGCCGCCCGAGATGATCAAGATTTACGGCTCCTCCAACGGCTTCGGCTGGAAGATGGAGGAAATCATCGGCGCGCAGATCGTCAGCGTGCCCGCGTCCGTGCCCATCAAGATCGCCAACCTCGCCTTTGAGCGGATCGCGGTGTGGCTCCTTGGAATCTTCGCCTCGCTGTTTGTCCTCGTGAACATCGCCGTGGCCCTCCTCGCGCGGCGACCCGCCGCCCCGGTCGCAGTCGCTGCATGAGCGTCACCCTCCTCAAGAACGGCCGCATCATCGACCCCGCCTGCGGGCGCGATGAAACTGGGGACATTTGGATCGTGGATGGCCGAATCTCGGACCAATCCAAAATCCAGCATTCGAAATCCAAAATCGAGAAGACGGTCGACTGCACG
>JANMQT010000037.1:0-4908 GCA_031370675.1 Verrucomicrobiota bacterium
TGAGTATTTTTCCGACGGCATCAGCGAGGAGCTGTTGACCGTGTTGCAAAAAATTCCGGGACTGCGCGTGGCCGCGCGAACGTCGGCCTTTTCCTTCAAGGGCAAGAACGCCAGGGCGCAGGAGATTGGGCAGCAGCTCGGGGTGGCGCAGCTCGTCGAGGGCAGCGTGCGCAAATCCGGGAGCAGCGTGCGCATTGCCGCGCGGTTGAGCCGGGCCGACACCGGCGAACAGATTTGGTCGGAAAATTACACCCGTGATTTGAAAGACGTGTTCGCGGTGCAGACGGAGATTGCGCAGACCATTCTGGAGCAGTTGCGTGGCCGGCTGGACGCCGGGCCCGGCGGCGTGGTGACGAAGGCCCAGATCCAGTCACAGGTGCGCAACGCGGAGAAAGGAGGGACGAAGAATCTGGAGGCCTACCAGCATTATCTGCGTGGTCGGTTTCTGGAAAATCAGTTCTCAAGCGAAAGCCTCATCCAGGCGATCACCTCGTATCGCCAGGCGGTGGAAATGGATCCGAGTTTTGCGCTGGCGTGGGCGGCGCTTTCTCAAACGTATTCGCTGCAAACGGGCTGGGACTCGGGTGACCAACCGCTGGAGGAGGGATTCAAACGGGCGCGGGCGGCCGTGGACCGCGCGCTGGCAGTGGAGCCGAATCTCGCCGAGGCTTTGCTGGCGCAGGGACGGTTGCAAATTTGGCACGACTTCGACTGGCGCGGCGGCAAGGCGTCGGCGCGGCGGGTCCTGGAACTTGCCCCGTCCAGCGCGCAGGGACTGGGCTTGCTGGCCGAGTGCGAGGCCGCCGTGGGAAACGTCGAGCGGGCGCTGGAACTCGGGCGCCAGGCGATCACGCTCGATCCGTTGAATCCGGAAATTCGCCTGAATCATGGGATTTATCTCAGTCAACGCGGCCCGTATGCCGAGGCGGCGGACGAGTTCCGCCGAACCCTCGAGATCACGCCGAACGCCATTGGCGCGCGGGCCAACTGGAGCACCGCGGCCCTCTTGGACGGCAAAGTGGATGAGGCGGTCGCCATCGCGGAGAAGGATACGCCTGGGTGGGGTCGGTCTTATGCCCTGAGCCTCGCGTACTGGCAGCAGGGCCGCAGAGCCGAGGCGGACGCGCAATTACGGGCACTCGAAGATGCGTTTGCCCAGGCCGCGGCGTACCAGGTCGGCGAGGTTTATGCGTACCGCGGCGAGTCAGACAAGGCCTTTGCGTGGCTTGACCGCGCGTACCAACAGCGGGACCCCGGCATCGTTTACCTGAAGCTGGATCAGCTGCTCTTGAGTCTGCACGCGGACCCGCGCTGGGCCGCGCTGATGCGTCGGGCGGGTCTCGCCGACGACCAGACGAAGTGAGGCGTCGCTCCGCTCCAAATGACACACAGCGAAGCCCGAATCCCGAAGAAGGTCCGGGCGCATTAACATAATGGGCACGCAAACTGGCCGCGCGCGTGTTTACCGACAGGCGCGCCCGCTTACCGTCTCCGCCACCTCGACCTAGGCCGGCAGGGTGTTGCCCAGCACATCCTCCAATTCCCGGCTGACGCCGGAAAGGCAGCGTTTGACCTTGTGGATGGCCAGCATGATACGCGTCTTGATCGTTCCCACAGGGACGCCGAGGAGCGCGGCGATATCGCGCTGGCTAAGACCCTTGAAGAACGACAGTTCGATGGCCACCCGTTGTGCTTCCGGCAGTCGCACCAGGGCATCCGCTACCAGGGCCCGATATTCCGCGGCATCGATTTCGTTTTCGACCGACCGAGAGGAGAACGGAGACCGAATCGAGGCTTCGGCCTGATAGCCATCGCACGTCCGCGTGTAGGAAATTTGCTTGCGGACCAAATCTATCGCCCGCCGCCGGCTCATCGTGATCAGCCATCCGAGCGGCTTGCCCCGCGCTGCCAGATATTGCTGGCTTCCGCCGTTCCAAATGGCCACGAAAATGGACTGCAGCAAGTCCTGAGCGTCCGACTCGCAGCGGAGCACGCTCATCACGACCCCATGAAGGAGGATGTGATGGCGGCGATATAGCTCCTCAAACGCGCCCGAACCCCTTTGCTGAATCTCGATCATCAATGCTTCATCCGAATGATTGGCCCAGATTCGATGGTAGGGACCGGTGTGGGGCGGGTTTTTCATGGGTTAGCGGAATGCTGGAGTTGTTCAAAAAATCGATCCGGCGTTACCGAGGCACGCAAAACTCTGCGCTTCCTTGGTTTCTATCCATCGTGTCTGCGCTTTGTCCTGACATGACAAAACGGTAGGGGGCGGGCGGGCCGTTAGCTATGAGGTGTTCACCCCATATACAAAGGCGACCGCTGATCGGATGTTCGCGTCGGATTGTGGGCGGAACCTGGCGGGCCAGCATCCCGATCAGTCCCGGTCAGTCCGTTGCGCCCTTCCCATGAAACAAACCCAAAGTCAGTTTTCGCGACGTTATGCGGCCGCGTTGCGAACTCACCTGAGCAAGGCGCCAGGCGCCAGCATGCCCGCGGCGTTGCAACTGGGGCGAGAGGCAGTCGGCCTCGGACTCGAGACACTGGCACTCGCGCGCATTCACGAGGGGGCCCTCGTCGAGCTTGATCCCGGCAACCGTCGTAAGCGCTTGCTCAAGCAGGCTGATAAATTTTTTAACGAGGCCACCACGTCGATCGTGGCGACGCATGGTGCCGCGCGGCAGGGTAGGGTCGACTTGAAGCGATTAAACGAGACGCTGTGTAAGCGCACGCTCGAACTGGCCATCACCAGCGGGCAGTTGCAGCGGGGGATCCTGCGCCGCAAGGGCGCGGAAGCTGCCCTCAAGAAGAGCGCGGACCGCAACACCAAGCTATTGCGTGAGTCCCTGCTCCTGCAGGCCGGTTTGAGGCAACTGACGCAACAGATGCTGATCGAACAGGAGGACGAGCGGAAGAGCATCAGCCGGGAACTTCAGGATGAAATTGCCCAGACGTTGTTGGGCATCAACGTTCGCCTGCTCTCGTTGCAACGGGATGCCCGGACCAGCAGCAGGGGGCTTAAGAATGAAATTGCCAGCACCCAGCGGCTAGTGGCAAGGTCGGCGCGATCCGTGGGCCGCGTGGCCCGTGGATTTGGGAAAGCATGAAACGGAAGCTCCTCGCGCTGTCACAACGCTATCAAGCGGCACTGCGATCGCATTTGAAGCAGGGTCGAAAGGCGAGCCTGGAATCAGCCTTGGGACTAGGAAGCCAGGCGCTGGCCGCCGGAGTGCAGACGCTGGACCTGGCCAAACTGCACGAACGAACCCTCGTGGCTGACGTGCTGCCGGGCTGCCCGCTCGCCAAGCGCGCGGCCCTTATCAAGCAAGCCGGCATCTTCTTTGCGGTGGCGATCACGCCGCTCGAGAAGACGCATCGGAGCACGCGCGAGGCAACAGTCCACCTGAACAAATTCATTGAGACCCTCAGTCAGCGGACGGTGGAACTGGCCGCCCTGAATTTGGAGCTCAGTCGGGAAATTACGCTACGCAAGGCGACGGAGGAGGCGCTCAAGAAAAGCGAGCGTCATTACGCGACGTTGCTGGCCCGATCGGATAGCCTGCAAGAGCAGTTACGGCGCTTGTCCCGCCAGATTCTCTCGGCGCAGGAGGATGAGAGAAAGGAGATCAGCCGGGAATTGCATGATGTCATCGCCCAGACTTTGACCGGGATCAACCTTCGCCTCGCCACCTTGAAAAAGGACTCGGGATACAACACCAAGGATTTTGACCGCAACATCGCCGGGGCACAAAGGCTCGTTGAGAAGTCGGTCAACATCGTCCACCGCTTCGCCCGCGAACTGCGGCCGGCGGTCCTGGATGATTTGGGGCTCATTCCCGCACTGCACTCGTTCATGAAGAACTTCACGAGTCAGACCGGCGTCCGCAGTCACTTGACTTCCTTCGCCGGCGTGGAACGACTGGCGACGACGCAACGCACGATTCTCTTTCGCGTCGCGCAGGAAGCGCTGACGAATGTGGCCAGGCACGCGAAAGCCAGCCGGGCGGACGTGAGCATCAGGAAGGACGGCGGCCGGATTTGCTTGAAAATTCAAGATGACGGGAACTCGTTCAACGTCGCACGCGCGCTGCACACCAACCGCGGCAGCCGTCTCGGCTTGCTTGGCATGAGGGAGCGCGTCGAGATGGCCAACGGCACCTTCGAAGTCGCATCCAGAGCGGGCGAAGGTACGACCATCACCGCAGAAATTCCTTTTGAAACGCGGCGCACCGGGAAAGCCCGCGCGTCGACAACGCCGTCCAAACCGAATTCTTAAGATGTGATGAAACGAATCACCGTCTTGCTGGCCGAAGATCATACGATTGTCCGCGAGGGATTGCGCCGGATGCTCGAGCTCGAAAGTGACTTTGAAGTGGTGGGCGAGGCCCAGGACGGTCGCCAGGCCGTCGCTTTAGCGCGTAAATATCGACCCGACGTGGTGCTGATGGATATCGCGATGCCCCGGCTGAACGGTCTGGAGGCAACCCGCCAGGTGCTGAAAGCGCTGCCTCCAACGAAAGTGCTCATCCTATCGGCGCACAGTGACGACGCCTACGTGGAGAGCGCGACAGATTGCGGGGCGGCGGGATTTCTCCTGAAACAGACCTCCGCGCATGAGGTGTGCCGGGCCATTCGAGAGGTCGAGAAGGGAAAGACGTTTTTCAGCGCCGCGGTCTCCCGGCGAGTGGATCGTCTCAAGCCGCCGCTGGTCGACCAGCGGGGAGTGCGCAAAAAGAGCGCTTCGAAATTGACCACACGCGAGATAGAGGTGCTGCAGTTGATTGCGGAAGGCAAGGCCAACAAACAAACGGCAGCGGAGCTCGGCATTGGGATCAAGACCGTCGAGAAGCATCGCGAGCATCTGATGCAGAAGCTCGACATTCACGACACGGCCGGGCTGACGCG
>JANMQT010000094.1:0-2195 GCA_031370675.1 Verrucomicrobiota bacterium
CGCGCGGGCGCCCGGGCGGCCTTGGCAAAGAGAGACTCGACGTGTGGCTGGAGATTTGCTAGTGGCTTATAGAGCGATGAGCACCAAGCCCATTTTCTGCCATTTGGTCGGCGGACCCTCCGACGGTGCGCGGTTTACCCACTCGCAGCGCGTCACGACCATCAAGGTCCCGATGCCGACGAGCATTGGCTACAGTTTTGTGGTCTACCGGAAGCGTAAACCTGAGATCCGTTCCGGCGACGGCGCGATCGAATTTCACTACGCCGCGTGCGAATGAAATGGCTGTTCGCGGTGGTCGTCGCGGTCCTGCTGGCACCCGCGTGCCTGGCGCAGGAAGAGGCGGAACACGGACCGTATCTGGTCGCCCATGTAAGGGTTTCGGCAAACGGCAATGCCTTCCTGAACATCGGCGCGGCCTTTCCGAACCATACGATGACCATTTTCATGCCGGCTCGTGCCGCTGCGAATTTCGCGCCGACCACCTATCGCATGAAGCGGATCATGGTGCGCGGGAAAATCGTCGACTACAAAGGCAAGCCTGAGATCGTCGTCACGCTCCCCGCCCAGATCCGCGTGTTGGAATGAGGCGGGGGAGATTTCAGATCTTAGATTTCTGATTTCTGATTTACGTGCTCTGACCTCTGACCTCTGACTTTCAACTTTCGACCTTCGACTATTGAGGCTTCGAGTTTCCCGGCCTTGCCGGCTTCCCGGGCTTGCTTGCGCCGCGCGCGGTTCCTATTCTGCCCGACGCCATGTCCACCGAAACCGTGCCCGCCGCTGCGCCGGCCTATACCTTCAAGCATCCCTTTCCCGCGCGCCATCCGGTCAACGTCAAGTTGACCGGTCCGGGCTCCGAAAAGGAAACGCGCCATCACGAAATTTCCCTGGCCGGCTCGGGCATCTGCTACCTGGCTGGCGACGCACTTGGCGTCATGCCGGTGAATTGCCCGGAGCTCGTCGAGGAGGTGATCACCGCCCTTTTCGCGAACGGCGACGAACCGGTGACGGGTCGCGACGGCCAGCCCAAGTCATTGCGCGACGCGCTGCTCACCGATTACGCCATCACCTTTGCCGATCGAAAATTCATCGAGGCCGGGGCCCAGCGCGGGGTGGCCGAATTGAAGGCGATGACCGCGCCGGAAAAGGCCGATGAGCTGCGCAAATATCTCCAGGGGAAAAACGAGCTGCGCGATTACGTGGATATTCTGAATGAGTTCCGGCAATTGTCGTACACGGCGGAGGAATTCGTGAAGCTGCTCGGGAAGCTGAAGCCGCGCCTCTATTCCATCGCCTCCAGTCTGAAGGCGCATCCGGACGAGGTGCATCTCCTCGTCGTCAATGTGATCTACCCGATTCGTGGGCGCCTGCGCAAGGGCGTCTGCTCCACGTTCCTGGCCGACCGCTGGCCGGAGGAAATCACCGCGGGCGTGTGGGTGCAAAACCAGCAGAAGCATTTCTCCCTCCCGGCGGACGGGAACACGCCCGCCATCATGGTGGGCCCGGGCACGGGCGTCGCCCCGTTCCGGGCATTCATGGAGGAGCGCCAGGCGCTGGGCGCGCAGGGCCGGAACTGGCTCTTCTTCGGCGAGCAACGACGGGGCAGCGATTTCTTTTACGAGCACGAGTTCACGCGCTGGGAACGCGAGGGTTTCATGCGCCTCGACACCGCCTTCTCGCGCGATCAGGCGCACAAGATCTACGTGCAGCATCGCCTGTTGGAGCGGGCGAAAGACATCTGGGCCTGGCTGGACGAGGGCGCCGAATTTTTCGTTTGCGGCGACAAGGAGCGCATGGCCGAGGACGTGCACCAGGCGCTGCTCAAGATCGTCGAGACCGAGGGCGGCAAGACACCCGAGCAGGCGCTCGAGTACGTCGAGGCGATGCGGAAAGTGAAGCGCTACAAGCGCGATGTGTACTGAACCGGCCCGGCCGGGAAAGTCGAAGCGCGAAATTCGAAGGAAGTTCGAAACGCTGACAAAGATTATAGATCGAAGATCCGGGTTCGCCTCCTACTTCCGATTTCCAATCCAAAATCCAAAATCTGAAATCAGCTCAGTCCTCCGTGCTCTCCGAGAGCTCCGTGCGAACCCCAAACCGGTGAGTCTGAAATCCGCAATCCGCAATCCGAAATCCACGCCCTCCGCCCCGCTGGCTTTCGGCTTTCGACTTTCGACCTTCGACTCAGTCATTCA
>JANMQT010000174.1:0-3147 GCA_031370675.1 Verrucomicrobiota bacterium
GCAGGGTGGTGCGCTGCGCACCTTCGGGCACCGTCGGCCTCCGCAGGGTGCGCCGCAGCAACATGCGGCACACCAGGAAGCCGGCCGCCGCCGCCGCGAGATGCTTGAGGGTGTGACCGCTGACCACGTGACCCAGCGCGAGGAATTCCCGGTCGAAGGTCTCCAGCAGCTTCGCCAGCACATAGGCTGCAAACACCAGGTAGATGTCGCGACCTCGCGTGTATCGAGACGCATGGAACCGCTCGAGCAAGACCAGAATTACGATTGAATAGCCCTGCAGAATCCCATACGGCAGGACGTTGCCCGCCCCGGCCCGCTCCGTGACCCGCCAGTAGTTGACCGCCCCAGCGCCGGCCAGCAGCATCGGAACCAGCAACGCCAGCCCCGCCCGAACACTGATGCGATCGGCCACCTGCGACGCGACGAGGGACATGAACGCGATCGTCATCGGCAGGCGATCCCAATACAAGGTCTCGTTGTCCGGCGCGAGATGATAGTAGCCGGAGCCGAGCGCGGTCAGCAGCATGCCCGCGAAAAAAATCCCGTATGGCCAGCGCTCACCGTTGAACTCGAAGCAGGTCCGCGGTCGCAGTACGACGATCAAGCCCGCGATTCCGGCCAGCAGAAATCCGACGTTCGAAGCAACATCGAGAAAATTGGGAACGCCGAACATTTCCCGGTGATCCGCGAAGTCATGGTACGCGACCGGTTGCGCCATCGCCGGCAGCAGCAGAGCAGCCAGAACGCAGACCAGCGTGAACACCGCGATGATGACGTGCCGGGTTCGATCGGTCATGGAAACTGGAGTCGAGGGTCGAGAGCCAGAAATTCCGGGTGAGCTCCGTGGCGGAAATCTTTGGTCTGCTTGCTGTGCGTGGACTTCTCGGTGGTTTGTCCAGCCTCACAAGTCTGTCGCATTTGGAAACTGCCGGATGGTCGGGTCGTGTCGTACGGGCTGCAGATAGCTGAGCGCGAACTTAAAGAGCGGATTGAGCCACGCCGATGTATGGCGCGCATAGAGATCCAGCGGTGCGAGACGCATCTTGAAATGCAACTTAGGATCGTAGTTGAGCTGGCCGGTGGCGTAATGCTTCAAGCCCTGCGCGAGCGACCACCGGAAAATATCGCGCATCGTCACGTAGTAGAGCTGAAGATCGAGCGACACGGCGTAGTCAAAGCCGATGTTCAGGTGGTGAATCGTGTCGCCGTGCAACAGGCAGAGCGCGAACGCCGCGAGTTTTCCATCGACCCGCCACAGGAAAAAGCGCGACCTCTCCGGCAGCTCCTGGCCGATCCGCGCGAAAAATTCCGAGGTCAGGCATTCAAAGCGCATCTTCGACCGCGCGTGGGTCTGCAGGTACAGCGCATGGACCTGATCGGCCAGCGGTGTGACATCGGTGCGCACCTCCCAATCGATCGGCGGCCGCTTGTTCAGCTTGATGTATTTGTACCGCAGTTTGCGTCCGAGCTGATTGCGCATGTAATCCTCGAAGGTTGCGAAGTTGAGCTCGAGCGCGCAATCCGGCATGCTGGGCACGCGTCGAAATCCCCCGGCTTCGAGCGGTCGCAGGACTTGGCGGTACGACTCGGGAAAATCTTTCAGCAGGATCATCGCCGCCTTTTTCCGGCGCGCATAGATCCGCAGCGCCTCGCGCAACGCTTCAACTGCCCAGGACTCGGAACGATCCAAGGCACCATTCCCAGCCGAGCAACCGGCGACCAACATGCGCATCTTCAGCCAACGGGGGAAAAAGCGTCGCGGCCACGTCAACGCGTCATGCCACCGTTGCGGCAGGCCCTCGAGAATATCCTGATCGACCAGGAACAACGGCTGCACTGAGACCTCGCCCGGCGCGGTGCCGCGCAGGACGAGATAACGGTGCTCGAATTGTCTGGCCAGCGCCTGCCCGGCGACCTGGTAATAGCGCAGATCCCGCGTCTGCCCCGCAAAGGCGCCGGAGTGCAAATCGGCCGGCAAATCGCGCGCGGACGAAAATACCTCGGCCCAGCCGTGGTTCGTCCCGAAGCGTTCCTCCGGAACCGCTCCGGCCCGATCGGCTTCAGCAATCAGCCCCACCGGACCAGCAACGGTTTCGAGCGCATTCGTCACTTCGAAACAAATACCATTCGATTCACGATTTTACCATGCGGGGCTCGAAATTGATCATCCGCCCGCGGCAGCGAGTCGCCCCCTGAATTCCGAGGCCCGCCAAAAGGCCCGGTTGCTTGAAGACGAAGGCGTATGGGTTGTTGGGCACGGGACAGGGCTTCGCGGATTTCGGTAAGTTGACCCCGCCCTCTTCTTACTTTGGTCTTCGTGCTTTCTTCGAGTATCGGTTTTCGATTTTCAAAGACTTTTCGTCGACCGTGAGCGATTTCATTTCGGACGATGAAAGGCGCCCATCCCACCGACCTCCAGCAAGGTGGGTCCATCCACGCGGCCGAAGAGCTCGATGAGCCTGGCCACACGTCCCGTCCAGCCAGTCTGGTGACTGGCGCCGAGACCCGCGCCGTTGTCGCCTTGGAAATACTCATAGAAAAGAAGGTAAGCGTTCCAGTGCGGATCGGTCTGAAAAATGGCGTTGCCGCCGAAGACAGGCCGGCGGCCTGAATCATCACGGAGAAAAATACGGCACAACCGATTGGCAATCTCCCGTGCGACCTCGAATAGATTCATCATCTGACCGGAGCCGGTCGGGCACTCGATTTTGAAGTTGTCGCCATGATATGTGTAAAACTGCAGCAGGGCGCGAATCAGGAGGACGTTGACGGGCATCCAGACAGGACCGCGCCAGTTCGAGTTTCCGCCGAACATGGCGTTGGTGGACTCGGCCGGCTGGTAATCGACCGTGCACTCCTGGCCGTCGAGGTGGAAGACGTAAGGATGATCCAGGTGGACACGCGACAAGGCGCGGATGCCGTAGGGGGAGAGGAACTCCCGTTCATCGAGCATCGTGGCCAGGATCCGGCGCAGCTGATCCGGGTCCGCGATTGACAGCAGCCGGCGCTCCCCCTCGCCCGGATCGACCATCGATGCGACGTTCCCCGTCAGGTCCGGGCGGTTGGCGAGGAACCACTCCATGCGGCGGCGGAAGTCGTCCATCCGCGCGAGCGTCGAGGGTTCCAGCGTCTCGACGGCAAAAAGAG
>JANMQT010000104.1:0-5325 GCA_031370675.1 Verrucomicrobiota bacterium
CCCTTGAGCACGAGGTAATCGGCGAGGTCGGTCGCCAGCAGGAGGGGATCCGCCGCGGCCGACGCCATGCTCGCGGCATCCACCCGCGCATCACCCAGCATCGCCGCGTTGACCGCCAGTGCCGCCTTGATCGTGTCCACCGAGTCGAACACCGCCTCCTTGTCCTCCTGCAGGTCCCGATTGTAGGTCATCGGCAGCCCCTTCAAGGTCGTGAGCACCGCGACCAAATTTCCGAACAAGCGCCCGGTCTTGCCGCGCGTGAGCTCGGCCACATCGGAATTCTTCTTCTGCGGCATCAGGCTCGAGCCGGTCGTAAACGCGTCGCTCAATTGCAAAAAATGGAATTCGCTCGTGGACCACAGCACGATGTCCTCGCTCAACCGCGAGAGGTGCACGCCGATGAGCGCGGCCGCGGCCAGAAATTCGCAGACGAAATCGCGGTCGCTCACCGCGTCCATGCTGTTTTCGCTCAGGCGGGAAAAGCCCAGCAGCCGCGCCACCAGCGCGCGATCCAGCACGATGGTCGATCCAGCGATCGCGCCGGAGCCGAGCGGCAGCACGTCCATCCGCCGCGCACTGTCGGCCAGCCGCTCGCGGTCGCGCTCGAGCATCTCGACGTACGCGAGCAAATGATGCCCAAAGAGGACGGGCTGCGCGCGCTGCAAATGTGTGTAGCCGGGCATCACCACGTCGGGATGCCGCTTCGCCAGTTCGACCAACGCGCTCTGCAACCGGCGCAGGAGCTGGCGAATCACCGCGGTTTCGTCGCGCAGGTAAAGCCGCAGGTCCAGCGCGATCTGGTCGTTTCGACTGCGCGCGGTGTGCAGCTTCGCGCCGGCGGCACCGATGCGGCGCGTCAGCTCCGCCTCGATGTTCATGTGCACGTCCTCGAGCTCGGCACGAAACGCGAATTTGCCCGCGCCGATCTCCTGCTCGATCACCCGCAACCCCTCGCCAATCTGCCGTTCCTCGTCGGCAGTGATCAGCTTCGCACTCCGCAGCGCCGCGGCGTGCGCAATCGATCCGGCGATGTCGTGCCGGTAGAGCCGCCAGTCGAAACTGACGGATTCCGTATACGACCGGACGAGTTCGTCGGTCGGCTGCTCAAAGCGTCCGGTCCACATGCCTCAGCGCACCCCCAGGGCCAGGTCGTGACGCTGGTCACACTTGCCTTCCTTGCGCATTTGCTCGCACTTCGCCTCGATGCGCAGGGTCTTGCTGGTGGGCGCGAAACCGAGGCGGTGACTGATGCAGTTCTCCAGGATGTCGATGTGCGCGTCCTCGAACTCCACGATTTTGTTGCAGTCGAGACAGATGAGATGCGCGTGCGTGGGCCGCTCGTTGAAATTCGGATCGTAGAACTTGTAGTCCTTCCCGAAGTCCATCTCGCGCAGGGTGCCCGTCTCGACCAGCAGCGGCAGCGTGCGGTACACCGTGGCGCGCGAGACCGACGGCTCCTCCTTGCGGGCCATCTCCAGCAGACCCTCGGCCGTGAAATGTTCCTTCGTCGAAAACGCCGCGCGGATGATCGCGTCGCGCTGCACCGTCCGACGCAGACCCTTCTGCTCGATGTAGTCGTAGATGGCTTTGCGGATCGGCTCGGTGATCACAAGGGAAGTATAAGAACGCCCGCCCCGACAGGCAAGGCCGGCTACGTCTCCAAATCCACCCACCGGACCAGCGACGACAGCACCGGGGCACCGTCCTGGTGCCAGGTCAGCGGTGGTCGCTGCATTTCCCCGAGCGGGCAAATGCGCGCCGCACCTGGGACGTGTTCCGCGACCCAACGCGCGGCCTCCACACCCCGGGGCCAATAGCCAACCGCGCCCAGCTGCGGGAGGACGTCCGCGAGCGCGGATTCGACGTCGACCGGCAACGGCTTCACGAAGACCACGCGATCCAGCGGCGAGTGCGTGAAGGCCGGATTCGCCGCGTCGTGAATCACCGTCCAATCCGTGGATCGACCATCGTCGCTCTGCCACAACGCGTACCGATCGTCGTTTGCCGCGCGAAACCGGTAGTCCTCGCGAACTGCGCGGATCGGCGCGGACCCGGCTACGGCCAGCGGGCGGCGCGGATGCCCGGAATGAAACGCCGCCAGGGCCGCCGCCAGTGCCGCCGCATAGGCGTGTGATTCGCCGCGAACGTAGAATCCATGCGGCGAGAGGCAGCCCCGTTGATCAAAAAGCGAGGCGTCGCGCGCCGCCGCGGACACGGAGCCCGGCAGGTCGCCGAGCACGATGCCGAGGCTCACCCGGTGGCCGTGACCGCAAAAAATCTGATCCGGGCGCGCGAGCCGATGGAAATGCGCAATCGTGTCGTCGCCGCCGAACACCACGATGGCGTCCGCGGAAGTCACCCAGTCCGGCGGCAGCACCTCGGCGCACTCGACTCGTGCCGCGAGTTCCGGCGGGAGCGTCGCGCAAAACGCGGCCACTTCCGGCAAACCACCCGTCGGCAGCTTGCACCGATTTTGCGAGCCCAGCAGCAAGCCGCGCAAGAGGGTCTGCAAGCCGGCGTGCGGCGTGTTCGCGCTCACCACGTGCAGGATTTCACGCGGCGCCATCGCGCGGGAGAGGTGATTCCCGCGCGCTTGAAAATCATCGAGAATGGCGGCGTGGCCAAGCTCCACGCGCACCAGCTCAAGCAACTCGTCCGCGGCAACGTCTCCCAGCCATTCCGCCAGTGGACGCATCGCAGCGGCGAGGGCGGCGGCGCGTTCGGCGGTGGTCATGACTGCACGGATAGCATTTCGTCCGCTGCGCGCGAGCAGCCGCGTGGCAGCGCCGCCGGATCGCGGCCCAGCAACCCGAACGCACCGCCCTCCCGGCGCATCGCCAGATCCTGCGTTTGGATGCCGATCACGGAGCCCACATTGGCGAGGTCAATCAACTTGAGCACGCCGGTCCCGCCCACCGGAACTTCCACGCCCGACTCGGGATCGATCACGAGCGACCGCAGCCAGGGCGGGGGTTGATGCGGCGCGGACAATCCCCGCGTGTAGCACTGCGAACTCAATTCCGTCATGCCGTATTCGTTCCA
The DNA here is from genome assembly GCA_031370675.1 of Verrucomicrobiota bacterium. GTDB lineage: Bacteria > Verrucomicrobiota > Verrucomicrobiia > Chthoniobacterales > SZAS-18 > SZAS-18. Next base: position 3,043 of record JANMQT010000104.1, read on the forward strand.
GATCGATTCCGCCGACAAGCCGATCCGGGCGGTGAATTCCGCGTACAAATCCGCCTTTTCGAGCGCGCGCCCGCTGCCTTTGTACCCCCCCGTTTCGAAGGCAATGCTTCCCGCCGGGAGCGCGAGACGCTGCGCGCCGAGCCGCTCAAACAGATGCAGAAACGATAGCGCCGTGCCGAAGAGGATCAGAGGATCACGCGCCTCACCTGCGGCCGCGATCAGGGCTTCGTGATCGATCCGCATCACGCCATCCGCGTGCCGCGCGAACCGGATCTGCGCCGTCGCGAAGTTCCCGAGCGCGCCCACCATGTGGCTGAGCGAGGAATGCGGCGCGTCCTCCGGCGGCGGAATCAGGAGCCACTGCGGCCGGTTCAGGGGCAGACCGGCGTGCCGCCAGCCGGCCCGCACCGATTGCTCGTACAGCGCGAGCGAACGGAAATGATGGCGGCCCGCACCTTCCCCCGTCGTCCCGCTCGTATGAAAAGTCGCCACGGTCTCGGCGCCTGGAAACGTCCTCAGTTCCGCGTGCTTGAAGGCCTGCTGCGGCACGCCCGGGATTGCGCGCCAATCTCCCAAGGAATCCGGCGCGCCGAGCGCGCGGCAATAGCGCGCATACGGCTCATTGTGACCGATCTGAAAAGCGTGGATGGCCAGCGCGAGCGGCTCAAACTCGCGCTCGTCAAAGTCACGCCCGACCGAGGCGGAGATAAAATTCCGCACCCGCAGTTCGAGCGCCGTCTGTTCATCGCCTGCGTTCATGGGGCCGGGAGCAACTCAAGCGCCGACTGCGCCACCTCCTCGGCACTCACCGCTTTGAGGCAGCGAAGGTCGATCGGACATTCGCGCAGGAAGCACGGGCTGCACTCCACCTGATGCCTCACCACCCGCGCGCGGCTCGAAAGCGGACCCGTCGCCACGGGATCGGTGGAACCGAAGACGGCCACCAGCGGCACGTCGAGCCAGGCGGCGAGGTGCATCGTGCCGGTGTCATTCGTGAGCAGCAAATCGCATTCTCTTAGCTCCTGGATCAGCTCGGCAAGCGACGTTTTCCCGATTCGATTTTCGCAATGCTCCGCGCCGATCCCAGCTTCGATCGCGCGGCCGATCTCCACGTCGTTGGTGACGCCAAAAAGCACAAAACGGCACGGACGCGCTTGGGCGATTTTCTTTGCCGCCTCGGCGAATCGCTCGGGAAACCAACGCTTCGTCGGCCCGTACTCGGCGCCCGGCACGAGCCCAATGCGCAGAAATCCGGCGTGGCGCGGACGCGCTGCGGAGAGTGAAGCCGGGGGATCTTTTGCACCCACCGAACGGGCCAGATGCAAATACCGCTCCGAGTGGTGCGGCCGACTCGGACCGGGTTCGACCACGGGTTCGGGCACGATTTGATTGAGCAGGGCACTCCGGCTGTGACCGGCGAACCCCACCCGACGCGGCACGCGCGCCAGCCAAGTCTCGAGCGCCGAACGCAGCGAATTGGGCAGCAGGATCGCGGCGTCGAACGGGCCCGCCGCGCGGAGCTGCGCCGCCACCGCAAAGATGCCCGCGCGTTCCGGAGCGATTTCGATCACTGCCTTCACTTCCGAAACCGACTTCCAGAGTTCCGCGATCTTTGCCGGCGTCAGCACGAAGATTTGAGCATCGGGCCGGCCTGCGGCCAGCGCACGCACGGTGGGAATCGCCATCACTGCGTCGCCCAGCCAATTCGGGGAGCGGACGACAATCTTGAAGGGCTGGAGTTCGGTCGCCAACATTCCATGGGGTAGCGTGACTCCCCGTTTATACCCCGCGAGCAAGAATTTGGGCTGCGGGGTTTTCCACCGGTTGTGCATCCAGAACCAATCCGCGGGTGACTTTCGAATCATGGACTCGACCGCCATGTTCAGGCGGGCAGTGATTGATTCGAGACTCTCGTGGGGGCCGGATTCGATGGGTTCCCCCACTTCCAAACGCCAGCGTCCCATGCCGATGGTAGACACCGCACACGGCACGATTGCCGCGCGGGTGCGACCAGCAAACAACGCCGCGAGCGTCGAGGTGGACGCGAGCCTTCCAAAAAATGGCGTCCACGCTCCGCTGTCGCCGGCGTGTTGATCGACCAGCACACCGATCAAGCCGCCCGCGCGCAGGAAAGTGACCGGGGCGTTGAAGCCGTCGCGACGATTGAATAGGACCAGTCCGAAACTTGAACGCAGGGCGCGGGCGTAGGCGTCAATGAAGGGATTCCCGATGGGTTGATAAATGGTGGCGTTGCGCCCCGGGGGAAAGAAACCCACCCCCATC
>JANMQT010000140.1:0-5735 GCA_031370675.1 Verrucomicrobiota bacterium
CCCGCAAAACGTCGCCAACCCGCGACTCAGCGCCGCTGACGCCGCCGCCTTTGCCGAAATTCTCGGAAAGTGACGTCCCTTGGCAGTCGCGCTAGGACCAGAGAAGCCGGATCGCGGCGAAGAGGCAGAAGAGCAGCAGGATTTCCTCGAAGACTCGTTGCGAGATCCGCGCGAGCACGAAGCGGCCCGTCGCAATGCCCGCCACGACCGCGGGGAGCAGGTAGAGATTGAAGAGCAGTGATTGCGGCGTGATCACACCCAGGCTGTAGCTCAGCGGCAGCTTCGATGCGTTGATGATGAGGAACATCATCGCGTTCGTGCCGACGAACTCCCACTTGGTGAGCGACGGGTCGAGCAGCAGGTACATCGCCATGAACGGGCCGGCCGAGTTCGCGATCATGGTGTTGATGCCACCGACCAGTCCAAGGCCAATGCCGGCCGCCGCGGGGGGCGGGCCCGGCTTCGGCGTGGGCATTAGCCAGCGGCGCAGGTACTGGCCCGCCACCAATACGAGAATGATCGCGCCCACCACCGCGCGAAACCGGTTCTCCGGAATGCGCGCGAAAAGAAAGTAGCCCACGAGTATGCCGATTAACGCCCACGGGAGAAACGATCGGATGAGCGGCCAGCGGGCCTCCCGGTAGTAACTGCGGATGACCCAGATATCCGCGAAGACCACCATCGGCAAAATTACGCCGGTCGATTCGCGCGCTGGCATAATTTCGGTCATCAGATAAATGCCGACGAGTCCGAGGCCGGCGAACCCGGTCTTCGACAGACCGATGGTGTAGGCGGCAAGGAGCGCGATGCACCACTGCAGTGGCGTAAACTGGAAGCTCGGCATGAGACCGGACCGGCGGCGTGGATGACCCGACCAACCCACCGCGAGGACCCGGGGCGATTCCTCCCGCGCACCCGTTCGCTTGTCAAACGATCGTCACCCTCCCGGCGCCGTCTTTCCGCGCATCCGGCCACCAGGCGTGCGAGGATCGGCTTCTTGCGCGCCGGCCACGGTGGCCGAAACTTCCCCTCCCCGGTCCCCCTGATGAAAGCCGACCTCCACGTCCATTCCCGCGCCAGCAACCGCTCGGCGGAATGGGTCTTTCGCCGGGCCGGCTTCCCGGAAAGCGTGACCGACCCCGTCCAGCTCTACGACGCGTTGCGTGCGGCGGAGATGGATTTCGTGACCATCACCGACCACGATTCGATCGAGGGCGTCCTGGCCATCGCTGATCGTCCCGGCGTGTTCCTGGGCGAACAGGTCACGGCGCATTTTCCCGACGAGCGCTGCAAGGTCCATGTACTCGTCTGGGGTCACAGCGAGGCACAACACCGCGAGTTGGGACGGCTGCGCCACAACGTCTTTGATCTCCAGCGCTATCTCGCAGAGCAAAACCTGACGCACGCCGTCGCGCATCCGCTCTTTGACCCGGAGGAACGCCTCAATCTCGCGCACGTCGAGCAGCTCATTCTGCTCTTTCGGCATTTTGAAGGCCTCAATGGCCTGCGGGAGGACCTGCTCAACGACGTGCTCCGCCACACCCTCGCCTCGCTCACCCCCGCCAAGATCGATGAACTGGCCAACCGCCACGGCATCGCACCCGCCCATCCCGAGCCGTGGAAAAAAATTCTGATCGGCGGGTCGGACGACCACGGCGGCATGTTCCCCGCCCGGGCGTGGAGCCAGACGCCCACGGCGGCATCCGCGGAGGAATTCCTCGCGCACGTGCGCGCCGGCCGCGTCGAGCCACTCGGCACGGGCGGTTCGCCTCTCACCCTTTCTCACAGCCTCTACAACACCGCCTGGGAGTTTGCGAAGGAGAAGTTCCTGTCGGGTAAAGGCCGGACTCCCGCGCTTGCGGAGAAAGCGATCTCCCGCTTTCTCGAGGGCAAGGATCCGACCGTTTTCAGTCTCACCGACAAGCTCGGTTTCCTCGCGCAGAGCGTGCTCGACGGGAAAATCTTTGATCTCGTCAAGCCGGGCAACGTCTCCGCCTGGCGCGAGCTCTCCGCCTATTTCTCAGAACCGGCGGTCAAGGCCGCCCTGGCCCAGCAAACGGCCGGCGTATCGGAACCGGAGCGCCGCGCCTTCATCATCGCCAACCTCTTCACCAACCAGCTGGCGTTTCGTTTCTTCACGAAATTTCTCAAGCAGCTTTCCGGCGGCAATGTCATCGAGGCGGTCCAGGCGATCAGCGCGGTCGTCCCCCTGGGCCTGTTGTTGAGCCCGTACATTTATTCCCTTGCCAGCCAGGCGCCCAATCGCCGCCGGCTGCGCGAGATCGCCGAGCCGCTCGCGGGCCACGTGCCGCCGGTGCTCCAGAATTCCAAGCGCGGCTGGTTCACGGATACGCTCGAGGATGTGAATGGGGTCGCCACCACGATCCAGCGCATGGTTGCCGCCGGTCACGCCGCCGGGCGGGACTTGCGCATCGTGACCTCGCGGCCGCCGCTCGATTTCGGGCCGGACATTCCGATCCAGAATTTCAAGCCAATCGGGGAATTCGAGATTCCGGAATATGAGCTGCAGAAGCTCACCTTTCCGCCGATCCTCGAAATGATCGACTACATCCAGCGGGAGCGCTTCACCGAGTTGGTCATCAGCACGCCCGGGCCGATCGGACTGACCGCGCTGCTCGCCGCGCGGTTGCTGGGCCTGCCAGCGAGCGGGATTTATCACACGGACATCCCGTACTACGTGCAAATCCTGACGGACGACCACTTCATGGAGACTCTGACCTGGAACTTCATGTCCTGGTTCTACCACCAATTCGATATCGTCTACGTGAACTCCGAACGATACCGCGAGATCTGGATCGACCGCGGCATAGCCGCCGAAAAACTCAAGATTCTGCCGCGCGGCGTGGCGACGGAGTTGTTCACACCGACCAAGCGCGACCCCAAGTACTGGACCCGGCGCGGCGCCAGGCCGGGCGAGTTCATCGTGCTCTACGTGGGACGGATTTCAGTTGAGAAACAACTCGACCTTTTCTCGGCGTGCGTCGGTCGCCTGCGCGACCAGGGAGTGCCGGTTCGCGCTGCGGTGGTTGGCGACGGTCTCTACAAACGCGAGCTGAAAAAACTGCTGCCCAACGCCATCTTCACCGGCATCCTCGGCGGCGAGGAACTCGCGCGCGCCTACGCGTCGGCCGATGCTTTCCTTTTCCCCAGCGTCACTGACACCTACGGCAATGTCATCGTCGAGGCGCAATCCAGCGGCCTGCCGGTGGTAGTCTCGGATCAGGGCGGCCCGCGCGAACTGGTCGAGCACGGCAAGACCGGGCTAATCACGCGCGGTCTCGATCTGGATGATCTTTGCGCCGCCGTGGAACGATTGGTGAAGGATGAGGCGCTGCGCGCAGCCTTGAGCGCGAACGGGCGGAAGTCGGTGGAAGCGCGCGGCTGGGATCAGGCGTTCGCGCGATTTTGGTCGGGCTCGGAGAAGTTGTAGTCCTGGCGTTCCGCGCCCGTCGCGCGACCTGCCAACTTCACAACAACTGCTGCGGATCCACGTCCACCTGCGCCTGCACGTCCTGCGGCAGCGGGAGCGCATCGAGCACCTCGCGCACATGCCGGCTCAGCTTCAAAATCGCGCGCGATCGGAGCTGAATCTGGAATCGGTAATAGGTCTTCAGCTTCTCCCACGGCGCCGGCAGCGGATCGAACAGGACCGCGCCGCGCGGCAGCTTTTCACGCAGCCGTCGCGCCATCGTCTGGGCCGAAAACTCCGCGCGCTCCTTGTGCGGCGAGCGCACCGTGATCAACACGAGGTGCGTGAACGGCGGATGATCACACGTTCGGCGAAACTCGCTCTCCTGTTCCCAGAAACCCGCAAAGTCGTGATGCCTTGCAAACTGGATCGCCGGGCTCATCGGCGTGCAGGTTTGCACGATCACCTCGCCCTCCATGTCGCCCCGGCCCGCCCGTCCCGCGACCTGCGTGAGCAATTGAAACGTGCGCTCCGCGGCGCGGAAGTCGTTCATGTGCAGCGAAAGATCGGCGTTGATGATGCCCACCAGCGTCACATTCGGAAAATGGAGGCCCTTCGCGATCATCTGCGTACCGACGAGGATGTCGGTCTGACCCGCCTTGAATGCGCCCAGCGCGTCGCGATGTGCATGCTTCCCGGTCATCGTGTCGGCATCCATCCGCGCGATGCGCGCCTTGGGGAAAACCTTCGCCACCACGTCCTCGACCCGTTCCGTGCCAAAGCCCCGGTGGCGAATCGCGGGGTCGCGGCAATCGGGGTTCGGGCAGCGCTTCGGCGCCTTTTGCCGGTGGCCGCACAGGTGGCACATCAGCAGGTCGTCCGTGCGATGAAAGGTCAGCGCCAGGCTGCAATTGGGACACTCGCAGACAAAGCCGCATTTCGGACAGAGCATCGCGCTGGCGAAGCCGCGCCGATTCAAAAAAAGGATCGTCTGCTCCCCCTTTTCAAGCCGCGACGTTACGGCCGTGCGTAATTTTTCCGAAAGCACCGCGGGTCCGCTGGAATTCTGCCGCTGCGATTCGCGCCGCATATCGATGATGCGGATGATTGGCATTCTTCGATCGTCGACCCGGGTCGTCAGATTGAGCAACGCGTACTTGCCGGTGGTGGCGTTGTGGTAGCTCTCAAGCGAAGGCGTGGCGCTGCCGAGCAGGACGGCGCAGCCCTCAAGCTTCGCGCGCACGACCGCGATGTCGCGCGCGTGGTAGCGCGGTGCCTCCTCCTGCTTGTAGGAACCCTCGTGCTCCTCGTCCACCACGATGAGGCCGGCATCCCGCACGGGCGCGAAGATGGCGCTGCGCGCGCCGATCACGATGCGCGCCTCGCCCGAGTGAATGCGATGCCACTCATCGTGGCGCTCGCCCTCGGACAGCCGGCTGTGCAGCACGGCCACGCTGTCGCCCGCGCCCGCAAAACGACTCTTGAATCGCTCCACCGTCTGCGGCGTCAGCGAAATCTCCGGCACGAGCACCAAGGCACCACGGCCCGCCGCGCGCGCCATCGTGATCGCCTGCAAATAGATCTCTGTCTTGCCGCTGCCGGTGACGCCGTGCAGCAGCATCGGCTTCTGCTCTGCGCGCGGCGTTTGCATCATGTCACGCACCTCGCGCAGGGCGGCAGATTGTTCCGGATTGAGCAGCCACGGCGTGTCGGCGACGAACGCATTCGCACCGAATGGATCACGCGGAATGGTCCCGTGCTCGATCACCACGTAGCCCAGCTTGACCAGACCCTGCAAAATCTGGCGGCTGCTGCCGAGATCCTCGAGCAGTTGGACCACCTGCACGCGTTGCGACGGCGAGGTTTCGAGGGCCGCCAGCAACTCGGCGCGGCGGGGGGATCTTTTCGCCAGGGCCGCCGCCTCCGCCTCATCGGGCGCGCGGACCAGGCGCGCGAACTGGCGTTCCTTGAAATCAATTTCCGCCTTGCGAATGACGTCCGGCAGGACGCCGCGCATGGCCTGATCGAGCGGCGCGCAATAGTAGTCCGAGATCCAGCGCGCCAACTCGAGCAGCACGGCCGGGATGGCGGGATCGTCGCCCACGACCGATGTGATCGGCCGCAGTTTTTCGGCCGGCACGTCGCTGTCGACCGGCAGCGCGATGACCGTGCCAAGCAATTCCCGGTGACGGAACGGCAGCCGCACCCGGCTGCCGACCTGCACCGCCCCGGCCATGGCATCCGGAATCGTGTAATCGAATTCGCGGTCGGTCGTGCCATCCACCAGGATGCGCGCGAGACGGGG
>JANMQT010000167.1:0-6851 GCA_031370675.1 Verrucomicrobiota bacterium
CAGCAGACCGAACACGATGCCAACGCCCGCGAAGATGCGCGCGCGCTGGCGCGCCCGCCGAAGTTGGTACGCCTGATCGCGCGCGGTCAGACGTCCCAACGAGACACCCAGGACACCCGCGATGATTTTCAGCTTCATCAGGTCGGCGCGCCTGCCGTAGGCCACGACTTCCACCTCCACCTCGCGCCGCGTGAGCTTTCCCGCGTGCCGTAATTGCTGGCGGTAGGCCTCCGGGGAGGTCCAGCCCTGCGCCGACCCGATTCGAAAATCAGCGGCGACCGGTTCGCACAACTCGTCGAGCAATCGACCCGCCGAATCGACGCGACGGCGCAGCGGCTCCGGGAAACATTCCCGCCCCGGCGTAAAACCTTCCCTTTGCTTGCCCTGGTCCTCGCTCGCGTTGGGCTCGCCATCGACCATCACGGCCAGCACTCGATCGTCGCGGCCAAGCTTCTTGAAATATCGTATTTCGCTCGCGACATAACTGGATTCCACCGCCCGCGGCGAACAGACGACGATGAGAAACTTACTGGCCTCCAGCGCATTCGTGATCGCGTTGCCCAGATCCGCATCCACGGGCAACTCCTCCTCGTCCCGAAACACCGGGAAAATCCGCTCCGGAATCGTGTCGCCACGATCGTTCACGGCGCCGACGAGATCCGCTGGCACTTCGTAGGTCTCGATCTGTTGGTGCAGCCACGTCGCCCATTGGCGCCCGGGCTCGCGATTGTCTGCGTGGCGGTAGCTGATGAAACACCAGAATTCCCGCCGGTGGGCTGGCGGCCGATCGGCCTGGCCGGAATTGGGCATGGTTTGTCTTCGAACAGAGGTCAGAGGGCAGATCGAGAATGCCGGCCGCCCGGCAGTCATCCGCTTAAGCACCCGCCGTGCCGCCGTAGCGGCCTGGTCGCACGTCGCTTGCGGCGTGCCTTCCGTCCGTCAGCCTCGAAATCCTCGTCAAGAAACCGCCGGTTCCCCCGGAGCCATTCCCCAGATCATCCTCTCTCCAAAAAATCTGCGTGAATCTGCAGGCCCAATCTGACTTTGGTCTCCTCAATTCCGCATTCAACATTCCGCCTTCCGCATTTCCCATGAAAGCCTCCCCCATTTCCGTCCGCGCCGGCAAGATGGAATTCCTGCGCACGAATTCCGGCAACCGCGAGTGGAGGGATATTTATCGCACCGTCCTCTCGCTGAGCTGGCCGCGTTTCGCGCTCGTGGTCCTCGCGATCTATCTTGGACTCAACCTGATCTTCGCCGTCGCCTACACCTCCGGGGGAGCGTGCATCGAGGGAATGCCCGCCGGCTCGTATTCCACCGCGTTCTTTTTCAGCGTGCAGACACTTTCCACCGTCGGCTTCGGCCATCTTTATCCGGCGACCCTTTACGGCAACATTGTCACCACCATCGAGATCATCATCGGCATGTTCTTCACGGCGGTCGTGACCGGCCTCATCTTCGTGCGCTTTTCGCGGCCGGTGGCGCGGCTGCTTTTCAGCCGCACCATGGTGATCTGCCCGTTCGACGGCAAACCGGCGCTGCAGATGCGCGTGGCGAACCTCCGGCACCAAGCGATGGTCGAGGCCGAGTTCCGCATCATGCTGATCCGGAACGAGCGCGTTGCCGAGGGTGAGGATTTCCGGCGCTTCTACGCTTTGCAGCTGGATTTTGACCGGTTGATCATGTTTCCCAGCGCCCTGACCATCCGGCATGCCATCGACGAGCAGAGCCCGCTGTTCGGGGTGACACCGGAGCAACTCGAGAAAAGTGACGCGCGCTTCATGGCGTCTATTGTCTGCGTCGACACCGTCATTCCCGCGCCCGTGCAAAGCCAGGAGGACTACACCTGGCGCGACGTCCGCTTCGGTCATCGCTTCGTGGAGATCTACACGGAGCGCGCCGACGGCACCTACGAGGTGGACTACGGCCGCGTGCATGAGACCGCGCCGATCCCCGGCGGCAACTGACAACGGACGGCCGCGGATTGATGTCGGGGCGAATTTACTTAACGAACGTTACAATGTTTCCGTCCCCGGATTTGCGGGCAAGGAAAACCCTCCCGTCCGGTCTCGAACGGGAGGGTATCGGGCTGAATCAGGTTTACGAAAGCGCTCGCGTTATTGCTTGTCGTACCAGGTCATGCTCTCGACCTTTTTGCCTTCTGCGTCCGTGGCGGAGACGCTGACCGTCCGGCTCTTGCCATCGGCGGACAGGACGATCTTGCCGCTCGCGGTCACCTTGCCGCCTTTCTTGACCACCAGCTCCAGCGTGTTGGCATCAACGGTCTTGTACGACCGCATGTCGGAGGTCGGATCGCCCGTAACGGGATAATCCTTCCCGTCGAACTTGCCGACCCACTCGTTATGCGTGGGCTTGCCGTCCTTATCGGTGCCATCCACCGTGATTTTCACGCTGTCACCAGCGGCCGCATAGACCACCGTGTTATTCTTCGGCGCGGCGGGGTTGAGCTTGGATTTCGCCTCGTTCAACTTCCAAGTGCCCATCTGCGGGCTGGCCAGGCAGACCGCCGCCGCGGCCAGGCTCAGGGTCAGGGTTACGACCATCGTTTTAGTTTTCATAGGGTTGCCATTTAAGGGGAAGAAGTCAGGTTCATTCAACCCATTTCTTATTAAGGCGCAGAACTTTGGCGTCGATCTCAAGGGGGCTGGTCCCTGCCACCTGCTTTCCCGTGGCCCTCAATTTTCCGAGTAGAGCTAGAATTACTGGCCCAGCGCCGATCGACCACCCGCAACTGGAAGCCGTGGCGCAGGATGTGGACGCTACGATGGTAAAAATGAGGCAGGTGGCGGCGTCAGGTTGAAGAGGGCCGCCGTGGAATCCGCGATCACTCGGGCCGTCGGTTTCTACTATCCTTGGCTTTCGACGCGGGAACAAGCGTCTGTCCCGTTATCGACGATGCCGAGCTACGTGCAAATGCCCTCCCAAGCTCTTCTGAGCGGGAGGGCATCAGCTTGAATCTCAGGTCTCGTGAGCGATCACGTGCCTGCTACGGCTTGTCGTACCACGACATGCTTTCGACTTTCTTTCCCTGCGCATCTGTTCCGTTGGTGGTGACGGTGCGGCTCTTGCCGTCAGCTGAGACGACAATTTTTCCGGTGGCAGTTACGGTTCCAGCTTTCTTGACGGTGAGGTCCAGCGTGTTGGCATCAACCGTCTTGTACGACCGCATGTCCGAAGTTGGATCGCCGGTGACGGGATAATCTTTCCCGTCAAACTTGCCGATCCATTCGTTGTGCGTGGGCTTGCCGTCCTTGTCGGTCCCGTCCACGATGACCTTCACGTTCTCACCGGCGGCCGCATAGACTACCGTGATGATCTTGCCTCCCGCCGGATTGAGTTTCGATTTGGCCTCGTTCAGTTTCCAAGTGCCCATTTGCGGACTGGCGAGACACACCGCCGCCGCGGTAAAGCTCAGCGCCAGCGTTAATACCATTGTTTTTGTTTTCATGTAGCCTCCATCTAACGAGACAAGAGAGGAATCAGGCAATGCAATTCGTTTTCCCCCACGCAAATTCAGTTTCCTCGAATCCTGTGTCCCACTCGTGCGCCGGCAAGGTCTTTCTGGCTCGCGGCCCTCGACCCTTCCTTTGCGGCCATCAGTCAGCTTGTTCCTTCATCCTTGTTCCTTCGCTTCGGCCGGATGTTTCCTTTGCCAGGCGGGTTAAATTCAGGGAAAACCATCGTCCGTCGGGGGTTGGTCACGATCGTGCTTATCACGCGGCATGACCTTGCGTTCATGCCGCGTCTTCATCCTCGTTGCCTTCTGTCTTCAGGATGCTTCCTCATGGGGCCAAACCACCCTGCGCGTGGAGGTGGTCGACGACACCTGCACGGCGAATCCACCCGACATGTGCAGCGCGAATTCACCCTACGTGCTTCTGGTGGGCAGGAACGCGGCGGGCGCCGGCACGACTGTCTATCTCTTAGACGTGGATTTTGGTTCCATTGGCGGGTTGACCCCGCCACGGGCGAACGCGGATGACGCGACCAACAACGTCACGCCCCTGCGCGTCGATCAACTGCAACCTGCCGGCTACAGCGTGACATCGCGGTACACGGGCAAAAGCCGGCCGGTTTACTTCTTTACCGTCACCACGCTCGGTTCGGGTGCCTTCATGGTGTTCAAGAATGACGGGAGCGGCAGCTCGCCGTTCACCTACGTCAACAACGTCAATCCAAGTCCGGCCACGGCGAATTATCGCTTCGATCAATGCGAGCTTACGTTCAATGCGAACATCACGAGCGGGGGAAACCTCACCAGCATCGATGCTTTCAGCATGCCGATGCAGTGGGAACTTTTCACCGGCACGCCGCCAAATCTCACGCAAATCGATCAACGGTATTACTATCTCTCCACCGAGTCGATGCTGGCGGCCTTTCAAAACATCGGCGCGGGCCAGGCGCTCTACAAGCTGGGGCCTTCCACCACGCCGGTGAAAGGCTGGACCCCGGCCGACGGCCTCTCGCAGTTCGTGCGCGCACTCGGGCCGGGGCAGGCGGCGGCACCGAGTTCCCTGGGAAATCCCGCGCCGTATCCGAGCTTCGCGTCATACCTGCAACAACTCGTCGGGCCGCCGGCCGCGCCATCCTTCACGATTGTCGGCAATGCCAACGGCAGTGATTATTCGTATACCGGCCAGGTGCAGAGCGACAACCACGGTGGTTATCAGATTCTCCTGAACAACGGCACCACGAATCCGGCGCCCCCCAGTCCGCTTCCGAATGGCGCGGACATGACCGTAAATCTGCCGGTCAACCTGCAGGCCACCGCTTCCGCCTCGAGCCCGGTCAGCGGCGCACTGACCGCCATCACCGTAAACACGGCGGGATCCGGCTATAACAATCCGCCTATCGTGACCATCAGCGGTCCGCCAGCGGCTGTGCAGGGGACGGCCACAGCCATTCCTTCCGGCGATACGGTCGGAAACCTCGTCCTGAACAATCCCGGTTCGAATTACTTCGTTGCCCCGCAAGTTCAAATTACTCCGCCAGCCAATCCGGGTGTCACCGCGCAGGTGACGGCGCAAGTTGCCAACGGCGTCATCACGGGATTCGAGTTCGTCCATCATGGCAGCGGCTACAATGCAACGCCGGTTGTGACGATCGATTTACCACCGGCTATTTCCACGGCCACCGCCACCGCCACCGTTTCCGGGGGGGCCGTCACCGGCTTTATGATAACTAGTCCGGGCGCCGGCTACACCAGTGCGCCCGCCGTGAACATTACCCCGCCGGCGGGTAGCATGGACACGTTCCTTTACGGCGCCACGCTTAGCGCCGACGCGTTTTCCGTCGTGGGCATTTCCTATGTGAGTCTGCAGGCCGACACCAACATCGTCTATGGCGCCATTGCGCGTGACGCGCTGTCGGCGGTCAACTTTGGCTATTTGAACGGAAAATATGGCAACTCCAGCCTGACGTGGTATGGCGCGGCCCCCACCGCGTTTCCGTTCGGTCTCGCCCGCAACACCAACGACGGCTTCTACAATCCCTGGGCCGCGATCCTTTACAATAACAGCGATGCGTACGGTTTTGCTTTCAGCGATCGCAGTGGTCCCTCGCCGCTGATGGGCCTGCAGGCCGGGCAGACGCTTCGCATCACGTTGCTGCCGGATGCGCGGCTTGATTCACCGAAGCCGTATGTGACGGAACTGCATCCCAACTCGCTGGACCTCGAATGGCAGGGCGTGGCCAACGCGACGGGATATGTGATCACGGTGCTGGCTCCCAGCGGCATTTCGCCGATCAATGTGACGGCTCTGCCGGGAATCAATCGTTACGGCCTGGCGGTCCCGAACCAAGCCACGCCCTATACCATTACGGTAGCGGCGACAGGCACGGCGAACGGGAACACCGTGACCAGCCCGAGCCAGCCGATTCAATGCAGCACCACGGGCACGCTGGCGCCCGTGAACGGCAGCCTTTCCTTCCTGATGGCGATGTCGTGGATTCCAACCAGCAACCTGCCGGGTCCCCCCGCTGCCACCTTCAACAACCAGACGCTCACCTTCGTCACGAGCGGCCCCACCATGGGACAGTGGTTGAAGAATGGCGCGACCGCCACGATCTCCGGCGCGATTACGGGCACGAATCAATACGTGATGACGCTGCAGGATGCGAACCAGAACGTCCTGTTCACCAACATCATCACTGCGTCATTCCTCGGCACTGCCACGAGCTTCACCGTGAGTGAAGCGACCCTTTATGGAAACGCCCAGTCGCTCACGGCCAGTCCGCCGTCCGCTACCTATGCCTCGATCGGACAACCCGGACAGCCTCTCACGCTCGCCGTGCCGTTTGACCCCATTCCACTCAAGTCCTTCGCGCCGGCCCTGGTCCCAGGTCAAAGCTACGCCCAATGGCTGCTCACCTATCCCGGCCTCGCCGACACCGCCGCCACCGCTGATCCGGATGCGGACGGTCTCAGCAACCTGGTCGAGTATTTTCAAAATACGAATCCCGCGATCCCCGGGTTGTTCGAGACGAAGATCGCGGACCTCTCGACCGACCAGCTGGTCTTCCGCTACCGCAAGAGCAAGTCCATCAGCGGGGTGAGCGGGGCAGTGGAGTGGTCCACCGATTTGCTGACGTGGCAGACGACGGGCGTGACTTTTGATCCCGAGCAGGATCTCGGCGACCATCTGGAATGCGCCGCCCGCGTTCCGCGCGCCGGCGAGCAGGTGATGTTCATCCGACTCCGCGTCACGAAAAACTAGAGCCCCCTTCGACGTGGTCGCAGCCCACCCCCGCGTTCCGACCTCTGACCGCTGTCCTTCGTCTTTTGACCCACGGCCCACGACCCCCGATTCATCGTCTACGCTCCGCGCATC
>JANMQT010000214.1:0-9753 GCA_031370675.1 Verrucomicrobiota bacterium
TCGATCCGATATCGCCCGCTCGTTCCCGTGGCGCAGCTGGCCTTTGCTGACCCGATCCAACGCGAACGCTGGATTGAAGAAAAGCACATGATCGTTTTCCAGATGCTGGATATCGACGAACCGAAGACGCCGCTGGATATCTTTGTCCGCGAGCCATTTAATTTCGCGGACGAGTACGCACAAGCCTTCTGGCAGAAGTATCGTGGGCAAGATGTTCCGTTCGTTCGTCGCGACACACTGTTCAAGATGAAGCGTGAAGCCGGGCGGCCGCATGACTTGGTCGATATTGATCAGATTTGCCTCGCGAAGGAGCTTCCGCCGTACGACAAATTGCCCGAACCGCCGAGTTGGACGTAGCCATGGAAATCCCCGGTATGACGAAAGCGCAAGTGGACCTCGCGTTCCTGCAGCACCGTCGCGGGCAACTCCGAGACTGGGCGGCGCTTTCCTTCGACCAGAAAATGGAAATGCTCGCCGAGATGTCGGAGATCGCGGACGCGTTCGAGCAATCTCGCGCCAAGCGCGCGGAAACGGCCCGCGTTTCGGAAAAACCTCGCTCCTCTGACCACTGACCTCTGGCCTCCGGCCTCTGACTCTCCCCCCGCTGGCTCTCGACTTTCGACCCTCGACATTCGATCCTCGACTTTCGACTCCGTCTCGACATTCGCCGTTCCCTCAGCCACTCATCGGCGCGTGAAGATCGCCCTCGCCACGATATGCCCGGACGCGCGCCAGCGCGCCAATCTTGGAATCGTGCGGCCGACGTGGGATGCGTACGCCAAACGCCACAACCTGCCGATCATCGTCGTTGAGAATCCGCCGCATCGAGAACATTTCTATTGGGGAAAATACTTTCCGCTCACCCTGCCCGAGTTGGGCGACTTCGACGCGGTCCTGGTTCTGGACAACGACATCCTGATCAACGCGGACAGTCCGCCGATCACGGACGGCTGGGACTCCGAGAAGATCGCCATCGCCGATGAACGCGAACAATTCGCGTGGGTGGATGATTTCGTAGCCCGCTATTATGCGGATTACCCGGACCTGCTCCCCGCGGCGCTCAAGCATCCATGCGTCTTGAACACGGGCGCGCTTCTTTACACACGGGCGCACGTTCACATTTTCCAACAGATCCACGCGAGTTGGTTAGAATGGAGGAATCGGACCGCCACTGCGGATCGCGAGGCGCACACGTTCAAGTATGCGGCTGATCAACCGCATATTTCGCTTGCCCTGCAGTCCGCCGGACATGCCCAGGTGCTGCCGCCAGCCTTCAATCGGTTGTGGTGGAGTTGGTACCGTCAATGCGGTCGCATGCCGTGGCGGGTCTTTCAGGCCTATGCGAAGGCGTCACAGATCATAGAGCAAGCTGTACCTCGCCCGCTCGCGGATCTGTTCGCCCGACCCGGTGTGCGCGCGCTCGAACACGCGCTAAGCGAATCGCGCTTTCTGCACATAGCCGGAAGCAAGTCTCCGATTTGGCTGTTCGCGCATCGACCGTCTGCTTGATTCACCTTCCGCGGCCAGGTCCGCATAGATTGTTCCTCCCCGAGCCACCACCCACGTGCTGTTAGCGAGCAACTTCATCGCCCGGGTTTGGAAATCCGCCGTCGGGTGGTCGTTCGCGGTCACCGCGCTGCGGGCCGGCGGATTTCTGCTCGTGCTGCCCATCGCGCTGCGCCGGCTCAGCCCCGACGAACTTGGCTTATGGTACGTGTTCACTTCGATCGGCGATTTCTGCGCCTTCGCCGAGCTAGGGCTTGCGCTCATCCTCGGTCGTAGCGCGAGCTTCTTCATGGCCGGAATTGAGCGTCTCCCGGTTCGCGGACTCGAGTTAAGTCCGCCGACCGTGGAGATGCGAGCGCCGAATCTGGCCGGCCTCGCCGGACTGTTGCGACTCGCGCAGCGAGTCTATGTTCGGATCGTCGCGGGGATCCTGCTTTTCATGCTGACGGTTGGTCTGGCAATCGTTCTGTCCAAGCTGCGCGCGCTGCCGGGACCGCAGACAAATCACTGGCTGACCTATGGCGTTTTCGTCGTGGCCACCGTGTTGTCGGTCGCGGGCAGTTACTGGCCTCAATTTCTCGTTGGCATCGGCCAGGTCCGGCTCGGTCAACGCGCGCTGTTGGCCGGCCTGGCCCTCAACTACGCCGTGGCGGCCTGCTGCCTCTGGCTGGGCTTCGGCATTCTCTCGCTGGCCGTGGGACAACTCGTTCTCTCTCTCGTGAATTTTACCTATGCCCGCTGGCACGCGCTGGAGAGCTGTCCCGGCATCCGCACGATTACCGCGCCGGAAATTCGCTTCGGTGAAGTCTGGCCTGCGACGTGGCGTTCGTTGCTGACGTCACTCGGCGCCAACATGTGCTGCCAAGGCACTCTCTTTGTCTGCGGCATCATCAGCAGCCTGGCCACGACCGCGTCGTTCGGACTCAGCCTCCGGCTCGCACTCGTCGCGCAGGGATTCGCGGGGGCGTGGCTCGTGGTGCGACAACCGCACATTGCGCGGGCGCGGGCGGGGGGCGACCTACCCCTCGCCATCCAGCTGGTTAGGGGATCCGTGGGTCGCTGCTTTGTGACCTATGGGTTCGGGGCCATGGGCATTTTTCTCGTCGCGCCGCTGTTACTCGAATGGATAAAATCGCGGACGCCCGCGTTGCCGCCGACGCTGCTGGCCGGACTGCTCGTCATGGTTGGACTGGACTTCCTGGTCGGTTTTCATTCCGCCGTGATCCAGACCGCGAATCGTTTTCCCCATCTGAAGGTTTACCTTTTGAGCGGCCTCGGGACCGTCGCGCTGGCGTTCGCACTGGGGCGCGAATTCGGCGTGGCCGGCATTATCGGCGCACCGATTGTGGCGCAGGTGTGGTGTGCGTACTGGTGGATTCCGCGCCGGGCCTGGTTTGAGTTGCTCCACGCCCAGGCATCGCGGACCGACGATCCACTCCACGCGTGAACATGGACTTCCTCCGCCGCCGCTTCGGCTACGCCATGCCGAGGCTTGGTCACTTCGGATTCTCGACCTACTTCCGCTGGGCGCCCGCACAGGCGATCACTGAGCTGTTCCCGGGCATTCGGGTAAAGATGAACTTCAAGGATGAAGCGTGTCGCGTGACCTGGTGGATGGGCTCTCGGTACGAACAGCCACTGCCCACCCTGCTGCGCAAACTGTGTTCGGATGGGGTCGACACCTTTTTCGATATCGGGGCGAACTACGGTTTCTTTAGCTACCTGATCCTGGCCTACTGTCCGGGCGTAAAGGTGTTTTCGTTTGAGCCAAACCCAAACAACTTCGCGGTGCTGACGGAGACACAGGCGCGGAACTCGCTGGCCAACTTCCAACCGCTCAACCTCGGCTTGAGCGATTCTCCTGCGGAAATGGATCTCACGGTTGAGATGAACTCGTCAGGGCACTCGATTTTTGGGACGACGCATCCGGATTTCGACCACACGGGAAGCGAGTTTCGCACGTACCGGGTCCCGGTGGTCCGCTTTGACGATTGGCAGGCTGCGGAGAACGGAGATTGGATCGGACGCGCGGTAATCAAGATCGACATCGAGGGTTTCGAACTGCGCGCTCTATCCGGCATGGCGGAGGCGTTGCGGCGGAAATGCTTCAAGGCTCTGGTCATTGAAGTTTATGCGGAAACCCTTCGCCTTTGCTCGAATACACCCGTCGAATTGGGTGATTTTCTCGCTGGCTTCGGTTACCATCCGTTCGATACGGCACTGCAACCAGTCACAATCACCAACCATGACGCCAGAAATCTGGTTTTTCTGCCGCGCTGAAGTTACACCTCCAACACCGCGAGCGTTGTGTTCTCAATCCATTGCAAACGGGCAAAGCGCGGATCATCGCGTCGGAGTTCGTTCAGCGCGCGGTTCACCCCGGGCCAGTCGCCTGTGCCGTAGTCGTGCCAGAGGATGATCCCGCCGGGCCGCAACAACTCAAGCGCGTTGCGGGAATCGGTCAGCACGTATTCATAGGCGTGCGAGGCGTCGACGAAGACGAGATCGATTGCGCCGCGATACGGCGAAAAATCAAATCGTGCCGAGTCGCCATAGAGCTGAGTGATGCGACTGGCGTACGGCGAGGAAACGAAGCGCGCCCCGGACGCGCTCTTTCGCACAAACGCGTCCTCACCCGCCGCAAGCGCGTGCGCTGTCGTATCGACCTCGCCCGCGGGCAGGTCGAGTGTGTAAATCCGAGTTTCCGGCGGTGAATTCTCCGCGAGGTTCAGCGTCGTCCGGCCATCGAAGGTTCCGATTTCAAAGATCGTCGCCGGCTGCCTCGCCGCGCAGATGGCGGCCAGCACGGTCAGCTCGGTCAGCGAGACGTTTCCGGGCTCGACGTCGAGCTGGCTCAGACGCACAGCGGAAGCACCGGTGAGGAAACGACTTTGCGGGACCAGCGGGATTTCCGGCGGAAATTCATCCACGTTCCAGCCGAAGCGCCGGCAGAGTTGATAGATGAAGAGCCGGTTCGATTCCTTAGCCACGCCCACCGTGAAGACGTAAGCGCACGTCACGAGGCCCTTGGCGTACTTCGGCAGAAAACGAATGGGGGACATGACGAGGTTTTCAGGTCGTCCGGAGAATGCGCAGGACGCGATCGGCAATTTGCGCCGAAGTCACCTCGCCACGAAAGTCGCAATTCGGCGCGCCCGGTTTCGCCGCGCGCCACGCCTCGCACGACGAGAGCGTCGGTCCGAGGACCTCGCCGCAGCCATTTTGATTTCCCCAAATGGCTGATGACAATGTCGACCAGGCGCAAAACGGCGACACCGTGGCGACGTTCAACGCGCTCGCCATGTGCAACGGTCCGGTGCTTGGAACCACGTAGGCCACAAATTGGGCAATCACCGCACCGAGCTGGCGCAGCGAAAGTTCCCCCACCCCATTAATGAATCGCGGCGAATTTTTCACTCGTTCCGGCCAGGCGGACAGCAAGGCCCGCTCGTCGGCGGATCCGGTGGCGACGACGAACGCCCCGCTGCGCTCGAGAAGTTGATCCGCGATTGCGCCGTACACTGCGGGGGGAAGATTGCAGGTGTTTCCTGCGCAGCCGGGGTGAACCCCTACGAGCGGCGCCGAGCCATCGAAGCCGCGCTGCTTAAGCCATTCCCGCGCGGCCGCCTCTTCGGCGGCGGTGACCATGAAATCCAAATGCAGACCGTCCGTCGCCACGCCCGCGGCGCGGGCAAGATCGAGCAGCACATCCGCAAAGGGCCGCGGCCGCTCGCGAAGGGAGGAGCGCAGGCAATGGTGCCGCGTCAGCCGGCCCCACACGCCACTCCACATCGCGTAACGGCGCGACACGCCGGAAAAGAGCGACGCCATTAGCTGCTGCCGCTGGTTGGCATTCGGCAGCAGGATCATCTCGCAATCGCGATCGCGCAGCCAGCGGGCGAGACCGCGCCAGGCCGCGGGAAATCCCGGGGCAATTTCCTCAATCGCGTGGGAGGCTGCGACATGCGGATTATTTTCAAACAGCGGCCGAAGCCAGCACGGCGTTACCAATTCCACGGTCCAGCCTTGCACGTGCAGGGCCCGCACCAGCGGCGTCGTAAGCAACAGATCGCCGAGATGGTCGAGTCGAACGATGACGGCCTTCTTCATTCCAGTAACACTCCGCGCATTCATGACGGCGGCACAAATGCCCGTCAAGGCGGGCATTCCGCCCTTTCGTCCGACATCCGGCCGCCGGCGCCGGACTGGACATCGACGCGATTCTACCGCACTGACCGGGATGATGACGTTGGTCGACTCGATCCGGCGCCGCTGTGGGTACCAATTCCCACCGCTCGGTGGACTCGCCTTTCGCACCGCGTTTCAACTCCTGCCCAAGCGCGCGAACGTTGAACTGGTCCCGGGAATTCGGGCCGACCTGGATTTTCGCGACGACACCATGCGGGCCACCTACTGGCAGGGCGGGCGCTTTGAGCGGCCGACGGGGCAAGTTCTGCACGATTGGGTCGCCGCCGGCGCCACGCACTTTTTCGACATCGGAAGCAATTACGGATTCTTCAGCTACTGGCTACTTTCGCGCTCGCCGCAGCTTGAAGTGCATGCCTTCGAGCCGCACCCAAAGACATTCGCCGTGATCGAATCGATCAAAGTCGCGAATTCGCTCTGGCGTTTGCATCCACGTAACATCGGCCTCGGCGACCAACGGAGTCGGCTCGATCTCCACCCGGGGATTTCGGATTCCGGTCATTCCACGTTCGGGGCCCATCCGGATTTGGGCGATCACTCGCTGGGTGAAATCGAGGTGCTGCCCTTTGACGAATGGCGCCGCGAAGCGGGGCTCACCCTCCCGGAACAGCCGCAATGGATTGCTAAAATTGACGTCGAAGGATTCGAGATGCGGGTGCTGCGCGGCATGGCGGAGACGCTGCAGGCAAAAGCCTTCGCCGGTCTCGTCATCGAGCTGAACGAATTTACGCTAGCGTTTTGCGGGTCAAGTCCCACTGAGGTCCGGGAACTGATGTCGGACTTCGGTTATTGCGCGCTGCCCATCGGAGCGGGCTCAGGGAACGAGTTCTTCGTTCCCACATCGTCTATCAGGCCCGGCTGAACAGGCACACCTCGTATTGCTGACGCACGGAGTCGACCTCAACAAATCCGAACGCGCGGAGCACCTGCTTGGCCCGCGCGTTCTTCCCACCCTCCGGATCGTGAAACTCGATGAGAAGGTTCCGACACAGAGTCAGTGACGCCGCACTCGCCCCAAACAAAACATCGAACTCCGCGCCCTCGACATCGACCTTGCAGAGATCAATCCCGTTCGAAAAACCGCCCCGCCGGACAATTTCATCGAACGTCAGCAACGGCACGCGCTCGGGCGTCCCACCCTTCGGCGCGGCGTGGTCGACCCGCTCGGACACGCTGCCGAGGCTGAACGCTTTGGTCAATTCCCCCGCCTCGGCAGCGACTGCGGCGTTCAGGATGAGGTGCTGCCGGCCGAGGTTGCTGCCGATGTTGAAGGCGAGACGGGCGCAGGTGTTGGGATTCAGCTCGACACAAACGAGCCGGTCGAATTCGTGACCTTTCGCACCGAGGAGCAACGGGAACCCGCCGCCGTTCGCGCCGAGGTCGAGCACCGACAATCGGTGCGGCAACGACACCTTCGCGAGCAGTCCGTCGTAGACCCCGTCGACGAGGCAGAGCCGCGTTCCGACCTGATCTTCTCCACGATGATCAATGAGGATTCGATATTCGCCAAGCCGGTAGACGGTCAAACCAGTCGGCCGACCGACGAGGCGATCGAAGAACAACTGCAGCGCATTGTCGAAGCGGCGGTTCTCCCATACGGCGCGAAGCTGATCCCACATTCAGCGCAAGGTAGAAATCGCGGCGGGCGTTGTCGAAGGCAATTCACCAGCGGCGGGCGGCAAAGAGATACTGCTCGTCAAAGAGCTGAGGGGTCCCGACGCGAAATTCGTGTCGCTCAAGCAGCGCGACCGTGTCCGCCATCGGCACCGGACACCAGCCGTGCCATTCACAGGCGATTTTTAGCGAATCTGGCAGCCGCGCACGATTCTGGCAGATCCACGCGATGATTTCGCCCTCGGCACCTTCGCAATCGAGCTTGATGAAGGCGCGCTTCGAGCCGGAAAAGTCCACGGTTTCGAGGCTCACGCTGCGCATGACGATCTCGCGCTCACCGGGAAGAAAGAGCCCGGAGCTGCCCCCATCGCCGCTCACCTGGAAGCGGACTTCGCGGCCGTCGCGCGTGACCGCCGCGCGATGCACCATGACATTCCCCAGACGGTTGAGGGCCACGTTCCGTTCACATTGTTCGGCGTGCGCCACCGACGGCTCAAAGGCCTGAACCATCGCCTGCGGAAGACAGCGCGCGGCCAGGCACGTGAAGGCACCGATGTTTGCGCCCACGTCGATGACCAGATCCGCCCGTTCATTCCGGATGCCGTACAGGTCGGCAATCGCCGGCTCGAAGATCTCGCCGAACGTTGTTTGCAGCGAGCGCAACGACGCGATCTGCAAACCATCCCGCAGTCGAATCGTGATCGGTGTTTTCACGAGACCCAACCGACCCGCAGCCACCTCGGGCCAATTCGAACAGCGCCTAAGGACGGTTGAAAAGGTTCGGAATTTTCGAGCAAACACGTGAGCGGTCATGACGGCAGCAGGTTCGCGGCGATGATGTCAGCCAAGCGCGCAGGTTCGAGGCGGGCAAAGGCCTCGGCTTGCCCAGAAGGCGGCACCCATTCCAAACCCGGTGCGAGGTCGGTCTCGGTCTCGAGATAGGCGCCAGTCTCAATTTTCCCGACCGCGAGATTGGGCACAAAGAAGACCGGGATTCCAGCGGCGTTTGCGAGGTGGCGCGGACCGGAGTCGGTTGTGATCGCCGCTCGACAGCGGCGCAGAAAACAAACCAGTCCAAGTAAGGAGAGTTTCCCCGCCAATACGCGCGAAGGAAGCCCCGCCTGATCGCGCACTCGGAATAAAGTCGGTTCATCCTCCCAGGAACCAAGGAGCAGCGTCTCGCAGTCCAGCCGCCGGTGCAGGTCCTGCAGAGTCTCAGAGAATTTTTCCGCGGGCCAGACGCCCGATCGTTGCCGGCTGGTGATGAACGCGGCGACAACCGGTCGCGTGCCGAGCTCCAACTCCCGCCAAACGCCGGCGGCCTCCAGCTCGTGCGACGCGTCGGGATACACGAGCGGGCGCAGCGGCCAATCAGGCGCGAGCCCGGTCAATTGGGAAACGAGATCGCGAAAGAACGCCGGATACGATTGGCGCCGCCGGATCAGGATGGGATGCGTGACGAACGCCGAAAGACCCTTGTGAACGTAGGCCGCGCGATTCGGAATCCCCCATCGCCACGCTGCGCTGGTCTCGCGCCACGAGGCGCCACTGTTATAGCAAACAATCGCGTCGAATTCGCCGGCGCGCGCTGCGAGATCATGGGGATCGCAGGTGCCGGCGAGATGCGGATTGCCCTCCAGCACGCCCGCGGCCAGAGCGGGGGCGGCGTGAAACCAGGCGCATTGCGGCAGACCCCGTTGCAGTGCCGGCAGGCTCCCGGTGTTGTAAAGCACGTCACCGATGTGCCCGGCGCCCCAAAGGATGGCGCGCCGCCAATCCTGCGGTGGGCTCGACTTGGCGCCCCCACGCAGCATCGTCGCCACCTGAATTGCCGGTCCGGCTAATTCGCTGAGGCACGCCAGGCCATAATTCGCGGGATCGCGGAAGGAGGAGCGGTCGGGCCAGCGCATGACGCGACAGAGAATGAACGGTGCGGAGACGACGGCAAGCCGGCAACAATCCCCTTGAGAGCCTCCGGGTCCACCGGCACAGTCCCGGGCAGATGTCCCCGATCCTCGCGCGCCTGCCGTATTTCACCGTCCTCGTGGTCGGCCTGATCGGAGCGCTATTTCTCGGGACGGCCCTGGGCTCGGATGATTACCTCACCGTAATCCTCGCAGCGGCGTCCCTTTTCTCCGCGATCTGGATCATCATGTCCGGCGAGCGTTGGTGGGTGCCGATGGGCTTCGCGCTGGGGATCGGCGGATTTTTCACTATTCCGTGGAAGCTTTACCCGCACGAAATCGCGCTGGCCCTTTGCGGCCTCGCCATTCTGCCGCGGATTCCATTTAAAACGACCGGCTTGAAGAAATACCGACCGCGACTACCCACGGTCTTTTTCGTCCTGTTCACCTATCTGCTGCTGCATTACGCCGTGTCAGCGGCCCGCGAGTGGAACTCCGGCGGATTGGGAAACATTTCCCGCGC
>JANMQT010000215.1:0-2214 GCA_031370675.1 Verrucomicrobiota bacterium
CGGTGAGCTTGTCCTGAAGCTGCTGCTTCAGATATGCCCCCTTGGCACTCAACTGCGGCAAGCGGTCGATTACGTCCATCACCAAATGGAAGCGATCCAGATCGTTAAGCACGGTCATGTCGAAGGCGGTGGTGATCGTGCCTTCCTCTTTGTAGCCGCGGACGTGCAAGTTTTCGTGGTTGGTACGGCGGTAAGTCAGCCGGTGGACCAACCATGGGTATCCATGGAACGCAAAGATGACCGGCTTATCCTTCGTGAAAAGTGAATCGAAATCTGTATCGCTTAAGCCGTGCGGGTGCTCGGTCGTCGGCTGCAGCTTCAGGAGATCGACGACGTTGACCACCCGGATCTTCAAGTTGGGTAGATGTTGGCGCAGAATCGAGACAGCGGCGAGCGTCTCCAGCGTAGGCACATCGCCGCAGCAGGCCATTACAACGTCCGGCTCGGAGTCCTGGTCATTGCCGGCCCATTGCCAGATGCCGATGCCTTCTGAGCAATGCGCGGCGGCGGCGTCCATGGTCAGCCATTGTGGGGCAGGGTGTTTGCCTGCGATCACGACGTTGACGTAATGGCGGCTGCGCAGGCAGTGATCCATCACCGACAGCAGGCAGTTGGCGTCGGGCGGAAGGTAAACCCGCACGATCTCGGCCTTTTTATTCATGACGTGGCCGATAAAGCCGGGATCCTGGTGTGTGTAGCCGTTGTGATCCTGTCGCCAGACATGCGACGCCAGCAGATAGTTTAACGAGGCAATCTTCTGCCGCCACGGCAGGTGTGACGTGACCTCCAGCCACTTGGCGTGCTGGTTGAACATTGAATCGACGATGTGGATGAACGCCTCGTAGCAATTAAATAGTCCGTGCCGTCCGGTGAGCAGGTAGCCCTCGAGCCAGCCCTCGCACTGGTGCTCGCTAAGCATTTCCATCACGCGCCCGGTGGGTGCAAGAAATTCGTCGTTGGGCGCCGTCGTGGCGTTCCATTGACGTTTGGTCACTTCAAAGAGGGCTTCCAGACCGTTGGATTGCGTCTCGTCAGGTCCAAAGATCCGAAAATTCCGCTGTTCGCTGTTCAGCTTCGTCACTTCGCGCAGGAAAGGCCCGAGCACACGCGTGTCGCCGATGCCGCGCACGCCCGGTGAGGGCACGTCGATTGCGTAGTCACGGAAATTCGGCATCCGTAGGTCGCGGAGCAGAATACCGCCGTTGGCGTGGGGATTCGCGCCCATGCGTCGTTCGCCCTTAGGCGCAAGTTCAGCTAATTCCGGTTTCAGGTGGCCCTGCTCATTGAAGAGTTCCTCAGGCCGATAGCTCCTCAGCCAGTCTTCCAACAGCTTGAGGTGTTCAGGATGGGTGGCCGGGTCGGAGAGCGGCACCTGGTGCGCACGGAAAGTGCCTTCAACCTGCAGGCCATCAACGATCTTGGGCCCGGTCCAGCCCTTGGGGGAATTGAGGACGATCATCGGCCAGCGCGGACGCGTGGCTTTGCCGTGGATGCGAGCGTCCTGCTGGATTTGTTTGATCTGCTCCACCGCCGTGTCGAGCGCTGCGGCCATGGCTTCATGCATTAGCGCGGGTTCGTGGCCCTCGACGAAGTAGGGCGTCCACCCATAACCCCGAAGCAACTGCTCCAGCTCCTCGCGGGTAATTCGGGCGAGGATCGTCGGATTGGCAATCTTGTAACCGTTCAGATGATGGATCGGCAGCACCGCGCCGTCGGTCACTTGATCCAGGAACTTGTTGGAATGCCATGCGGTTGCCAGCGGTCCGGTTTCAGCCTCGCCGTCGCCGATGACACAGGCGACGACGAGATCGGGATTGTCGAACACCGCCCCGAACGAATGGCTCAGCGAATAGCCCAGTTCGCCGCCCTCGTGAATCGAGCCCGGACATTCCGGCGATGCGTGGCTGGGAATTCCGCCGGGAAACGAAAACTGAATGAAGAGTTTTCGAAGCCCGGCCTCATCCCGGCTGATGTCGGGATAGATCTCGCTATAGGTACCCTCGAGGTAGGTGTTGCTCACGACGGCCGGCCCGCCATGCCCGGGCCCGGAGACGTAGATCATGTCGAGGTCATATTTCTTGATGACGCGATTCAAATGCACATAGATGAAATTCTGCCCAGGGGTCGTGCCCCAATGTCCCAGCAACATGTGCTTGAGATCCGTGAGCGCCAGCGGCCGCTTCAGCAATGGATTGTCGTAAAGATAAATTTGCC
>JANMQT010000244.1:0-8397 GCA_031370675.1 Verrucomicrobiota bacterium
CCGATCCTCCGAACGCCCCGCCCCATCGACCTCGCGGATCGCGTGGGGCTGATCGAATGGTCCCACGTCTGCGATGAGAGCGGGACCGTGGTCGGCCTGCAGTGTTCGCTCAAGTACGGGGTGGGTGACAACCCGCGCAAAGTCTCAGTCGGCGTCGCGCTCGATTCCACCGAGGACGTGCGGGACGTGATCGAGCAGGATGCGATCGTGGCGGCCCTCCGCGAGGCGCTGCAAGATTCCGCGAAAGACGTGCCGATGTTTGGCTACGCCGCGGATTGAGGAACCCATTACGTTCCGTCGCGCAGCGATGCGACCGGTTGATCCTCGTGGGATCACGTGGACCAGAGCGGATTCTCAACCGGGGAAATACGCGCGCGCCGCCAGGTGTGCAGTCGCGAGCTTCCAACCGTGCAGGATCGTAGGCTCCACGTTCGGCGGGTCCCTCCCCGAGCAGTTCCGCCCACCGTCAAACGGAAACAAGTCCACCCGCGTGGCAAGCTGATGGTACAAGAAGCGTACGAGTTGGGCGGCACGAGCGAAGGCCATGATTTGGTGACCCAGGCGAGAGCTTGGAGGCCGGACTAACGACGTCAGTCACGCTGGTGGAGAAGGTCCTGGGAAATGGGCGGTACCGCGGGCTCGGGACGCCGGCGCCGAAAAGTTTCCGATCTTTCCGCGCAACTCTCGCGGGAGCGGCGGCGTTAAACGCCTAGTCACCACTTGTCTGCGCCTTCGCTCGCAGCTCCGCACCCCACCGGCCCCAGCCCCTCCCCGACGATGTATCTCCGCCTCCGCTCCCTCGTCAGCCTCCTCGCGGTTCTCTGCGCGCCGCTCCCGCTCGCGGCGGTCACCGGCACGGCCAACGTCGTCAACATTTCCACGCGGCTGAAAATCGAGACCGGCGGCAGCGTCGGCATCGCAGGCTTCGTGGTGCAGGGCAGCGGCAACAAGCAGGTCCTGATTCGCGCCCTCGGGCCCACGCTGACCGCGGCGGGCGTCACCGGCATACTCGCGGATCCGATCGTGGATTTGTACGACGTCAGTGGCCAGATCATCGCGTCGAACGACAATTGGGATCAGGCCGCCAACATCCAGGCGTGGCACTCGAGCCTCGGGCTGACGTTGCCCCTGGCCAGTGAGTCGGTAATTTCGATTTCGCTCGCGCCCGGCGCGTACACCGCCATCGTGCGCGGCGCGAACAACAGCACAGGCGTCGCCCTCGTCGAGGTGTACGACTGCGACCTCGCCGCGCCCTGCTCACCCATCAACATCGCCACGCGTGGCATCGTGCGCTCCGGGCCCGCGGTGATGATCGCGGGCTTCGTCGTCCAGGGCACCGTGCCGAAGCAGGTGCTCCTGCGGGTGGTCGGACCGTCGCTCACCGCGTCCGGTGTGCCCAACGTTCTGACGGATCCGATGATGGACGTGTATGACAGCACGGGTCAAAAGATTTACTCGAACGACAATTGGCAGACTCAATCCTCGCAAGGCGTCGCGGATGTGACGGCGACCGGGAAGGCGCCGACGGATCCACGCGAGGCGGCGCTGGTGCTCAGCTTGAATCCGGGCTCGTACACGGTCATTGTCAGCGGGGTCGGTGGGATGGAGGGCAACGCGCTGGTCGAGGTGTACGACCTGCAACCGACCACGCCCGCGCCGATGCCGAGCAGCGGCACGCTTTATCTCGCGAACCTGCGCGCGGCTCCGGGGGCGACGACGAGCGGCTCCGGCACGGGGGCGATGAACGTCAACACGGCCAACACCTCCGCCGTGGTCAGCTTCAGCTACTCGAACCTCACCGGCCCGGTGACCAACGCGCACCTTGAGGCGAGCGCGACGTCACCCTTCGCCGGCCTGAACCTTTTTGATTTGAGTCCGAACACGATGCACGCCGACGGGACCTGGACGTGGACCTTCGCCTTCACCAGCGGCAGCCTCACAACCCAGCAAGTTCTCGATCTGATCCACAACGGCGAGGTCATGATCCGGGTTTACACCGCGGCGAATCCCGGCGGCGAACTGTTGTCCGCCTTCAGCTCCGCCGCCGGAGCGCAAACGTTCACCCCGCCCGCGGCTCCGCCGGGACTGCCTGGCGGCGCAGTGACGGACAACGATGCCTCGCGGTTGCTGACGCAGGCGACCTTTGGACCCACCACGGCGGACATCAACGCCGTGAAAAGCCTTGGGATCGACGGCTGGTTGAATGATCAGTTCAGCCGGCCGGTGACGACCTTGATGAGCTACGTCGACGGGGTGTGGACCGCGGCGATTGGCAACACGCAGGGCGCCGTGCCCGCGCACTACGGCTGGTGGGTGCGCGCCTCCACCGCGCCGGATCAACTCCGGCAGCGCACCGCCTACGCCTTGAGCCAGATCCTGGTGGTTTCGTCGAACTCGACGGGATTGAACAGCAACCCGGTCGGCATCGGCGTGTACAACGACGTGCTGCTCAACGACGCCTTCGGAAACTTCCGCAAGCTGCTCGAGGACATCACGCTAAACGGCGCGATGGGGCTGTTCCTCGACATGGCCGGCAACATCAAGGGCGACCCGGTGGCCGGGACGAATCCGAACGAGAATTACGCACGGGAGATCAACCAGCTCTTTTCGATCGGACTGTATCAGCTTCATCCGGACGGCGTGCTCCAGCTCGATGGACGCGGCCTGCCGATCCCGACCTACTCGCAAACCGCCATCTCGGGTTTCGCGCGCGTCTTCACCGGCTGGAACACGCCGGCGAGCGGAACCTTCCCGCCACAAGATCTCCGGAACCCGATGACGAAAAACGCCAACCGGCACGAGCCGGGCGCGAAGTCGTTGCTCAACGGCATGACCATTCCCGCGGTCGGCGCGGCGACCCCGGCGAACATGGATTCGGACCTCAAGACCGCGCTGGACAACATCTTCTATCATCCGAACACGGGACCATTCATCTGCCGGCAACTGATCCAGCGCCTCGTCACGAGCAACCCGAGTCCCGGTTACGTCTACCGCGCGGCGCAGGTCTTCGCCAACAACGGTTCCAACGTGCGCGGGGATTTAAAGGCGGTGGTCAAGGCCATCCTGAAAGATTACGAGGCGCGCACGACCGACCTGCTCGCGTTCCAGGGCACGGGCAAGCAGCTCGAGCCGGTGCTGCGCACGACCAAGACCATGCGCGCGTTCGCCAGCACGCCTTTCACCGCCAGCGGTCTGCTCAAGGCGCCGTTCTACAACTTCGACAACACGTTCGGTCAGACGCCGCTGCGCGCGCAGACCGTGTTTAATTTCTACACGCCAGACTATGCGGCTCCCGGTGAAATCGCGAGCGCCGGCCTCAACAGCCCGGAGTTCGAGATCACGATTGAGACCACGGTTATCTCGACCGCCAATTTCCTGCGCACGCTCATCTACAACGGTCAGGGCGTCGGCACCGAAAAAGTGAACCTCGACCTTTCCGCGTACACGTCGCTCGCCTCGACCAATCCCTCCTTGCTGATCGATCAACTCAACGTGCTGCTCATGGCGGGACAACTCGACGCGGGCGCGAAAGCCGAAATCCTCACCGCCGTCACGGCGGTGTCCGCCGCGGACGGCGGCACCAACCGCGTCCGGGCGGCGGTCTACCTCCTCACGACCTCCCCGCAATTCTCCACCCAGCGCTAATCCAACCCCGACCCCTTCCGGCCATGAAATCTCCCCACGTCCTGACCCGCCGGTCCTTCATCCGCCAGGCGGCCTGCGCGGCCGTCGGCACCGCCGGCCTCGCGAATGCGCTGTTCGATCTGCGCCGAATCGCAGCCGCCACGATGACGAATTCCGCCGCGCTCACGGGCGACTACAAGGCGCTGGTCTGCCTGTTCCTCTTCGGCGGCAACGACGCGAACAACATGATCGTGCCGGTGGACGCGGCGGACTACGCCAAGTACGTGACCTCACGCGGCATCCTCGCGCTGCCCGCCGCGGGCCAGGCGGGCGGCATCCTGCCGATCACGCAAATCCCCGGGGTGGGCAACGCCGACAACTATCAGCGCACTTTCGGCTTTCATCCGAATTTCACGGACTACCTGGCGCCCACGAACAACACCCTGCCGGGCCTGCAGAGCCTCTTCAATTCCGGCAGGCTCGCGCTCCTCGGCAACGTGGGCTCGCTCGTCGCACCCATCACGAAGACCGACTACCAGCAGAACAGGAACCTGCCACCGCAGCTTTTCTCGCACAGCGACCAACAGGTGGAGTGGCAAACCAGCATTCCCGATGTCATCAGCAAGACCGGATGGGGTGGTCGCGTGGCCGATCTGGTGAACGCCACCTACGGCAGCGCGCAGATCTCCACCTGCATCTCGCTCAACGGCACGAACACCTTTCAGGTCGGCGACACCGTCGTGCCCTACAGCGTCTCGCCCTCCGGCGCAATCGGCCTCAACGGTTACACCTACGGCAGCGCCAGCGGCTCCACCTCCTACGCGATCGATCGCCTCATCGCCCTGAATCACGCCAATCTTTTCGAGAAGACATTTGCCGCGACCACCAAGCGCGCGCTCGACAACAACCAGTTGCTCTCGGGCGCGCTCGCCATCAGCGATCCCGCGACTCCGCCCTACAACGCGTTCAACCCCAATTCCTCGCTGGCCAGCCAGCTTAAGATGGTCGCGCGCCTGATCGCCGCCCGCGACGTCCTCGGCCTGCGCCGGCAAATCTTCTTCGTCTCAGTCGGCGGTTACGACACGCACGGCGACCAGCTCAACGCGCAGAACAATCTCTACACGGAACTGAATCAATCGCTCTCCGCATTCCAAAACGCGACCGAGCAGCTCGGCGTCTCGAACAGCGTAACCACCTTCACGTCCTCCGATTTCGGGCGCACGTTCCAGACGAACGGCGCGGGTTCCGACCACGGTTGGGGCAGTCACCACATGATCATGGGCGGCGCGGTACACGGCGGCGGCATTTATGGCCGGATTCCGGTCCTGCAAGCCGGCGGACCCGACGACGCGAGCAACGGCAGCACCGGCCAGGGCCGCTGGATTCCGTCGGTCGCGGTCGACGAATACGCCGCCACGCTCGCGAGCTGGTTCGGCGTCACCGGCACCTCGCTCCCGGTTGCGCTGCCGAACATCGGCCGCTTCGCGAATCCCAATCTCGGGTTCGTGTAAGCGGGGAGCAGGCGACTCGCGGAAGTCGCATGAACGAGAGTACAACGCCGATCTGCGGATCGGCCTGCAGTTCTGCTTGGCGCATCTCAAAGGTGCGGCCAAATGGTGCTCATTCTCATCGAGTTGGCCGCTGCGTGAACCACCGGCAAAAAACCTTCCACCGTAGGCTCAGGTTTTCGCGGCTTTCGCACAGAGTTGGCGCTTTCCCTGCTGAGTTTTTGGACCATCACTCGGCCGCGCTGGACTTCTGGGGCGGCCAATTTCGTCAGGCTCATTCCCAATCTTCGCCATGCATCCCCGCCTGCGCTCCCTTGTTTCCCTTGCCGCCCTCGCGCTGCTTCCCATTGCCACCCAGTCCGCGTTTGGCGCGCCAAACGTGGTCAACCTGTCCACCCGACTCAAGATTGAGACCGGCGGCAGCGTCGGCATTGCCGGATTTGTCATTCAGGGCACCGGCGTCAAGCCCGTGCTGATCCGGGCCCTTGGGCCTTCGCTCACGGCAAGCGGCGTCACCGGCGTGCTGAGCAATCCCTCGATGGAGATTTACGATTCGGGCGGGACGAAGTTTGGCAGCAACGACAACTGGGATCAGTCCGGCGAGATCCAGACCAAGCACGCCACGCTCGGCCTCCCCCTCCCGCAGGCCAATGAATCCGTCATCTACGCCGTACTCCCGCCGGGCGCATACACCGCCATCGTCAGCGGGGTGAACAGCAGCACCGGAGTGGCCCTCGTGGAGGTGTACGACATGGACCTCACCGCGACGTGCTCGCTCATCAATGTCGCCACGCGTGGAATGGTCCGGACCGCCGCGGAAGTGATGATCGCAGGCTTCGTCTTGAGCGGCTCCGGCACCAAGGACGTCATGGTGCGGGCGATCGCGCCGACCCTGCAGCAAGCCGGAGTCCCGAACGTATTGGGCGATCCGATCATCGATGTCTACAACAGTGCCGGCGCGAAGATTTTCTCGAACGACAACTGGGCCACGCAAACGCTGCCCGCTACCGCCGCCGCGATCACGGCCACGGGCAAGGCACCCGCCGACAGCCGCGAGTCCGCCCTCGTCATGACGCTCGGTCCGGGCGCCTACACCGTGATCATGAGCGGCGTCGGCAGCAGCGTCGGCAATGCGCTGATCGAAGTTTACGATCTCGCGGCGACTACTCTCCCGGCCGTCAACGGCCAGGTTTATCTCACCACCTTGCGCCCCGTCGCCGGCGCGGTCTCGACCGGGTCAGGCGACGGTTCGATGCTTGTCGCGGCTGACGCCCTGTCGGCCATCGTCAATCTCCCGCGTTATACGGGCTTGTCGGGCAACGTGGTGGGCGCGCACATCGAAACCAGCAGCGGGGCCAATCTGTTTGATCTCAATCCGAATTCGATGCGCGCGGATGGCACGTGGCTCTGGAACTTTGCCTTCACCAACGGAAGCCTCACTGCCGCGCAAGTCGCTGACCTGATCCGCACGGGGCAGGTGGTGCTGCGCGTTTACACCGACACCAACCCGGGCGGTGAACTCGCCGGCACCTTCGGCGGCGCCGCCGCGGGCTCCAGCACGTTCTCGCCGCCGGCCGCGCCGCCCGCCCTGCCCGGTGGGACGCCCACCGACCCCGATGCCTCGCGCTTCCTGAGCCAGGCCACCTTCGGTCCGACCAGTATCACTTCCCCGACCGACAAGACTTCGATCGCATACGTCAAAACCAAGGGGTTCAGCGCGTGGATCGATGAACAATTCACGATTCCGGCCACCCCCATGATGCCGGCGATGCAACTGCCGTTCGCGGACGCGGTCGTGCCCACGCAGGTCGATCTGCCTAGCCTTTCCAACGTGTACTACACCTGGTGGCAGCGGTCGGTGACCGCGCCGGACCAGCTCCGTCAGCGCGTGGCCTACGCGCTGAGCCAAATCCTGGTCGTCTCGACAAATTCCGGCAACCTGAACGACCAGCCGTACTCGCTCGCGTCCTATTATGATCTGCTGTTGAACGACGCCTTTGGAAACTTCCGCACGCTCCTCAAGGACGTCACGCTGCATCCCTCGATGGGCGAGTTCCTCGACATGCTCAAGAACCAGAAGGGCACGCCGAACGAGAACTACGCACGAGAAATCAACCAGTTGTTCTCGGTCGGCCTGTATCAACTCTACCCCGACGGCACGCTCCAGCTCGATTCGCGCGGTCTGCCCGTCCCGACCTACGACCAGAACGCGATCATCGGATTCGCCCGGGTGTTCACCGGCTGGTCCTACGCGGACGCGGGCGCCAACTTCTTCGCAGGTCGCGTCTTCACGATCGGCGTGACTCCGCCTTCCCTCACCAGCCCGATGCTCCTGTTCCCGACGCGGCATGAGCCAGGCGCAAAGACGCTGCTCAACGGCGTGACCATCCCGGCGCTGCCGAACGGCACGGCGGTCACCGCCGCCAGCGCCAACAGCGATCTCGACGCCGCCATCAACTGCATCTTCGCTCATCCGAACATCGGACCGTTCATCGCGCGGCAGCTCATCCAGCGCCTCGTCACGAGCAATCCGAGTCCCGGCTACATCTATCGCGTCAGCCGCAAGTTTGACGACAACGGGCAGGGTGTGCGCGGCGATCTCAAGGCGGTGGTGAAGGCGATCCTCACCGACTACGAGGCGCGAACCATCGCCACGCTCGCTTTCCCCGGCACAGGCAAGCAACAGGAACCCGTCCTGCGCGTAGCCCGGGTATTGCGCGCCTTCGGGGCCACCTCGACCAGCGGCAAATGGCTGATCGGCGGCACGGACGGATCGCTCGGCATGACGCCGCTGGCGGCACCGACGGTGTTCAACTTCTTCGCGCCCGACTATATTGCGCCAGGCGATCTGGCCAACGCCAACCTCTACAGCCCGGAGTTTGACATCACCAACGAGTCGACCATCACGACGGCCGCGAATGCGATGCGCTCGCTTGCGTTCGACGGCATCGGCGGCGGTGGAACCGACCGGACCAAACTCAGCTTCAACCTGAACACCACGACCGACCCCTGGATTGGACAAAGCATCAACACGACGACGCTGGTCGACCAATTCAATCTGCTCCTGATGAGCGGGCAAATGCCCGTGACCATGCGCGACAAGATTGCGACTGCCGTGGCTCTTACGAACAACGGTGGCACGTCCGGCGCGAATCAACTCGAGCGGGTCCGAACCGCGGTCCACCTCATCATCACGTCCCCCCAGTTCTCCACCCAGCGCTGATCTCCGCCTTTCGAGCGTCCCACTCCGCCTTATTCCGATGAA
>JANMQT010000271.1:0-2729 GCA_031370675.1 Verrucomicrobiota bacterium
CTGCTGGCAGAATGTTACCGCGACGGCAAGGGCGGCGTGGCGCGGGATTTTTTCCAGGCGGCGACCCTGCTCAACGAGGCGCTCGCGCTCGAGCCGAACGATGCCCGCGCGCTCGACCTGCTCGCGGTCGCCTACGAACGCGGGGAGGGCGTCAAGCTCGACACGCGCAAGGCCCTTGAATTGATGGGTCGCGCCGTGCAATTGGGAAATCCGAATTCGATGGGCAACCTGGGTGTTTATTACATGAAGGGCCTGGGCATGGCGCGACCGGATCCGGTCAAGGCGGCGCAGCTTTTCAAGCAGGGCGCGGATCTCGACAGCGGCCTGAGCATGTTTTTCCTGGCGCAGTGTTACGAGGGCGGCCTGGGTGTGGCGAAAAACATCTCGGAGGCGAAGACCTATTACCGCGCGGCGGCCGAGCGCGGGATTGCGCCGGCGATGCGCTGGTGCGAGGCGAACAACGTGCCGTACACGCGGCGCTGACCCGATTCGCGCTTGCGCCGATCGCGTTCGTTCCTACGGTGCGGCGTCGATGCGTACGGACGATTTTGAATTTGCGCTGGAGAACACGCGGGTGCTGCTCGCGCCGCGGCGCCAGATTCAGACGTTTGGCGCGACGACCTTTCAATTTCACCTGCTGACGGAGACGATGGATCGGCCGGATTGGATTCGGGTCCGTCGCGGCACGGTCGAGGCGGAGAAGCCCGCGATTTTCACGATGGAAAATGCAGCGCGGCTCATGCTTGAGGGATTCGGTGAGCAGGCGGAGGCCTTCGCTGAGGCGTTGCGGCGCCTGCGCGATCCGAATTCCCCGCAGGCCGCCCTGCTGCGTTATGGCTTCCAGGTGCGGCGCTCGCGCGTGGTGGAGGATTTGGTCAACGGCTCCATCGAGGCCCTCGGGGACCGCGTCTGCCGCGACGTTAGCAACGGCGCGGATCCGCTTGCGGCAGTGCTGGTGGGCGTCGAGGATGGCTGGGAGGTGGGCCTGCTCAAGTTCACGCTGGATCTCGTCGCGGCCTCGGGTCCCGGAAATCTCGAGGACTTTCGGCGCGGCGCCGGTCTGTAGCCTTCCCCCCATGAAGCTCGCCAAGTTCATCTTTCTCGTCGTCCTCTGCCTCGGAGTCTTTGGTGGCGGCGGCTACTTCGCGTATCGCAACCTAATCCAGCCGGCGCAACCGAGCGCCCGGGAGCTGGAAGCCCTGAAGGCGGCGGCGCTGCCACCCACGCCGCCGCCCGATCCCGCGGGCCCCGAACTCGCCAAGGCGGGCGCGCTGCGCAAGGCCAAGAAGCCGGCGGAAGCGCGCGAATTGCTCGCGGCCCTCGTGGTAAATTATCCGAACTCGCCGCGCATCGATGACGCGCGCGCCGCGCTGGGCGAGCTGAACGCCGACATGGCTCTGTCGAGCGCTCCGTCGCCCGACAAGATCGAGTACGTCGTGAAGCCGGGCGATTCGCTCGACAAAATCGCGCGGCAGTTCAAGTCGAGCGGCGAGCTGATCATGCGCACAAACAACCTCGCGAATACGATTATTCAGCCGGGACAGCGCCTGGCCATTTTCCAGCCGGATTTCGCGCTGGAAATCCACCTCGCCGAGAAGCGCGTGGTCGTGCTGCAGCACGGAAAGTTTTTCAAGCAATACGCGGTCGTGTCGGCCAGCCTGCCCGGGGGCACGAAGCCGGTCGAGACAAAGACCCGGATCGCGGAGAAGGCGGCGTTTCGCGACGGCAAGCGCGTGACCTTCGGCACCAAGGAATACGCTGGCAGCGCGCGCTGGATTATCCTGGCGCAGCCCGGCTATACCATCTTTGCCGAGACTCCCGCGGGCACCCCCGGCGCCGCGGCCAAGCCGCCGACCGGTCTGGGCCTGTCCGAAGGCGAGATGGAGGAACTGCACGCCCTCGTCGGCAACGGCCTGCCGGTGACCATCTTTCCCTGAGTCGACAGTCGATGGTCGACCGCCAGTCGAAGGTCCCCATTGCCTCGATCGGCGGGATCGTGCAGGATTACCCCTCGCGGCGGGTCGCATGGTCCCTCCCTCCCTCCTCCTTGTTCCGTTTCCTTCGATGACCGTCGCCCCGCTTGAATTTGAAAAGCCCGTGCTCGAGCTGGAGAAAAAGCTGGAGGATCTCAAGCGGCACCTGAAGGGGCACGAGGTCGACGCGGACCCCGAGGTGAAGCGCATTTCGGTGCGCATCTCGGAGATGAAGAAGGATCTCTACGAGAACCTCACTCCCTGGCAGCGCGTGCAGATTGCCCGGCACACGGCGCGACCATACGCGCTCGATTATCTCGCGAACATCTTCGAGGACTTCGTCGAGCTGCGCGGCGACCGCCTGTACGGTGAGGATCGCGCCATGCCGGGCGGGTTTGCCAGCATTGGCGGAATCCGTTGCGTGGTGGTCGGCCACCAGAAGGGTCGCGACACCAAGGAGAATATCATGCGGAACTTTGGAAGCGCGAATCCCGAGGGCTACCGCAAGGCGCTGCGCCTGATGAAGCTCGCGGAGAAATTCGGCCTGCCGGTCATCACGATGATCGACACGCCCGGCGCCTACCCCGGCGTCGGCGCGGAAGAGCGCCACATTGCCGAGGCCATCGCGGTGAATCTGCGCGAGATGATGATGCTCGAGACGCCAACAATCGCGTGCGTGATCGGCGAGGGCGGCAGCGGCGGCGCGCTGGGCATCGGCGTGGCGGACCGCGTCCTGATTCTGGAGAACGCCTATTA
>JANMQT010000280.1:0-6136 GCA_031370675.1 Verrucomicrobiota bacterium
CTCTGTCGCGTGATGGATATGGCATTCGAAACTCAATACTTCGTTCTCAAGATGATTCGGATGCGAATGACTAGCTCCGTTGTACCTAGCCAAGGTTAAGGTTTCGCCGTTTGGGGCATTCCAGCATAAACCACACGAGAAATCATCATCCATCCCATTTCGCAGGTTCTTTCGCGTGTAAAGCGTCATTTGATACTCGACATCTCCAAGCGCCCTAACCTTGAAATTATACTGCTCGTGTCCATCTTTTATCCTAGCGCGAGTCGTCGGGTTAATAACCCGCTTTGGCATTAAAAGCAATTCCTTAATCTTTTCGTCTGTTATGGATTCAAACGCCATCCTAAATATCTTGTGGTCAAACTTCTATCATTCAGGAAAATTCTTTCTTCTAAATATTTTCACCAGCTTCGCGAGCGGATCGTAATGCTCGTCAACGACGCGTTCCTTAAGCGGAATAATAGCATTATCCGTGATCGTAATGCCCTCCGGGCAGACCTTTGTACAGCATTTTGTGATATTGCAATAGCCGATGCCAAAGAGGTCTTTAAGATCTTCCGTCCGGTTTTCGGTGTCAAGCGGATGCATTTCGAGAGCTGCGGCGTAGACCAGAAACCGGGGGCCGATAAATTCAGCATGCTTCTCGTGATCGCGCAAAACGTGACAAACGTCCTGACACAGGAAACATTCGATGCACTTACGAAATTCCTGAACGCGGTCGATATCCTCCTGCTGCATCCGCCAGGTTCCGTCCTCGGCGTCGGGCTTTCGCGGCTTAAATTTCTTAATGCGTTTTTTGACCTCGTAATTCCACGAAACATCGGTGATTAAATCTTTTATCGGCGGAAACGCCCGCATCGGCTCGATAGTGACCGGTTTGTCAAGCGGAATGGTGTCGAGCCGCGTCATGCACATCAGTTTTGGCATACCGTTGATCTCGGCCGAGCACGAACCGCATTTGCCGGCCTTGCAGTTCCATCGGCAAGCGAGATCGCCAGCGGATTCCGCCTGTATCTGATGTACCGCGTCGAGCACGACCATGCCTTCTGCTACATCGGTCTGATAATCGACCATCACCGCCGTGTCGCGTCCGCCTCGCCTTATGCTGAATGTTGCCTTCATATATTATTTCACCGCCGAGACGCCGAGACGCAGACGGAAAAGAGATTTAACCACAGGTGAACGCAGATACCCACAGATCAATTGAGCTAAATAATCTGTGTTCATCCGTGTTTATCTGTTCCATTCTTCCTCTGTGTCTTTGCGTCTCCGCGGTTAAATCCGTCTATCCCATTTCTTTTATCACTTCTTTCAAGTAGTCCGGCATTTCCGGTATTGGTATTTTTGCGATCTCCATCGCTCCGTCATCCGCCGATTTTTTGAGCGAGTAATTAAACTTTGCAAACTCCGGGTCTTTGTCTGGAAAGTCATCGCGAAAATGGCCGCCGCGGCTTTCTTTCCGTTCGAGAGCGGCACGGGCGATGGCCTCGGAAATTGTCAGTAGATTATGCAGATCGAGCGCCGTGTGCCAGCCCGGGTTAAAATCGATATTGCCGGGAACAAACGTTCGTGCCGCCCTGTTTCGCAGCGAATCGAGACCGTTTAATGCATCGATCATCTCGTCGTGCGTGCGAACGATGCCGACGTTTTCCTGCATCATTTCCTGCAGATCATGCTGGATTGTATATGGATTTTCGCCGCCCTCGCGTTCAAAAGGTTCGAGAGCGGCCTTTGTAATTTTTTCAATCGCGGCATTGTCGACCGCTCCGTGTCCGTTTTTCTGCGCAAAGATCGCGGCGTATTCGCCGGCCCGTTTTCCAAAAACTATCAGGTCGGAGAGCGAATTGCCGCCGAGTCGGTTAGCTCCGTTTATACCCGCCGCACATTCGCCCGCCGCGAACAGCCCCGGCACGGTCGACGCCTGTGTGTCGGCGTCAACGCGGATGCCGCCCATAACGTAGTGCGTCGTCGGCCCGACCTCCATCGGAGTCGTCGTGATGTCGAGATTGGCAAGCTGTTTAAACTGGTGATACATCGACGGCAGTTTCTTCTTGATATGCTCCGGAGCATTTTGAATTTTCTCTTTTATCCACGCAATATCGAGAAAAACGCCACCATGCGGGCTACCGCGTCCGGCCTTGACCTCGCGGACGATACAGCGGGCGACGTGATCGCGTGTGAGCAATTCGGGCGGACGCCGTGCGTCTTTGTCACCGGTCACATATCGCCAGCCCTCTTCCTCGTTGTCGGCCGTTTGGTCTTTGTAGTTCGCCGGAATGTCGTCGAACATAAAGCGTTTGCCTTCGCTGTTCGTCAAAATACCGCCTTCGCCGCGAACGCCCTCGGTCACCAAAATGCCGCGAACGCTTGGCGGCCAGACCATGCCGGTCGGGTGAAACTGGATAAATTCCATATCGATCAGCTCGGCCCCGGCGTCATACGCCAGAGCGTGGCCATCGCCCGTGCCCTCCCAACTGTTGCTCGTGATTTTGTACGCACGCCCGATGCCGCCGGTCGCGAGAATGACGGCTTTTGCTTTGAAAATTCGGAATCGTCCGTGCTCACGTTCGTATGCGAGACAGCCGATAACACGGTCGCCGTCTTTCACAAGCGAAAGCACGGTGACCTCCATATAGACCTCGATGCCCTGATGAATGCCGTGATCCTGCAGCGTGCGAATAAGTTCCAATCCGGTGCGGTCGCCCACGTGAGCTAGACGCGGATATCGATGTCCGCCAAAATTACGCTGGAGGATCTTGCCGTCTTTTGTCCTGTCAAACACCGCTCCCCAGGCCTCTAATTCACGAACGCGATCCGGGGCTTCTTTGGCGTGAAGCTCAGCCATCCGCCAGTTATTAATATACTGGCCGCCGCGCATTGTGTCGGTAAAATGTACCTTCCAGTTGTCGCGGTCATCGACATTGCCCATTGCCGCCGCCATTCCGCCCTCGGCCATGACCGTATGAGCCTTGCCAAGCAGCGATTTGCAGATCAGTCCGACGGAAACGCCCGCACCGGAAGCCTCGATAGCGGCGCGAAGCCCTGCACCACCGGCACCGATGACGAGTACGTCGTGTTCAAATGTTGGAAAATCCATTTAGATCAATTCACCACAGAGACACAGAGAAAACAATAACTTTCATTCAACCACTTAAACTCACTCTGTGTCCTCTGTGACTCCGTGGTGAATATTCCTTAAAAAAATCTAAAGTATCGGGGGTGATCATCACCGTCTCCGCGCCGCAGGCCTGGTTCATGAGCGTTCGCGAGCGCTCGCCCCGCATTCCCGACTCGGTATGCGCCAGCCAGAGCAGCCCCTTGGCCGCGTGCATGATCTCGCAGCCGGTCTCCT
The DNA here is from genome assembly GCA_031370675.1 of Verrucomicrobiota bacterium. Classification (GTDB taxonomy): domain Bacteria; phylum Verrucomicrobiota; class Verrucomicrobiia; order Chthoniobacterales; family SZAS-18; genus SZAS-18. The sequence continues at coordinate 3,350 of JANMQT010000280.1, forward strand.
CGCCCAGCCCGGCATACAGCTCGACGCTGTGCTGGTAGAAGCGCACCGACTCGGGGATCCCGTAGTTGGCGCGAATGATGGTGGTGTTGCGGCCGCTGTTGCCCGAGCCGATATAGCTGGCCTCAAGCACCGCCACGTTGGTGATGCCGTGACGGGTGGCGAGGTAATAGGCGGTGGCCAGCCCGTGTCCTCCGGCGCCGATGATGACGACGTCATACGCCTTCTTCGGCTCGTGCCAGGTCAGGTCGAGCAGGGTCTCGACGAACTCGTTCACGGCAGCCGCTCCTCCAGTTCGTGGGCGTAGGCGGCCGCGCAGAGGAGCAGCGCGCGATCCTCGGTGAGCCACAGCTTGGCCGGCACCCCGGCGATCAGCCCCTGGGCGAGCGCGGGCAGCGTTTCGGGGAGTGGCCAGTCGATGTGCTCGCGGAGGTGGTCGTACAGCTCCTCCAACGCCAGCCACCAGCCGACGAACCCGGTCTCCTCCTCGACCAGCGCAGCGGCAACCTCGGCCTGGGTCGCGCCCAGCGCGAAGAGGTCGTCCGGTGCAAGCCGAAGTGCGGCCACCCCATCGGGCCAGGTCAGTGCGTCCAGGACCGATGGATCGGCGACCACCCGGATGCCTCGCAGAGCCTCAGGCGCGCGCACGCTGGCCCTCCGGGTCGTAGAAGGGCGGAGCGGCGACCTCGGCGACCCGTCCGTCCACGTCCACCTGCTCAGGGAAGGGGGCGCGCTTCAGCCAGCCGAGCATCACCGCGTGTCCCAGCGTGGGCGAAGCGAAGCTCGAGGTGACGTGCCCGATCACCTCGCCGCTCGACCAGATCGGGCTGCCCTCGGCGGGGGCCGCGCCGGCCACCGTCAGGCCCACCAGCCGACGTCGATCGGGCAAGGCCGATGTTCGGGCCAGGGCTTCGCGACCGATGAAGTAAGGCTTGTCCATGTTCACCGCCCAGTCCATGCCCAGCCGCCGCGGGGTCGTGTCCAGCTCGGTGTCCATGCCAATGATCACGTGGCCCTTCTCCAGGCGCAGCGCGAAGAGGGCCTGGAGGCCATGCGGCGCGATCCCCAGGTCGCGGCCCTCGGCCATCAGGGCGCGCCACAGCTCCACGGACCGATCGACCGGGTGATGCAGCTCGAAGGACGCCTCGCCGGTGAAGCTCAGGCGCATGACGTGGGTTGGCACGCCGGCCACCTCCGTGCGCAGGTGCTGGAGGAAGCGGGGCGGCTCGGCCAGGCCCAGGCGGGCAAGGAGCTCACCCGCCAACGGGCCGGTGACGTTGATGGCGGCCAGCGACATGGTGCGGTCGAGGAGGTGGACGTTGAGGCCCCACGTCTCGATCCAGTCGCGCATCCACATCTCGGCGTTCCCCGCCCCGCCGGTCGTGAAGGTCAGCACGAAGCGATCCTCGCCCTCGCGGCAGATCATCCCGTCGTCGATGACATGGCCGCGCTCGTTGAGCAGGAGCGCGTAGCGCGAGCGGCCCACTCGGATCGTCGCGACGTCGGTCGGGTAGAGGCGTTGGAGGAACTCGACGGCATCGGGCCCGGAGACGGCGAATTTGCCCAGGGTGCTGACGTCGCCCAGGGAGACCGCTTCGCGCACGGCGCGGTACTCGGCCAGGTGGTCGCCGTAGTTCCACGGTCGCCACCAGCCGCCGAATCGGTCCATCTGCGCGCCCAGCGCCAGGTGCTCGGCATGCAACGGCGTGCGCCGGAACGCGTCGATGTGGGTGTCGGCGGCGGCCTCGGCCAGGGTGATCTGGCGCGATGCGGGGCGGGCGGTGAACGGCTCCGGGGCCTGGCCCGTTTTCGCGGCGATCCAGGCGCGCACATGCGGCATGCAGACGCTGCCCTGGCAGGTGCCGGTGCCCGCCAGGCTGGCCCGCTTCACCAGCTCCAGCTCGTTGAAGCCGCGAGCCCAGACACCTTCCAGGTCCTCGACCGTGACGCCCGCGCACGGGCAGACGATCCCCTCCGTCGGCGCCGGCGGGAGCGGGAAGGTTGCCGCGGCCGATCCCACGACGGTGACCGGGACGTCGCCTGCCATTCGGGCCAAGACGTCGCGCGGAGAGCGTCCCAGGCCCAGGATCAGGGTATCGCATGGCGTGGTCGTTTCGCTGTCGCCGTCGCGGGTGACGACCGCCGACACGCGGCCCTCGCCCTCGATCCTCACCAGCGCCCCGGGGACCCGCGTGCACGGCACCCGTTCCGGCGCCTCGCCGACGGCCACCGCCACGCCAAGGTCCACTCCGGCCTGGTGCAGCCGCTGGGCGGCACGCGCGGTCAGGAGTCCGGCCAGTCGATTTCCCGAGCAGACCGGTTGGATCTCGGCTGCGCCGGTCGCCAGCACGACCTCCTTCGCCCGGAGGTGGAGCATCCCGTCCGCGGTTCGGGCGATGATGGTTGGGCCTGCGTAGATCGCGACAACCTCGGTCCCATCGCCGGCATTCAGCCGGGTGGCCTGCCGGTCCGCGGTTCCAGCCTCCCCCGCCGCAGCCCGACCGCTCCTCCCGCCACCGATTACCACCACGTCCGCCTCTTCGCGCCGCACCGCAACATGCCGCGGCTCCTCCGCGGGGGCATGCCAGGGAGGCGGGCCGATGGCGGGATGGCGGCGCACCGCCAGGTCAGGGCGAGCAGGGGTCTGGCAGGTGCGGACGTAGGCAATATCATCAACCTCGGCCACGCAGTTGCCGCAGTCGCCCGCCAGGCACAGTGTGCCGCCATACAGCGGGTGCTGGCCGGCACGCACCACTGCCATCGCGACCGTGTCGCCCGGCTCAAAGGGCA
>JANMQT010000196.1:0-11473 GCA_031370675.1 Verrucomicrobiota bacterium
ACGAGGTCGAAGATCCGAGGCCGGCGTTCACCGCACTCTTCATCCGGATGTAGTCCATCAGCACAAACTGCTCGATCTCCCGACCGTTAATCCTTGGGACCCCGTTGACCGCCGTGCGGCCCGGGCCAGCCTGGGCCAGAGGCGCAACCACCAGGGAAAAAATTCCGAACCAAAGGTGCAACCCGTACGAGGCAGTTTTCATGGGCGCATCTTGCTAATGAACCGGGCGCGGCGCAAGCGCGATACTCAGGCCACACCCGTTTCAGATTCTGGAATTCGCACGCGCGTCCTCGAGCCGCATTTATCAGCATGGCGCGTCGTTCGTGAAGTCCCCGGCCACCGCGAGCGCGCCAAGGGGAGCACACCTTGAAGGACCGGGCATTGCCCCGGCGCACTCCGCCGCTGCTTTACATCTCCGCGGCGCTGCCCGTGCTGCGGCGCCGGGCGATCGGCGCGGATGCGCGCGTGACATCCATCCCCGGCGGCGGCGCCCTTTGCTGGCTGGTGAGCGCGGTGGGATTTTCGACGGCCCTCCTCGCCATCGTCCCCTCCCTGATCCCCGCCCGACAGCCCCGAGTGAGGCCTGTTTCTGCTCATGATCATCGGCGGTTGTGTCGTGTTGACCGGCACCGGCATGCTGTTCTACCACCGCGGCCAGGTCCGGCGGAGCCAGGCCGCAGTCGAGCTGGAGCCGCGGCGCTAATGGTCGTAGGTATAGTCGCCGCGGTAGATGCCCACGATCCGCAGCAGACTGAGCGTGACCAAATCATAAGGACGGGCCGACGGGAAGAAGCTGAAGAAATGCCCCAGTGCCATGGCCGCGATCACGACCCCGATCCACAGTGCCCCGGAAGTGGCCCAGCGTGTCGACCCCAGGCGCCGGACGAGGGCGGTCGCCAGCAAAACGACCAGCGCGGGTTCCCACGTGAGGGCAAAGCGCAGGTTGGTCCCGCCCTTGATGAGCACCATCGGTACATAGCTGGCAATGAGAAAAACCATCAGCATTCGCGGCGCGTCCTTACTGTCGGACAGGTACCCAAAGGCCCAGACAAACGCCACGAACAGGATCGGAGAAACCAGCATGTAATCGACGAGGTAACGGAACCACGGACCCGATTGGTACGTCATTGAGTACTCGGAGTTTGGCAGGCGAACCGCGGTCGCAAGCACCGCGTCAACGAAACGATCCACGCCGCCAAAAAGCACCAGCATGAGGAGGCTCGTGCCCAGCGCGCCACCCACGATCGCAATCAGGAAGAGTCGGTCCGCCCGTCGATTGGGCGTGGGTTGGCCGAGCATCACCGCCCCGACCAGGGCCGGGAGAACGAAGACTGCGCTCTCTTTCGTGAGCACGATGGCCGGCAAACTGACGAGCAGGACCGCGCAGCCAAATCGCTCGGCCGAGGTGTAAAGCAGGACGAGACCGACCAGTGCCGTCAAGACGGTCAGTCCGAAGAGGACGTCGACAAACCCAATTCTTGCACAGTGCAATTGCAGTGGAGAAACCGCGAGGAACAAGCCAGAAAGCAGGGCGGCCTGTCTGCCGCCGAGGAGAAATCCCAGGGCGATGCCCAGCGCGACTATCCCCAGCGAGGCCAGTTTTGAAACCACTCGCAAAGCGCCGATCGAATCGCCGCCGCGAATCTTGCAAACACCCACCCCGAGAGCGACAAAGCAAAATCTGGTGGGCGGCAGAATCGGCTCGATCGAGCCGTCCTGAATGACGCCGTATTGGGTAAGAAGCTCGGGATAATTTCCGAACCCGTTTTTCAGGACCCAGTCCACGTAGGCGGCGTGGACTTTTTCATCGCCGACGGGCGGTGGCTCGTACCAGGAATGAAAACGCAGGAAACCCGTCAATCCGATCAAGACGAAGACGGCGAACACGTGGGTCCATCGAAGCGAAGCCTTTGCATTCATGGTCGTGTCGGCGCGGGCACCGCGCCCGGCTCTCCGGGCTTGGTCTTTCGCCAAAATGAATAAACGGATTGATCAAAGCCGGGTATTCCAACCTGGACCCAGCCCGATTGGCCCAGTGATTCCGTCGCGAGCACTGTCGGGTACGATCCTTGAATTCGGATCAGCCAGTCCGCCGCCTGCAAATCCGCTTGAATTCGAGCCGGGGGCTCGGTCGGCCAGCCACCTCCAAGGCTGGCAAAATCCAACTCGAAATACAGACTTTTACCGGGGGTGCCTTTGCCCAAGAGCGGGATGCTTGGATCCTCCGGACAAATCACCGAACCGCCAAGCTCCCGAGCGACACCAATCGCCCTCGCATAGTACCCATCCCCGTGTCTCATGCCCATGAGGCGGAGCGCTTCCAGTGCCCCAGCCATCGTGGTAACGACGAAGGCAACGGCCAGCGAAATTTTTGCCAGGCCACTCCAGGCTTTGATCTGCGACTGCGGGATCGCGTCGAACATGGAAATGCAGAATAGCGAGAGAAACAGGACGCCCGGAATGAGCGAATTGTAATAGCCCCCGGCCTTGGCGTACGTCCATGCCGAAACCAGAACGACCCCCACCCCAGCGTAGATCCACGCGCTCAGGTTCTCCACCTTTCGCACATCGGCAAAACCAGCAATCGCGAGCCCGACGCAAACCCAAAAGAGCGGGTGACCTCGCAGCATGTAGGCCATTCCCTCCCACCAGCGTCCACCAACGATTTCGATCGAGGACGGAACGCGGACGATCTGATGAAAGACCGCGGGCGCGAGGACGGCCAGCGAAAGCACGGTCGCCCACGTCATGACCAAGGGCAGCCAAAGCCAGAACCCGCCGCGTCGCCGCAGTTCCGGACTGAAAATCCAGAGGGCCACAAGAATGAGTCCCGCGAGGGCGGCCGTCTGTTTGAAAAGAAACGCGATCACCAAGAGTCCACCACCCAGGAGACCACGCACCCAGCCAATTTCCTTCCCCCGCTGAAGCAGCGCAAACAGGCCCAGGATCGCGCAAAGCAGCGCCGGCATATCCGCCCAGCTCACCGCGAAACTCAACCCCGTCTGAAGATTGCAGCTGAGGAGCAGCACGACAGCCAGAAGAAATCTCCAGGATCGGATTTCCGGGCTGACCATCGCGGCCAGACAAAACGACGTCACCACTCCGAGGAAAACAAACACCAGTCGGATGGCCGGATAGTTGAACCCAAACAGGGACTGCAAACCGGCCAGCAGGACCGTGAATAATGGGCCATACAAATGAGTGGCATGCCCTTGGGTCGACGTCTCGTAAAGCGGCAGGCCATGGGCCAGGCGCCAGCCCTCCGCAAGCAACGCCGGCTCCCACGGGGTCAGCGGCCAGGCCGGTTCGACGCGCAGGAAGGTGACCAGGAGATTCAGCCCGAGCGGGAGCACCACGAGCAGAGGCAGAATGATCCGTCCTCCTCGACTTTCAGCTTCGCGGAACATCGCCGTTTTTAGGGCGACCACGACGCGCGGTCAAGCGCGCCTCCGGGGCCCGTCAGACGTCGCTTCCCAGATAATTTTTTCGGGCGCATCGGGTCGCTGCATGGTCTATCCCCGCACTTCCTGGTTGGTGGTGGCGTCGAGCACGGTGAATTTTTCCAGCGAGCCCTGCGGGTCGGTGCGGAAAGTGAGACGGGCCTCATAGCGGCGCTCGAGATCGACCAGCAAATCCTCGTCCTCCGTGCGCAGGCGCTGCAGGACCTCGGGGTGGATGACCACCTTGTACTCGTGGATTTCCCCGCGGTGCTTGCGCATGATCGAATGCAGCAGGCGCTGCAATTCCACGCTCATCGATTCGGCACTCTTCACGCGGCCGCGGCCATTGCAGTGCGGACAGGGCACGAACATCGTGCTGCTGATGCTCTCCTGCGCGCGCTGCCGCGTCATTTCCATCAGACCCAGGGCGGAAATCGGCAGGACGTGCGTCTTGGATTTGTCGCGCTTCAAGCGGTCGCGCATGCGGTCGTACACCGACTGCTGATCCTTGCGGCTCTTCATGTCGATGAAGTCGCAGATGATCAACCCGCCCACGTTGCGCAGGCGGAGCTGGCGCGCGATCGCCTCGGCCGCCTCGAGGTTGGTTTGCAGGATCGTCTTGTCCATGTCCCGGCCCTGGCCCTTGTTGCGGCCGGTGTTCACGTCAATTGCGATGAGCGCCTCGGTCTCGTCGATCACGATGTAGCCGCCGCACGGCAGCCAGACCTGGCGGTGGTACGCGTCCTCGATCTGTTTTTCGACCCGGTAATTTTCAAAGACCGGGACCTGTCCCTGATGCCATTCGATCCGGCTGCGCGACCGCTTGGAAATCTGGCCCACCAAATCCTGCATGCGCTTGACCGACTCCTCGTCGTCGCACACCACGCGATCGATTTCGTCGGTGAGGAAGTCGCGCACGGTGCGCTCGATCAGGTCGGGTTCCTGGAAGAGGCACGCGGGAGCGGGCAGTTTCTTCATTTTCTGCTCGATGCTGCGCCATTGCTCGACGAGCAGGCTCAAGTCCCGGACAAAGAAGCGCGAGCGCTGGCCCTCGCCCACGGTGCGCAGAATGACACCCATGCCCTCCGGAATTTCGAGTTCGCGCAGGATATTGCGCAAGCGTTCCCGCTCCTTGGGATCCTCAATCTTGCGCGAGATGCCACTCTGGTCCGAGTACGGCATGAGCACGAGATAGCGGCCGGCGAGGCTCAGATTGGTCGTGACCCGCGGCCCCTTCGTGCCGATGGGGCCCTTCGTGACCTGCACGATGACCTCGGCGCCGACGGGATAGATGCTCGGGATATCTTTGACGGTCGGCTTCTTGGCCGCCTTGCGCTTGCCGTCGGCGCGGCTGATTTCTTCGATGCCGCTGTCGAGCGCGGCGGGGAGCGCGTCCCAGAAATGGAGGAACGCGTTCTTGTCGAAGCCGATGTCGACGAACATGGCCTTGAGGCCGTTTTCGATGTTCTTGACGCGGCCCTTGAAGATGCCGCCGACGATGTTCTTGTCGGACGCGCGCTCGACGCTGTATTCCTCGAGCACACCGTCCTCGAGGAGGGCGACGCGGCGTTCGAGTTTTTCGACGCTGATGGCGATGAGATTGGACGGCTTTTTCTTGCCGATCCCGAGAATTTTTTTAACGGTTTCTTTCACGAGTTGAAGCATTGGGGGTAAAGGATTTTGGGTGGAAAGCGGTTGGGCGTCACGGACGCGTGGCCCGCGGCGGAGTGGGTTCGGTGGCGGGGGCATCGCCGCCGCGCTGGAAAAATTTGCGCACGGTGTTCAGCACCGGCGCGTCCGGTTTCGTGGCTGGCGTCGGGGCCGGCTGGGCGGGCCGGCTTACGGGGATCGCCACGCGCACCGGCACCTGCCCGCGCGCATCGGCATCCGCGCGGATGACCGGCTCGGCCTTGCGCACCTCGCGCTGCGTTTCGCGATCGCGATCTCGGCCGCGTTGCGCGATTGCCTGCTGGTCGTCCGCCGTGTCGTCGGCATCCGCGTCGTCCGCCGAGGCCATGGCGGCATCGGGCATCGTGACCACCGGATCCGACTTGCTGTAATCGATCGCGCTGATGAAACGGAAACTGCCCGGCGCCGGCGCGAGCGCAGCCAGCTTCAACTCGGCGCCGTCGTCGAGCGCGAGGCATTCCTCCATGATCTTCGCAGAGATGGGCGCGGACACCCCGCCGCCCGACTTGGCGCCCTGGACGATCACGGCGATGGCGTAGCGCGGCGCCTCGTAAGGGGCGAACGAAAGGAACCAGGTGTGATTGTCCTTCTCGCCGTTGCGATAAAATTCCGCCGTGCCGGTCTTGCCCGCGACCTGCACGCCTTTCAAGCGCGCGCGCGCGGCGGTGCCGCCCGACTCGTTCACGACCTTCCACATGCCTCGTCGCACCACTTCGATCTGGGCGGCGGTCAGGCCCTCATCGAGCAAATTCGAGCGGACCCGGGGAGGATCCTGCAGGTCAATGTTGCCATCGCGGTCCGTCACTTTGTCGATCAGGCGCGGATAGAAACACGTGCCGCCGTTCGCAATGGTGGCCGCCACGAGCGCCATTTGCAGCGGGGTCGTCTCGACGTAACCCTGGCCGATCGAGGTGTTGGCGGTCTGGCCGTCCGACCAGCGAGCGCGGGGCGTGCGCGAGGTGAGCCAGTTGCGGCCCGGCTGCGTGCCGGGGGCCTCGCTCGTGAGCTCGACGCCCGATTTCTGGCCGAGGCCGAGCAGTCGCCCAACCGTTTCAATTTGATCGATGCCGGCGTCGTTGCCGTATTGGAAGAAGAAGGCGTTGCACGAATATTTTAGCGCGTCAGCGAGACCGATCGTGCCATGCGTGCCCTTGCCGAAAATGTGGCACTTCATGAATTTGTCGCCGTACTGCACGCCGCCCGCGCAGTTGTAGCTGCGACTGCCGATGCCGCGGCGGAGGCCCGCGAAAGCGGTGATCGGCTTGTAGGTTGAACCCGGCGCAAATGAGGAGATGGCGCGGTTGACCAGCGGATTCGTGTCGTCCTTGAGCAACGTGGCCCAATCCTTCGCTGAGACGCTCGGAATGAAGGTGTTCGGATCGAACGAGGGCACCGAAGCCATGGCGAGGATGTTGCCGTTGTTTGGATCGACGACGACCGCCGCGCCGCGCCCGACGGCGCGCAGGGCCTGCTCCACGATGAATTGAATGCGGGCGTCGATCGTCAGGTATACGCTTGAGCCGGGGGTGGGCGGCGTGTAGCTCGCCTCGCCTTCCACGACACCCTTCACGTCACGCTTCAAAACGCGGACGCCGGGTTTGCCGCGCAGGTAGCGATCCATCGTAAGCTCGATGTTCGATTTCCCCGAGACGTCGGCCTGGTAAAAATTGTAACGCTTGGCCTCTTCGGGGTCGGTGTCCTCGGGCCCGACATAACCGAGCAGGTGCGCGGCGAGGGCGCCGTAGAAATACTGGCGGACCGGCCGCGGCGAAACGTTCACGCCCGGCAGTCCGAGATGGCGCTCCGAGAGCTTCGCCATGTCGGCGAATTTCAGGTCCTCCACGAAGGTGTAGGGCACCTGCGTGTTGTTGCGGAAATGTTTTTGCAGGCGGTCGGCGTTGTATTCCTGCCTGATGCCGAGCTGCGTGAGCTGGGGCTGCACGACGTCGTTCACGATGCGCACTACGTCGACCTCCTTGGTGTCCTGCAGCATGCCGCGCACAGTGTGGGTGGCGGGGATGAACGGCACGGCCTTGGGCCCGACCGAGCGCCGGTAGCCATTGACCATGTCGGGCAGGTAGAACTCGAGTTGGTAGCTGGAGCGGTTGCCGACCAGCGTGACGCCGTTGCGATCGCGGATTTCGCCGCGCACGGATGGGATGCGCACGGTGACCTGAGACCCGCCGCGGATTTTCTGCGTGTATTGGTCGCCCTTCACGACCTGCACCCACCACAAACGGGCAACGAGGCCGCCGACCGCGAGCACCACGAAGAGCGCGAGCAGTTGCAGCCGGGTTTCTTTGGAGAAGGCAGCCATCGGGATTAGATGCCGCGCTGCAGACCGCCCGTATGCTCCCGCGGGTTGTCGCGGACGGGATATTTCAACAGGTAGGCAATGAGCGTAAGAATCAGATAGACGACGGGCGCGAGGAACAGAGCGATGACGCCGGGGGCCAAAATGCGCCACCACATCACGGGCGGGAAATCAAACCCGCCCCGCTTGAGGTTGAGCACGAGAAACTCGGCCAGCAGAATCGCGATGGTGCAGAGACCGCTCAGCAGAACGTGAATCTCCCAGTGACCGCGCAGGAACAACGGGCGCAATCCGTGCATCAGCGTACCGAGTAAGCCATAGAGCACCACACTCGTGCCCACCACCACCTCGACCGAGGGCGTCTTCAACAGCGTCGCGGTGGACGTAATGACCTGCAGGTTCAGCAAGTCCCAGAGCAATCCGGCGCAGAACGCCAGCGCGAGCACGAGCGGATACGGCAGGGCGAGCGAGCCGTAAGCGAGCAGGACCGGGAAGAGCGTGGCGCGCGCGCCGTGCAGCGCGTCGAACGCCGGTAGGGAGTGCTGGAACAATTGCGCGAGCAGCGTGGCGCCGATGAGGAGGACGGCAAACGGGAGCATGGTCAGCTTCCCTCCTTGTTGGGCACCACCACGAACAAATTTTCCAGGCGCGACATGTCGACGGCCGGGTTCACGCGCACCTGGGCGTCCAACTCGCGCACCTTCGCCTCCTCGAGCACCGTGCCCAACACCAGGCCCGACGGAAACACCCCGCCGCTCACGCCCGACGAAAAAACCTTCTGGCCGGGCCTCGCCTCGACCGTCTTGGGCAGAAACCGGATCAACAGTTCCGGCTGCGCGCCGGTCGAAAGTCGCGTCCCCGAGAGAATCCCCTGGTCCCGCGTCCCCTCGATGGAAACCGCGACCTTGCAGTTCTCGTCCGCCACGAGCAACACATACGCCGTGCGCCGCGAAACCGTGGTGGTCTTGCCGACCAGCCCGGACTCGGTCAGCACCGGCATGTCGCTTTCGATGCCATCCTCTTCGCCGCGATCGATCTGCACCTGACTCCACCACGTGGCCGACTCGCGCGCGATCACGCGGGCGGGAATCAACTTGAAGTTCGAGCGTTGCTTGTAGGTGAGCGCGCGGCGCAGGTTCGCGTTCTCGTCGCCAAGATCACGGAGCATCTGGTTGGTCACGCGCAGCTCGTTGTTTTCCGTCTTGAGCCGCTTGTTGTCGTCCTCAAGCTCGGCCAGCGACTTCACACCGGTGGTGTACGCCTGCACTCGGGTCTTCACACTTGAGCCGGTGCTGAAGACCGGCGCCACCGCCTGCAAGACTGCGGCGGAAAGCCGTTGCTGCGTGCGAGGGTTCAGGCTGAAAAGCAGGCCCGTCGCGATGATAAACACCGCGAGCGCGATGAGCCCGGCGCGCGTCATGGTGTCGGCGCTCCCGGCTGGAATGATCCGACAGCGATGGAGCGGGCAGCCGTGCTACCGCCCGCCGGTACCTTCGCGTCTGAGCGTCTGGCGTTCATCGCCCGGGCATGGTGGCGCGCGGGGTGGTCACGCCGTGGCAGCCCGCCACGAACGTTCCGCCGAGGCGACCTGGCGCAGGAATTTAATCTCGGAGAGGACCTTGCCGGTGCCTTCGGCCACCGCGCTGAGCGGGTCTTCGGCGACATGCACCGGGAGACCGGTTTCCTCACTGAGAAGTTTATCGAGCCCGCGCAGCAGCGCGCCACCGCCCGCGAGGACGAGGCCGCGATCAACGAGATCGCTGGAAAGCTCCGGGGGGCATCGCTCCAGCGTGATGCGCACGCTGTCCACGATGGTGGAAATCGGCTCCAGCAACGCCTCGCGAACTTCCTGCGAAGTCAGCGTAAGCGTCTTGGGCAGACCGGCCACGAGGTCACGACCTTTCACCTCGATGCTGGTCTCCTTCTCCATGGGATAAGCCGACCCGATCTTGATCTTGATCTCCTCGGCCGTGCGTTCGCCGACCATGAGGTTGTACGCGCGCTTGATGTACTGGACGATGGATTCGTCGAGTTCATCGCCCGCCACGCGCACGCTGCGACTGAAAACAATTCCGCTGAGCGAGATCAACGCAACTTCCGTCGTGCCGCCGCCGATGTCGATGATCATGTTGCCGGCGGCGTCCTGCACGGGCAGGCCGACACCGATCGCCGCCGCCATCGGCTCCTCGATCAAATAAACCTCGCGCGCACCGGCGTGCTGCGCGGAATCCTTCACGGCGCGTTTCTCGACTTCCGTGATGCCGCTGGGCACCGCGATGACGACGCGGGGCCGGACGAATTTCCGGCGGCTGTGCACCTTCGTGATGAAGTGGCGCAGCATCGCCTCGGTAATTTCGAAGTCGGCGATAACGCCATCCTTGAGGGGGCGCACCGCGACGATGTTGGCGGGAGTGCGGCCGAGCATGCGCTTGGCCTCATTGCCGACGGCCAGCACCTTGTTGGTGCCCGCTTTGACCGCCACAACAGACGGCTCGCGCAAGACGATGCCGTGGTCCTTGACGTAAACTAAAGTGTTGGCTGTTCCGAGATCGATTCCGATGTCATTCGAGAACAGGCCCATTATGCCATTAAACATTCAAACAAGGCTTTCTAGAAAGGGCTGCAGAGTGGATGGAGATTGGTAGGACGCCAACCGGCGAATTGCGGCAATCACCGGTTGCGGGGCCGGGGCGCTGGCCCAGCGGCGAGAAGACTTTCCTGACGGGCGAGCTGCAACTCCGCCGGGGCGGGGTCGGGAAAAGATTTCAAGTCGACTGGGTTCGAAACCCGGCCTGATTTTCGTTCGCACACTGGGAGAGGCGGTGCGATGCGTCAAGTGATTCCCGGAAAAAATCGCTTGCGAGACGGGCGCTCCAAACCATCTTTGCCGGCCCGCCGCCCGGTGATTCGGGTGTCGCGAAATCCTGAGTAGCTCAGTGGTAGAGCGGTCGGCTGTTAACCGACTGGTCGTAGGTTCGAATCCTACCTCAGGAGCCAGCGCCGCTGGCAACGATCTTCGTTCCGCCCACCGGGCGACTCAGTCCTCCCGCGGCGACACCACCAGCACGATTTCGCCCTTCGGCGGATGCGCAGTGTAATGGGCAGCCACCTCGCACGCCGGACCGCGGCGGTATTCCTCAAAGTGCTTGGTCAGTTCGCGCGCCACGCAGACTTCACGCGCGGGCTCAAGCAACGCGATCAGATCGAGCGTGCGTTGCAAGCGATGCGGCGATTCGAAAAAAAGCGAAATGATGTCGCGTTCCAGCGCGCGCCGCACCTCCCGCTCGCGGCCGCCCGATTTGTTGGGCAAAAATCCGCCGAAGAAAAAACCGTCTCCCGGATCAAAACCCGAGCCGACCAGCGCCAGCGCGGGCGCGCTCGCGCCGGGAAGAATCGTAAACGGCAGTCCTTCGCGCTGGCACGCCTTCACCAGGCGCAGCCCGGGATCGGAAATGCCCGGCAGGCCGGCATCGGTGATCACCGCGACACTTTCTCCAGCCTTCATCCGCTCGATCAGTTCGGCGGTGCGGTGCGCTTCGTTGTGCTCGTGAAAACTCAGCAGCGCCTTGCCCGTGATGCCGTGGTGTCGCAGTAAAATTTGCGAATGTCGCGTGTCCTCAGCCGCGATCCGATCGACCGCCCGCAGCGTCTCCAGTGCGCGCAATGTGATATCGGCAAGATTGCCGATCGGCGTGGCAACAAGGTAGAGCATCGGGAGAAAGAGTCGAGGGTCGACGGTCGACCGCCCGCGGATGAAACTGCAGATTAACGCAGATTCTTGCACATCAAAACCCGCCCAAATTCGCTTCGACCGAGTGCTCGCGAAATTTCTGGCGGTCGACGGTCGACTTTCGACGCCCCCTAGAATCCCTCCGAGAGCTGCCCGACCAGTCGCTGCGCGGCCTGTTCTGCGGCCCGCGGGAATGCCTGGCGCTGATCTTGTTGCAAATCCGTGCTGACAAAGAAGCTCGCCTCGCCGGTCACTCGCCCGCCATCGAGCACGCGACCGCGGTCGCTCCCGCCTTCGCGC
>JANMQT010000287.1:0-6373 GCA_031370675.1 Verrucomicrobiota bacterium
GCTGGCGGAATTGGAGCGCGCCCTGGCCGGTGAGTCCCTGCCGGCGCTGCAGGCAGCGACGAGCGCATTGGATGACGCCACGCAAACGCTGGCAACGATCCTGATGGAACGCGCGATGGAGGATGCGTTGCGGAAAAAGGGAGTGATCTGAGGAAAGCTCGGAGCGCGAAATTCGAAACTCGAAGAAAGCGTCGAAAATAATTGAAATGGGAAAACTCTCTGGGTTGGCCTGCTGAGCTTTTTTCGCGCTTCCGACTTAAATTTTCTTCGAGTTCCAAGTTTGAATCTTCGAGTTTTCCAAAAGCCCATGGGTGCAATCGGAGCATAGTTACTTACGCGGCCCGCGGGATTTCACTTCCAATCCGACTCGCCGGAGGCGTAGGCTCAGTCCCCCGTCAGCCCATAGAAGCCCTGCTCTATGCGTGCCTTGATTCCTACCATCGCCAGTGTCGTCCTAGGCGGATTATTCCACCCAGGGCACCGTGCTGGGGCCCAGACGGCCCCCTCCGGCACCGTCATCACAGTCGTCGGAAACGGATTCGCCGGCTTCTCCGGCGTCGGCGGGCTGGCCCTCAACGCCAACTTGGGCGGCCCTGCCGGGCTAGCCATCGGTCGGGACGGCACGCTCTATCTCGCCGACAATAATAATTTTCGCATCCGCGCCGTTTCGCCCGCCACCGGCATTATCACGACCATTGCCGGCAACGGCACCGCCGGTAGCGCCGGAAATGACGGACCGGCCATCAACGCGGAGATCACCGGGGTGCTGTCTCTCGCGGTGGATCGCGCGAGGAACTCGCTTTACTTCGCGGATATAGACAACAATTGGGTGCGCAAGGTGGACCTCGCCAGCGGCCAGCTCACCCGGTATGCCGGCACGGGCATCGGCGGCTTCGGGTTTAGCGGAGACGGAGGGCCCGCCAACCAGGCGAGTTTTCAAACCCCGATTAGCGTCGCCACCGACAATGCAGGTAAACTTTACATCGTCGATCTATCCAATAACCGGATTCGTCAGGTTCATCCGATCACCAGCATCATCACGACGATTGCCGGCAACGGTGGGGCGACATCGGCGGGTGATGGCGGACCGGCCACAGCGGCGTCGTTTGCGACCTCCCAACAGGTCGCGGCCGATACCGCCGGCAATCTGACTATCTCCGATTATGCCCAAATGAATGGCCGTTTTCGCCGGGTAGATGTACTGACGGGGATCATCAATACCGTCGCGGGCGGAGGCAACCTACCGCTGGGCGGCAGCGGGCCGGCCACGAGCATGAACCTCCAGCACACGTATGCGCTCGCCGTGGACCAATCGGGCAACACACTGTTCATCGGTGGTGGCGGCAGCGCCGGCAACGGCAGACAGGTGTTTAAGGTGGATCTCGCCAGCGGCCAGCTCACGGTTTTCGCGGGCACTGGTGAGGATGGTTCGTCCGGCGATGGTGGTCCGGCGCTCGCCGCAAAGTTCAATGACATCCTGGGCTTGGTCGTTGTGCCCGGCGGAGGTCTTCTCATTTCGGATTATGGCAATCAACGCATTCGTTATGTCACGCCGGATTCCGTCAACCTTTCGGGCGACAGCCAACAAACGGCATTCTATCTGCCATGGGTGAGTTCGTTGACTGGAGATTTCATGGTCACGAATAACCCGAACTTGACGATCGTTAGCGCAGCATCTCTCACGAGTTTGGGTGGCACCGTGAACGTCTCATCAAACGCGACCGCGACGACGGTGAACCTCGGCTCGCTCACGACTGCCGGCGGCGCCGTGAACGTCAGCGGCAACACAAGCATAACCACGGTTGATCTCGGAAATCTCACAAGTGCGGGCGGCAGCGTGAACGTCAGCGGCAACGCAAGTACGACTACCGTTGGTCTGGGAAGTCTGACAACGGCCAGCGGGAGCGTAAACGTGAGTGGCAACACGTCGGCGACTACAGTCGACCTCAGCTCTTTGACCACTGTCGGTGGCGGGTCCGGCGCCAAAGCCAATGAGGTGGCCAAAACCGTGATCGGCAACAACGGCCCGATGAGTGCCGGTGGCAGCCTGGATGTCAGCGGCAACACCGCGGCAATGCTTATCAATTTGAGATCCCTGACCACGGTGGTCGGCAATGTCACGATCGCGTCAAACGCCCCGAACGTTTCGGTAAATCTCAACCGCCTGACGAGCGTCGGCGACGGCATCAACCCGGCGACGATCAGCCTGCAACGCGGCACGTTTTCCTTCGCCAACGGCCTGAGCGTGGGCCCTCTCGTCTCGCTCACCGGCGTTGGGACTCTCGCGGGGAATGTCACCAACGCTGGCAAGATTGCCCCCGGCGCGTCGCCCGGCCGCTTCGACATCACCGGCAACCTCGGCCTCGCGAGTACCTCGGAGTTGCGCATGGAAATCGGCGGCTTCTCTGCTGCGCAAATCGATTTCGTCAACGTCGCGGGCAACGTCACGTTGGGAGGCGCCCTCACGGTCAGCCTGATCAACAATTTTTAGGCTCTGATGACAGCCGGCGCGAGTTTTACGCTGCTGGCCAGCGCGAATCCGCTTAGCGGCGCGTTCGCGAATGTGGCTAGTGGCGGATTGCTGACCACGACCGATGGCTATGCCCGATTCATGGTGGTCTACGCGGGCGCGAACACCGTGCAATTGACCGGCCTGTTGATCGTGGACAGCGACGGCGACGGCATTCCCGATTGGTGGGAGGATCTATTCGGTCTGAACAAGAACAGTGCCGCGGATGCCGCGCTTGATTCTGATGGCGACGGCATGTCCAATCTCGCGGAATTCCGCGCGGGCACGGACCCGCGCAATCCCGCCTCGGCTTTTCGGGTCACCTCGCTTGCGCCGGCCG
The DNA here is from genome assembly GCA_031370675.1 of Verrucomicrobiota bacterium. Taxonomy (GTDB): domain Bacteria; phylum Verrucomicrobiota; class Verrucomicrobiia; order Chthoniobacterales; family SZAS-18; genus SZAS-18. The sequence continues at coordinate 2,850 of JANMQT010000287.1, forward strand.
GTCCAGGGGCAATGATGATCGCGTGGCAGAGCGTGGCGGGAAAGAATTACACCGTGGAGCGCTCGGTGGATCTGCAGTCATTCGCGACGGTAAGCGGAAGCGTGCCGGCGGCCGGAGCGCAAACGAGCTTCACGGATTCCGCGGTGCCGCCGGGCGCGCCAAAGGTTTTCTATCGCGTGCGGCTGGCTCCGTAAGTGGAACGCGACCTCCGGGCGCGTTGGCGAAAATTGGTGGGGACGTCCCGCCGAAACGTCCCAAATTGACGGGAACAACGTCACGACGGATGAGGCCATCCGATCCTCGAAGCGCGTCCAGCGGATAAGTTTGGGACGACCGAGGACGGCCGTCCCTACCTTTGTCAACGCGCCCGGAGGTTACGTTCCGACTACGCCTGCACGTGGGCCTCGAGAAACCACAAGGCCTGATCCAGCGTACGCGAAACGGCGGTGAAAAGATCGGCCGTGTCCGCATCGCCCGCCTTGTCGGCTGAGTCGATCGCGGCGCGCGCGGACTTCGCCGCGAGCGCATAGCGTTGAATCAGTGCATCCACGTGCGCGAAACCATCATCCGTGCCGATCGGATACTCCGGCAATGAACTCGCCGTCCCCGCGGCGCGCACGGTGCCGACCGCGGTGCCACCCAGTGACTGCGCGCGCTCGGCGATCACATCGATGTGTTCCTCGACCATGTCCGCCAGCTTGTCGAAAAGCTCGTGCAACGCGATGAAATGCCGGCCCTTCACGTTCCAGTGCGCCTGCTTGGTCTGGCTGTAGAGATCAAAGATGTCTGCGAGCTGCTGGTTGAGCAGCGCGATGGCCTTCGTGCGAGTCGTGGCGGAAAGGTCGTTCTTGGTCGCATGCAGGGATGTGTGCTTGCGGACGGCGGCTTTGCGTTTGGGAGCAGGGGATTTCATAAGTAATTGGTAGACCAGATTCGGAACATCCGGCCGCCGCGGACGTAGGCAAATGACGATCGTGTCACCGGCGGCGGGAGAGAAAACCACGAATTCACACGAACCCGACACGAATCTTGAAGAATGACTGCATCGGCCCCTTCCTAATTCGTGTTAATTCGTGTTCAATTCGTGGTTCCTTCCCAAACTCATGAACGATTCCTACCAGAATTTAATCCGGCGTAGCCGCGAAATCGCCCTGCTCGAGGGCACGGCCAGCCTCCTGCATTGGGACCAGGAAACCGGCCTGCCCAAGAATGGCATCCCGTGGCGCGCCGAGGAGCTCAGCCACCTGAGCGGCCTGACGCACCGCCTGTTCACCGCGCCCGAGGTCGGCGGGTGGATCAGCGACGGCGAGGCGAAAGGCTACGCGGCCGACTCCAGCGAGGCAGCCAATGTCCGCGGCTGGCGGCGCAATTATGATCGCGCGACGAAGATCCCGGTCGAACTGGTGGAGGATCATGCACGGACGACGGCGCTGGCCAATTCCGTCTGGATCGAGGCGCGCAAGAAATCGGATTTCTCCCATTTCGCACCGATCCTCGCGAAGATTCTCGAGCAAGTGCGACGGATGGCCGACTACTGGGGTTTCGAGGCCTCCCGTTACGACGCGCTGCTCGAGGGCTACGAGCCGGGCGCGCGGTCGAAGGACCTGACCACGCTCTTCGCGGCGTTCCGGCCCCGGCTGGTGGAGGTACTCGGACTGGCCCTCGAGAAATCAAAATCCGCGCCCATTCTCGAAGGTGACTTCCCCGTCGCCGCCCAGGTGGCCTTCAACGAGGAGGTCGCGCGGGCCATCGGCTTCGATTTCGACTCCGGCCGGATCGATGCCACCACACATCCGTTCTGCACCCGTCCGGGCCCGGGCGACACGCGACTGACCACGCGCTACGACACAGGCAATTTCCTTTCGTCGCTCTTCAGCGTGATGCACGAGGCCGGTCACGGCATGTACGAGCAGGGCGTCGATCAGGACGCATTCGGCACGCCGATGGGCTCGGCCATTTCGCTCGGCATCCACGAGTCCCAGTCGCGGTTGTGGGAGAACCTGGTCGGTCGCACGCCGGATTTTTGGGATTTCTGGTACCCGTGCGCGGTCCAGCATTTTCCGGCGCTGCGAAAGTACACGCCGGATCAGGTGTGCGCAGCGGTGAACCGCGTGTCGCCCTCATTCATCCGGGTGGAGGCCGATCAGGTGACCTACGATTTGCACATCATGCTGCGCTTCGACTTGGAGCGACGGATGCTCGAGGGGGAGTTGGCGCTGGCGGACGTCCCGGCGGCGTGGAACGAGGAATTTGAGAAGTCGTTCGGGCTCAAGGTGCCCGATCACGCGCACGGCTGCCTGCAGGACATTCACTGGAGCGCGGGATTGATCGGCTATTTCGCCACCTACAGCCTTGGGAACCTCAATGGCGCCCAACTCTACGCCACCGCGCTCCGCGAGAAGCCGGAAATCACCGGCGACCTGAAGTCCGGCCGCTACGGCACGCTCTTCCAGTGGATGCGTGAAAAGGTGCACCACAAGGCCAGCGCGCTGCTCCCGCAGGAGTTGATGGCGACCGTCACGGGCCGGACGACCGAAATCGAGGATCATCTGGCGATGTTGCGCGCGAAGTACTCGTGAGTCCTTGGCCTGACGGTACGATTCATCTTGCGCCCCCTTGAAAGCATGACTTTTTCGCCAGCCCCATTCATGCAAGAGCTCCCTTCATTCCTCGGGTTCCTTTCAATCATCGTGTTCGCCCTCGGCGCGCGTGCGGCCGATTTGCGCAAGTTTGAGGAGTTCCAGGCGGAGGCGGTGAAGTTCAATTCAGTCCTGTCGATTCCAACCTTCGAGACCACCCCGGAGGCGGTGACGGCCGCCGCCGACGCGGTCCTCAAGGAAGCGGACGCGGCCCTCGACCAGATCGGCAAACTGCCCTCGAAGCAGGTCACGTTCGCCAACACGATTGGAGCGCTTGATGCGATCGGCCATCAGGTCGGCACGGTGGCCAACCGCTTGTCGCTCACGAAGGAGACCAGCCGCGACGCGATGGTGCGCGAGGCGGCGGAGAAGGCGGTCACGAGGATCGAGAAGTGGTCCGTGGGACTCGACTATCGCGAGGACGTCTACAAATCGGTGCAGGCGTTTACCCGGACGAAATCCAAGCTGGCGGCCGAGCCGGCGCGGTTGCTGGAGCACACGCTCCGCGATTACCGCCGGGCCGGCTTGAGCCTGCCGCCGGAGAAGCGCCGCGAAGTTGAGAAACGCCGCAAGGAACTCGCGGATCTGACGAACACCTTTCAAGCGAACGTCACCGCCGCCACCGCGCCGGTGGAGTTTACGCGCGCGGAGTTGGACGGAGTGCCGGAGGATTTCCTCAACTCGCCCGCGATCAAGAAATCCGAGGATGGCCAGACCTTCACCATCATGGCGAACGAGGCCTATCAGGCGCAGGCGGTGCTCGACAACGCGCGCAACGAGGTCACGCGCCGCAGGGTGTACGCCGCGCGCGACTCGCTCGCGGCCGACGTCAACGGCCCGCTGTTGAACGAGATCATCACCCTGCGTTTCGACATCGCGCGCCGG
>JANMQT010000288.1:0-4112 GCA_031370675.1 Verrucomicrobiota bacterium
GCGATCCGGCCGAGGGCGTTGATGTCTTTGGTTGCGTAAAGCTCGAGCGCATCCGACTCCGACACGCGTTGCCCGGCGGCCACTTTTTCGTAAATGGGTCGCAATTCGCTCGGCAGCAGGGCGGGGTTCATGGGGTCGCAACCTCAGCGAGGGCTTGTGAAAAGTTTCACAAGGAATGCTCCCACACGGGGGATTTCGTGCAACCAAAAGACGCGTGCAGCCGTCTTTCCGTCGAACGAATCGAAACTTTCGCGACTGGACCGGGTTTCATTTGGTTCGACTCGTGCTCTTTTCGCTGGCCGGCTCACCGCATCCATGGAAAGCACCGTCACTCCCGAAGCTCAGGACCTCGAGTGGATGCAGCGGGTCAAGCAGGGCGACCGGGATGCGTTCGGGGAGCTGGTCGAGGCGCACCAGGGGCGGGTAATTGGCACGGTGGTGCGCATGCTGGGCCCGGAAACGATGGATGCGGAGGACATCGCGCAGCAGGTGTTTCTGCGGGTGTGGAAATCGGCCGCGCGCTACGAGCCAACGGCGAAATTCACGACCTGGCTGTTTACCATCACGCGCAATCTGGTCTTCAACGAATCGCGTCGACGGAAGAATCGACCGACCTCCAGTCTCGATGCGCCCGTCCCGGGATCGGACGAGGACGCGGGCCCGCGGCAATTCGCGGACGACTCGGCGCCCTCGCCGGAAGCGGCCCTGCTCGAACAGGAGATGCGGGAGGCGATCGATGCGGCGATTGGCGAATTGCCCGAGCAGCAGCGAATGGCGGTGGTGCTGCGGCGGTATGAGGAGATGCCCTACGAGGAAATCGCCCGCGTGCTTGAGCTGACCGTCCCGGCGGTGAAGAGCCTGCTGTTTCGGGCGCGGACGTTTTTGCGCGAGCGGCTGGAGAGATATCTGGCGCAGTAACGGGGGGAACCCGGGGGCGAGCTGTAGCCGGCCTCGCTGAGGCCGGGGCGGAAACAGCGTGAGAAGCGAATCGCCAAGTCGCACCAAGTCGAACGTCGCCTCCAGCCTGGCCTCAGCGAGGCCGGCGACAAGATCGCACTCGACCGAGTCGAACTTCCCCTTGCTGGCCTTCGACCCTCGACTTTCGACTTTCGACTTCCCCTACCTCTGCAGCTGGCTATCCAAGAGCGACACCACCTGGCGCAATTTTTCGTCCTCGCCGATCCGCTTTTTCACGAGGCGATGTCCGTGCAGCACGGTGCCGTGATCGCGGCCGCCGAACGCGTCGCCGATTTCATTGAGCGAGCATTTCGTCAATTCGCGCGCCAGATACATCGCCACCTGCCGCGGGAACGCGATGTTCGCGGGACGGCGCTTGCTCGTCATGTCGGCAAGGCGCACATCGTAATGCTCCGCCACCGCGCGTTGAATCTGCTCGATCGTCACCGCGCGGCGCGCCTCCTCCTGCAGGATATCCTTCAGCAGATGCTCCACGCGCTCGAGCGTGAGCTCGCTGGAACTGAGCGATGCGAACGACGCCACGCGCATCAGCGCGCCCTCGAGCCGGCGAACATTCGTGCGGATCTTGCGGGCCAGAAATTCCAGGATCGCCGCGTCGAGCTTCACCTGCATGCCCTCCGCCTTCTTGCGCAGAATGGCGAGGCGCGTCTCGATGTCCGGCGGCTGCAATTCAGCCGTCAGTCCCCATTCGAAACGCGAGACCAGTCGCGCCTCCAGGCCGCCGATTTCCGCGGGTGGACGATCGCTCGAGAGGACGATCTGCTTGTGACCGTCGAAGAGCGCGTTGAACGTGTGAAAGAATTCCTCCTGCGAACGTTCCTTGCCGGCGAGGAACTGGATGTCATCGATCAACAACACGTCCGCCGCGCGGTACCGCTTCCGGAACCGGACCAGCTGGTTGTTCTGGATCGCGTCGATGAACTCATTCGTGAATTTCTCGCTCGAAACGTAAACCACGCGGGCGGTCCGCTTCCGTTCCGCAATCGTAAGTCCCACCGCTTGCATAAGATGCGTCTTGCCAAGGCCCACCCCACCGTAGATGAAGAGGGGATTGTAGGTCTTGGATGGGGCCTGCGCGACGGCGTGCGCCGCGGCATGCGCAAACTGGTTGTTCGGGCCGACCACGAACGTCTCGAAAGTGTAGCGCGAGTTCAGCCCGGGCACGATGGGCGCCTCGACGGTTCCGTCCGCCAGATCCGCCGGCGGCGTGAGCGTGGCGGCGCGCGCCGCGATCGGCAACGCGTCCTCGCTGGCCGGGGGGATCGCGCTGGCTCGCGGCTGGGAAGAAGCGTCGGCAATCGTGAAAAGAATCTTGCGCGGTGCGCCGAGCACGCCGGCTACCGCCGATTGCAACACCGCCAGATAATTACTTTCGATCCAGAATTGATGGATGCTGTTCGGGGCGCGCAGCGTGAGGGTGTCCTCGTCGGCCTCGGCGATTTCCATCGACGCGAACCAGCGCTGATAACCATCCGGGCTCAACTGCGGGCGCAGAAATTCGCCAATGCTCCGCCAGATGTCTTCATAGCGATTTGTCGCTGGGGCGGGAAACAGGGAAAGTTCGGACTCCATGGTCTGAGGGGCAAAAAATCCCGTCGGGGGTGACGGGGAATGCGACCGTAGTGGAGGGTATCACGCGAACAAGAAAAAATGGCAATTTCGTCACGACTTTTTTCACCGCGTGCGCTGAGAAAAAACTTGACGTATTCGCGCGCTGCGCGGAAGCAGCACCGGAGCCGATCAAGCGCCCCCGGTTGTCGCAGGCTCGCCCGTTAAGACATTGTTGCCCACCGGTTTGATGAGCACGCGCGAGTGCCGGCCGCTCTCATCGTATTTCTCGCGCCGCGCGGGCGGGAGAATGTCGGGCGTTGCCTCGCGAAAGCCGCCTTTTTGCTGGAGGTAGACGAACGCCTGGGTGGAAAGCGCAAAGAGATTTCCGAGTCCCTTTTCGCGCGCGAGATTCTCGACAAAGGCCATCAAGCGCCGGCCGTAGCCCGAGTGTTCGCTCGCGCGGTTGACGTACAGGCAGGCGAGTTCGCCCATGTCCTCCTTCGGGTACGGGTGCAGCGCGATGCAGCCGACGATGTTGCGGTCGACCTCGAGCACCCAGTAGTCGTCGAGCTGGTTGACGATGTCGCTGCGGGTCCGGCGCACCAGTTCCTCGTTCTGCACGGATTGCCGGATGAGCGAGATGACGCGGCGGACGTCCTTCTTTTGCGCCTTGCGGATCTGCTGGTAATCGTTCGAGTAGATCATCGTGCCGATGCCCTCGCTGCTGAAGACCTCGGTGAGCAGCGCCTCGTTTTGATGGCCGTCGAGCAGATGGACGCGGGGAATGCCCTCGCGGCAGGCGCGCGCGGCCCACTCGAGCTTGAGGGCGAGGTTGCGCGGCATGGCGCCCCGGCGCTTTTTCAGGGATTCCTCCGCCTCGGCGATCGAAAGCTGCCGCACGAGCTGGCCCTCGTCCTCCAGCACTCCGGTTTCGCAGAGGAAGAGGATCTTGGCGGCCTTGAGCGCCAGCGCCACTTCCACCGCGATTCCGTCGGAATTCACCCGGTAGGTCCGGCCATCGCCGTCGAACCCCAGCGGCGGCAGCACGGGCACGACCCCTTTTTCCAGCAGGTATTGGAGGGTTTCGGTGTCGACCCGTTCGACCTTGCCCGTGTGCTGCTGGTCCACGCCGCCGATGATTCCGAGCGGGTACGCGATGATGGCGTTGGCGTAGGCCGCGCGAAGATCGACCGACGTCAGGCCTTCGAGCAGCTCGTGGGTGAGCCGCGTCGCGGCATCGAGGCCGACCCGCAGGGTGGCGGCGTCCGTGATGCCCGAGCCGTCGGTGTTGCTCAACGTGATGCCCTCCTCCTGGGCCCGGCGCTCGATCTGGTGGCGCGCGCCGTGAACCAGGACGACGCGGATATTCAGCGACCGCAGCACCGCGAGATCGAGCAGGAGATTCGAGAAGTTCTCGGACTCGATAATCTCACCATCGATCGCGATGACAAAAATTCGGTCGCGAAAGCGCGGAACGTATTGGAGAATGCCACGGAGGTCGGCGACTTGCATTAGCGGCGGGCGGTTGGGCTCAGGCACAATTAAACGCGGAACCCACGATTGCCACCGTCCGATTCAGAAAA
>JANMQT010000198.1:0-4731 GCA_031370675.1 Verrucomicrobiota bacterium
AACCCGCGGCATCCATCAAGGCCGACGCCTCGGCGGCATTATCCAGCTTCAGCTTGAACATCCAGCCCTCGCCAAACGCATCCGTGTTCACCAGCGACGCGTTGTCGGCCAGGGCGCCGTTCACCTCGATGACCTCGCCGCCCGCCGGCGAATAGATGTCGCTCGCCGCCTTGACCGATTCCACCACCGCGATCGTTTCGCCGGCCTTCACCTTGCGACCCACCTTCGGCAGATCCACGAAGACCACGTCCGACAGCTCCGATTGCGCATGGTCGGTGATGCCGACCACGCCGTCCGACGGCCGGAGCCATTCGTGGGATTTCGCGTAACGGAGATTCTCGGGGACATTCATGGGAGTCGGGGCGCGGGGGTTTCTGGCTGCGCGAAATGATGGACAATGTCCGCCGCTCGGCCAGTACTTTCTTCGCCGTTGAGTTGTTCACCCGCTCTGATGACTTTGATTTTATTTTTGAAAGACCAATCCTTCATCATAAGGGTGCCAATAACTCGTTGATGGAACGCTCAAGCCGCCCGCAACACACCACGGACGCGCATTTTGCCATCCGAAGAAGCTGCGAGTAACCCGCCGGTGACTTGCCAAAGTCGGGGTCCCGCCAACAACCACACGGTTATCGGAAGTTGTTCACGCGTTGCTCGCGGATTTGTCGGGCTCCTCGGATTTGGTCTCCGGAACAACCGCGCGACCGGGCACCTGTTCCCAACGCCGCGCGGCTAGGGCCTGGCGAGCGGCATCGGCTTCTGCCTGCTTCTTGCTTTTGCCCCCTCCGAACCCGAGGTCGAGGCCTTCCCAGCAGACCTTCGCCTCGAAAGCGCGCTCGTGATCGGGTCCCGACTCCGTGGTGATTTCGTACGTCGGACTGCGCGGCGAGATGGCTTGCAGGAGTTCCTGCAGTTCGCCCTTGGGATTCGCCTCGTCGGGGTTCTTGAGGATGTCCTGCAGGACTTGATCCGCCTCCCGCAGGGCAAATTGGCGCGCCACCTCAAAGCCGCCGTCCAAATACATCGCGCCGATCAGCGCTTCAAAGGTGTTCGCCAGAATCGACGCGCGCTTGCGGCCGCCGGTGGCCTCCTCGCCGCGGCCCATCATAATGAACGGACCCAGGCCCAGTTCGGCCGCCCGATCCTTTAAGCCCTCGCGCGACACCAGACGCGCGCGCAGTTTGGTCAATTGCCCTTCCGCCGCCGCCGGGAAAATTTGAAAGAGATGCTCCGTGAAAACGAGCTGCAGCACGGCGTCGCCCAGGAATTCCAGGCGCTGATTGTCGAAATGCGGCTGCTTCGTCTCGAAGCCCAGGCTCGGATGCGTCAACGCCTCCGCCAGCAACAGCGTGTTCCGAAACTTATACCCAAGGCGGATTTCCAGCGGGGTCATTCGACTTCAGAGGCCTGCGGTCACCTATCCACATTTATTCGCAATCTGTTCACCGACGGTCACGGCTTGCGCTGGGCTCACATCAGCCGCTCGGGATTCAGCGCGGCGAGCGGACCATCGACGAAGAGGCCGTCCTTGCGAATCAATTCCCCGTCGAGAAAGATTTCGCCGCCGCCGTAGTCGGGACGCTGGATGCTCACCATGTCCCAATGCACCTGGCTGCGGTTGCCATTGTCGGCCTCCTCGTACGCCTGGCCGGGCGTGAAGTGAAAGGAGCCCGAAATCTTCTCGTCGAACAGGATGTCGCGCATGGGCTGGAGAATGTGCGGATTAAACGCCATCGAGAACTCGCCGATGTACCGGGCGCCCTCGTCCGAATCGAGCACCTCGTTCAACTTCGCGGTCAATCCGCCGGCAGCCTCCCCGCGCACCACCTTGCCCTTTTGGAAGTCGAGCCGGATGCCGTCGAAATTCGTGCCGAGATAGATGGTGGGCGCATTGAAGGTGATGGTGCCCTCGACGGAGTCGCGCACCGGACAGGTGAAAACCTCGCCGTCGGGAATGTTGTGCGATCCGCCGCAGGAGATCGACTTGATGCCCTTGATGCTGAACTTGAGATCAGTGCCGGGGCCCTTGATCTGGACCTTGTCTGCCCTCTCGAGGCGGGCCTTGAGCGCGGCCATGCCGGGCTCCATCTTCGAGTAGTCCAGCGTGCAGACCCGGAAATAAAAATCTTCAAACTGCTCCGAGCTCATGCCCGCCTGCTGGGCCATGGCGGACGAGGGCCAGCGCAGCACGCACCATTTCGTCTTGCGCACGCGATGGTCGGTCACGGGGCGCATGGCCTTCATGACCAGTTTCATCCGGTCGCTCGGCACGTCGGACATCTCCGTGATGTTATGGCTGCCCCGCACCGCGATATAGGCCTGCATTTTCTGCATGCGGGCGAGTTCGAGTTCCGAAATCACGTCGTACTGCGCGTCCACTGCCTCCCGCGCGAGTTCGCGCGAGATACGGCCGTGATTGATTTGCACATAGGGCAGCGCGCCGGTGGCCCGCGCCGCGCGGATCAGTGCCACGGTCATGGCCTCGGGGATGTCGTAGGTATCGATCAGGACGCGTTCGCCGGGCTGAAGCTTGGTCGAAAAATTCGTGAGCAGATTCGCGAGCTGGTCGTAGCGGGGGTCGGACATAAATGAGTCAAATTCAGGTTGGAGGGGCCACGATAGCGCGCTTCGGGGGCGACGCGAGCCCCGAGGGTTGGAAGACGATTTCCACGACGTTGCGCACGTACGCTTCATCGGAGAGATCGGCCACGATGGCGTCGGGATACGGCACCAGATCCTTTAGTTGCGTGGCGAGTTCGCGAAAAATTTCCACCCGCGGTTCGGGATCGAGATGTTCGCGGCGAAGCAGCGCGCGCAGGGCGACCGCGGCGATGGCGGGCGGCACGCGCTGGCGCAACCGGGCGGCGAGGACGTGATTTTCGCGCAGGGAGTTGAATTTGAATTGCAAGCCGAGGGCCGTGAAGTCCGGCAGCCTTTCGTCGGGCAGCCGAACCACGACCGTGCCGGCGGCGAGATCGCCCAGTCGCTGGCTGCGCCGGCTGAGCAGGCAGACGGCGCCACCCACGAGATAGAAACCCGGCAGCACGTCGACGGCGCGCAGGAGATTGCGCATTAACACCTGGCTAAAGCGCAGCCGCAGTCCGGTGGCGTCCATCACGCGGAGCCGGAGCAGGCGCTTGCCGAGCGTCTGTCCGCGCCAGAGCCATTCGCAGGCGATGCCGTAGGCGATGGGCACGACAAAATACGCGATCAACATGCTGGCTCGGGCCAGGTCAGGGCTGATCAGGCCGAAAAGCACGACGACTTTCCCAAGCACGGAGCAGATGGCGTAGTAGACCACCACATCGATGGCCAGCGCGTAAAAACGCGAAAGCGGTCCAGCCAGCGGCAGCGCGAAATCGACGCCTTCTGGCAGGCGAATCACCAGGGAATTGGTCCGGCCGGCAGCCAGCGTGGCGGGCGCGCTCATGGCGTGGTGGCCACCGGATTTTTCGAGCGGCCGGAAAATCCGAGGAACAGGATGAGGTTCGCGAGTTGCACGGCGCCGAAGGCAATCTTCACGCCATACGGCAGCACCGGCGCGTGGTACTGCGAGAGAAAGGCCTCGATGATGCCGGCCCAGACGAGCATCACGGCCACGCCGCCAATCAGCGTCGCGAGATCCGGCAGGATGGCCTTCAAACGCCGCGAAAACGGCACGCGCCGACCCCAGCCGATGACGGCGCGAGCGAGCAGGAGTCCGCCCTGGCCGGCCACCAGAATGGCGGGGATCTCGATGGATCCATGCGGCAGCAACCACGCGGCGAGAAACAGGCCCTCGCCGGCGGCCAGGTAGTCGACGCAAACGCCGCCGAGAATCACGCCGTTGTAAAAGAGCACGACAACCGTGCCGATGCCCCACGTCAGGCCGAGGGCGACCGCGGTGATCGAGACGTTGATGTTGTTCGCCATGAGATGCGCGGAGAACGACGCCTTTTTACCCCCGAGATCCTGGCCGGCCCCGCTCTCCTCCTGCGCCACGCGCTTGTTCGGGTTCATTTCCCCATGGCCGTACGGCAGCAGCGCGAGCTTCGCCTCCGGATCACGCGCGACCGCGAACCCGCCGAGCACGCAACCCACCACGGTGATCAGGAGCGAAATCCAAAATGCCCCGATATGCCGGCGGAATGTCTGCGGAAACGTATGCATCAACCAATGCAACGGCCGCCAGCGCGAGTCGCCCGCTTCCCGCGCCGAATGCAGTTCCGCGTAGGCCCGCGCCACCAGGCCGTCGAGCCGCTTGCGCACCTCGGGTTCGGCCGAAAAAGTCGTCAAGCGCGCGAGATCCGATGCGGCGCGCTGGTACAAATAATAGAATCGCTGCGCCGCGCCCAGGTCGGCGAAGCGGTGCGTGGGGTCCGCGTCGAATTTCTGCAACATCACCTCCAGCTCGTCCCAATGCGGCCGCGCCGAGGCCGTGAATTTTTCGAGGTCGAGAATCATGGCGTTAAATCAACTGCCGGGCCTTCACCTCGAGGTAGCGATTCACGAGCTGGGCCGTCATGCGCTCCTGGTCGAGCAGGGAAAATTTCACGCCAAGGCGGCGCAGGGCTTCGCCTGTTTCGTGCAGGTGACGCCACCGCAGATGACCGCCCAGGCGGGAATAAAGCGCGCGGGTGTCGCCCACCGGCGACAGCGAGGAGTCCTCCGTGAACAGCGGAAGCGCCTCGGGCGGCCGCACCATCGGCACGAGCACAAGGTGCTGCCGGCTCAGCAGGCCGATATTGTGCA